>JAEUMT010000025.1 GCA_016791365.1 Hyphomonadaceae bacterium | reverse complement strand
ACGGGATTGGCGCATGTCGAGGCATAGCTGGCGCTGGTGACGATGTTGGAGAGCCCGGAACCGGATTTGGCGACCTCGGTGGTTTGGGTGACGTTGCCGCGCCCGTCATAGCTGAGCTCTGTGTAATTGCCTTCCGGCCTGGTCACGCGGGTGACGCGATTGTTGGAATCGTATTGGTAGGATGTGGTTTGGCTGAGCTCGTTAGCTTCACTCGTAACCTGGCTCGAGGCGATATCGGAAACGACGACGCGCGCATTCGACAACGGATCGGTGACCGTCGTGGTGCGCGCGCCGCTGGCGTCGGCATAGGCGTAATGCCAGGTGTCGAGGCCGTGGGTGACAAAGCTCACCTGGCCCGAACCATTATAAGCGACCTGGATGTGGTCGGCCGATGAACTCGACGGAAAACGCACGGATTCCAGGCCATTTCCGGCAGGCACGCCGCCATATCGCGTCGCCCGCCCGAGCGTGTCGGTGACGGTCTCGTAATAGCCGCTGATGGCATAGCTCGCGTTCGGCCAGGTCTGGGTGAGACCCGTACAGGCGTCCGCATTGGGGTCGCAATAATCGACGGCGTTGTTGATGCCGGTGACGTTCGTGACCGTGCGCCATGCGGCCAGTTGCGAGGAGAGGGTGGGGCTATTGAGGCTGTAGTCGAAATGCAGCTGGTAGCCGAGATTGTTGGTCACCGATTGCAGGCGGCGCGCCAGCACTGATTGCACGGTCACGGTTTTGTAGTGGAAGCTCAGTTGCTCGCCCGAAGGCTGCGTCACTGAGGTGACGCGCGCGACATTGGCGTCGAACACCATGCCGTTGGCGAGCGCGGTGTCGAAGATCGCAATCGCGCCGGCGGAGGATTGATAGGTGTAGAGGCCTGTGCCGGAATTGAAGGCCAGGGTTGAGCCTTGCGCCTGCACCGATGTGAACACGCCGCTGGCGAGCGTGAAGGTTTCCGACGAGCCGCCGACGCTGACCGTGTAGGTCGCGCCGCTGGAATTGATGGTGCCGACATAATTGTCGCGCCAGCCAGGGCCGATATAGCTGCGCCCATAGGCAAGCCCGCCCGAGCCGGGATTGCCGATCACGACATCGACCGAGGAAAAGTTGAAGGCGCCGGAAACGAGGTCGACGCCGTTGCCGTCGACCGATTGAAACACCGGCGGCGGCGGCGCAAGCGGCGGCGGTGGTGATTGCGCCTGCGCGCTTGAGGCGCCGGCAATCAGCGCGGCCGCGAGGATGATGGCGCCGCCCGCCAGCGTGCGCACCAAACGTCCAAGCGCGACGTTTGATGTCGAAGCGTTTGAGATGCGTGCGCGCATCGCGATCCCCAGCATGCTTGACTCCAGCAATATGAAGCGCAACCACTATCGTCAACATCAAACGTAACGCGAAGAATGACGTCGGCGGGGAGCAAGGTGATGCAGCGCAATCGTCGCTCAGCTCTTGTACATCTTGCGGCAAGCGGCCTCGCATTTGGCTTGGCGCCAAAGGCTTTCGCGGACACCACGCAGTATCGTTACGACGCGCAGGGACGCCTCGTGCTGGTGATTTTCCAGGACGGGAGTAGTGTTGCGTACGCGTACGACGCCGCCGGCAATCGCACGCAAGTCGTGCGATCAGCGACAACGCCAGCTGACACTTTCACCGCGACGGTCCAAATTCCAGGTGGCGCGGGTGTGAATTTGCGCACGCTCGCCAACACCGCGGGCTATGCCGCTGACAAGCACGCCAACGTCACGTTTCAGCTCGCGAGCAACCTCACCGTCACGGGCGCGGCTGGTTCGCCAAACGGCGGCGTCGCCATCGACAGTGGCGATTGGCCGATCACGCTCTATCAAGTGACGTTGGCGCTCGAGATCAGCGGCAAAGCGTATGGCGGCGGCGGCGCCGGTGGGACGGGAGCTGTCCTTGGCGATGGCACTGCGGGCGGGACCGGCGGCGATGCGATCTATTGCCGGTTGCCGATGTCGGTCATTGTCAATTCCGGCGGCGAAGTCAGAAGCGGCGGCGGCGGTGGTGGTGGCGGTGGCGGACGTACGCGGACGCTCGATCCGGCGTTCGATCGTGTTGGCGGCGGTGGCGGCGGCGGATTCCCGAATGGCGCGGGCGGCGCAAAGGGCGCCGCGGTGCTCGACGGCGTGGATACGCCCGCCGCGAATGGCTCCGCTGGAACGACCTCAGGCGGCGGCGCGGGCGGTGCTGGCGAAGCAAGCGGCGGCGGCGCTGGCCGCCCTGGCGGCGGTGCGGGCGCCGCGGGTACGGCTGGCACTCCGGGGAGCGGCGCCGGCACGACGAAAACGTCCGGCGCTGGCGGTGCGGCAGGCTACGCGGTCCGAAAGAACGGCTTCACCGTGCCCGTCACCAACAATGGTACGATCACCGGGACGCAAGGCTGACGCCGTCGGCCTAAGCGTCGCCGCGAACGCGTGCGCGTAGTCTTGAGAGCTCCCAAAGATCATTGCGCGTAAAGCCGAGCGGGGCGGCGAGCGCCGCGAGCGTTGTTTGGCCCAAACTGTGTTCGAGCGCGTCGAGGCGGGCGAACTTGGCTTTGTCGTCATCGCCGAGGGCGATGGTTTGGCCTGCCTGCGCGGCGTGGATGAGTTCTTCGGCCCGCAGCACAAGTTCGGTTTTGAGTTCGACATAGGCGTTCGCGTCGTTTGCCTTGTCGCCAAGGCGGGCGGCGATCGCGGCGATGTGTTGTCCGCGCCCGGTCGTCGCGAAATGACCGGCGCGGATTTCGGCGAGCATGTTTTCGTGCATCGCTTTATCGGCCGCGAGCCATTGTTGCGTGGCGTGGTCGCTCCGGATCAGCGCGAGGAAAATCGTCGCGGGCGCCAATAGGAGCGTCAGCGCCATGATGACGAGCGGTTGCTCGGGAAAATGGTTGAACAGCGAGTGGATCGCCATGGCGATGAGCAGGCCGGGCGCGAAGAGAACAGGATTGAAATGATAGTGCGCGGCGCTGCCCGCCGCCTGGCGCTCGGTCATTTCGTGCGAGACGATGGCGAAGATCGCGGTTGCGCCGCCATGCATGATCGCCGTGCCGAAACCGCGCACCAGCCAGGCGGTGACGTTCGCGTCGGTGATCAAGAAGAGATACCAGATGTTCTCGATCACCGAAAAACCGGCGCCGACGGCAAAGCCGGCGATCGCGGCGTCGACTTTGAACCCAAGACGGTTGCGCGCGAACAAGAAGATCAGCGGCGCGGCCTTCAAGCTCTCTTCGATGACGGGCGACACGTAGCGTGTGTAGGCGCTGAAACCGATGGGAAAGCCGTCCATCACCCGCCAATTGGCGAGGAAGCTGAGCGCCGCGAAGGCGCCGCCGGCGCCAAGCAGAATGGCGATTTCGCGCGCGCTGATCAGATTGAACGCGTCGAGACGATCGAACACAACAAGAAGCACGACGACCGGGGCGATGGCGATGAACGCCTTAACCAGCAGGTCGGTATCCATCACATGATCTTCACGGACACGAGCACTTCGTCGCTCTCGGCTTCGCCATCTTCGAAGCCACGTGCGTAGCCGACGGAAAGCGTCATCGGCAAGCGGTGCGCGACGGTGAAATTCCAGTCTGTCTGAAAGCCGACGCTCTGCAGCGATCGGCGCCCGCCTGTGCGTGGCTCGGCTTCAAGCGCGCCGGCGAAAAGCGCGGGACGCATTGAACTCAGGAACAGGCTGGCGATGCCGATATCCTCGAAGCGCACCGGCGGCAGGTTTATTTCGGCGACGGCGCGCGCGAATGTCTGCGCTTCGATCTCGTTGATTTCGAAGCCGGGGAAGCTGTCGAACTCCCGGTAGCGTTTGATTTCGCGGTCATCGACATAATTGTTGCCGAACGCGCCCATGTACCAGGCGCTGAGCGGGCTCGCATCGTCGCCGCCAACCGTGCCTGCGGCGGTGTAGAGCCAGGCGGAGGAATTGTTCAGCGGCAGTGGTATGCCGAAATCGACGCCGCCGCGGATACTCGGGAACGTGTCGCTGTTGGCATGATCGGCGCCAGCGGCGAGAGTCCAGCGCCAGCCGCGTTCGTGATCGACGGCGCCCAGCGAGCGTGTGGTGTTGGTGTAATGCAGTTCGGCATTGACCGATGCGAGTTCATCGAACGACGTCGAGACTTCCTGCGCCGAGGGCAGTGTGTCGAGGCCAGTATAATATGCGGCGTCGATGTTGAAATCGAGCTGGCGCGGCGGATCGTAGATGAATGAGTTGCGATAGCCGACGATGAAGGCGTCGCCAGCGCGTGCGCGCTCGGTCGGGCCGAAGAGATCGTAGAAGTCGGCGTCGTTGTGCCAATAGCGAAAGCGCCAGCGCAGGGTTTTGTATTCGGCGTCGAAATGCCAGTCCTGATCATCAAACGGCGAATTGGGCAGGTATGACAGCGTGACGTGCAATTGATTGAACTGCAGCGGATCTTCGAACACGGCGTGATAGCCAAGCGCGACGCGGCCTCTGTAGCCTTCGACAACAGGGTAGGCCGCTCCGAGGCGCATTTCATCGCGCGGTACGTAATGGCCCTGGTCAGTGATGCGCGCGTCGAGATCGACATTTGCGGGCGATCCGGCGGTCCATGTTGTGACGACGGGATGCGTCTCGGCGATCTCGGCGCCGAGGAAACGCACCGTGCCTAGATCGTCGAGCGCTTGTGGTTGAATCACGCCCGGACGGAAGCCTTCGCCGGTGTATTCATAAACGATGAGGGATCCGTCTTCGCGCGGGATCGGGCGGAAGAAGCCGGTCTCGGCGTTCGAGACCGCTTCCAGATTCTGTGTCGCGAGTTCGAAGCGGAAGATGTTGGAGACGCCGGTATAGTAGGCGCTGCCAAAGAGGTAACGGCCGTCCGGAGAGAAGACGAAACCTTCCGGCGTTGCGCTGCCGAGACTGAAGCTCGCCATTGGCGCCGGCGTCATCCCGGGCGCCAGATCGCTCATGCGGAAAACCTGTACCGACTGATCGCCGTTGATCTCGCCCACCGAGGCAGAGAGCATTTGCCCGTCGGCGGAGATATCGAGGTCAAAGGGCACGCGGCCGAATGGAAACGTGTAGATCTGAGTCCAACTTGTGTAGGGCTCGGGAATGCGAACCAACGTCACGTAGCCGTTGAGATGGCGCAGGCCCCACAATGAACGATCCGCAGGATTGAAAACAATGTCGCCGACGCGGGCGTCGCGCAGCACCATGCGCTGCTCGCCGCTGGCGACATCAACCTGCATGATGTCGCGATAAGCGTAATTGTCGGTCGTGTACCAGGCCGTGTTGCTGGCCGGATCGTACGCCAATGAAGTGACGCGATAGAGCATCGCGCCCTTGATGTCGGTGAGGCGGCGGATGTCTCCGGTCTCAGGCGTCAGCACGCCAAGATGGCCGATGACGCCCGGATAGCGGAAGGCGCCGATGAGATTGCCGGTGCGCGGGTCGACGAAGGTGCGGGAGACCGAGCCCAAAGCGCGTGGCGAGAGCGCCGCGGCGTCCGTGAGCGGATGCGCGCGCAAAGCCTCGAGATTGGTTTGCTGGAAGGCATGCTCCCAGGCGATCCAATCGTTCCATGCCTGGTTCAACGGCAGATCGAAGACGCGCCGGAAGGCGGTTTGATAATAGGCGGCGCTGTCCTCGTCGCGGCGCAGCCATTGGATGACCTGCTCGGGCGAATAGCGCTGCGCGAGATAGGAGAAGAAGCGCGTGCCATAGAGGTAGTCGTTCACGCCGACCTGGAAGTCGACGAAGATGCCCTCGGACTCAAGACCGACCGGTGAATAGAAGTGCGCATCGTCGCGCACCATCGAGCGGAACACCATTTCGTCGTAGGCGCCCTGTGCGCGGCCGAAGCCGCCCGCCATCCATGTCTCCATGAACACTGCGCTGCCTTCGAGGTACCAGCGCGGCACAGCCACGCGCGGGGTGGCGAGATAATTGTAGAGGATGGATTCCGGGTGTTCTTGAACGGGCATCGGCTTGCCGCCGAAAATGCGCCGCCAGCGTGCGTCGCGTTCGTTCCAGACGTCCATCAGTGCGACGTGCGTGACTTCGTGGTTGGTCAGCGTGAAGAAGCGCTCGCCCGGACTGAACGTCTCATATGCGAGACTGAGCGGCGCGATGTCGATGAGGAGGGCGTTGTTCGGCGATGAGCGCGCCGCGGCGTTTCCGTAATCGCCAAAGTCTTTCAGCAGCAGCGTGACCTGATCCCAGGGCTCCCAGCCGAAGATGCGTTGTTCGAAGCCGAGAGCGTTCTCGAAACTGCGCGCCACATAGGGCGTAAGGTATGTTTCCGACGGATCGAAATAGAGCAGTCGAAGATTTTCGGTTTCCAGCCGGGAGAGATCGATCAGCGGAATGTCGTCGGGCGCACGGCTCGGCGGCGGCTCCGACGGCGGCGGCGCATCGGCGGGAGGAGGGGCCGCGACGTCGCCGGGCGCTGGCGCCTCTGGCGCCTGCGATGCTGTAGGCGCCGCGGCGTCCGTGGTCTGCGCTTGCGCGGTGACGACCGGCGCTAGCGATAAGGCAGCTACACAAAAGAGCGTCCGTATCCCCACGCTACCGGCCTATCACGCCCGCGAGGCAGACACGCCGCGTCTCGCTCGACACGGCGTGTTGCGTTGCGTTAGTTCGCCCGAACGGCGGCGGAGAAGCTGGAGTCGCGCGCCATGGCGGCGAATGCCGGTTCGCGCGCGAGCGCCGCGAAGGCCGGCTGCCGCGCCAGGGCCGCGAAGGCTTCAGCGTTGCGCGCCAGCGCCTGCAACGCTTGTGCGTTGCGCGCCAGCGCTTCGAAGGCTTGTGGGTTCTGCGCCATGGCGGCGAACGCTTGCGGGTTCTGCGCCATCGCTTGCATCGCGGCGGCGTTCAGACCTTGAGCAGCGCCGGCCTGAGCCTGGAACGCCTGCGTGTTGCGGGCCATCGAAGCGAGGCCTTGCGCGTCGCCGGCAAGTGCACGGAACGCTTCCGCGTTACGCGCCATCGCCTGGAACGCCTGTGCGTTGCGGGCCATTGCGTCGAACGCCTGCGCGTCGCCCGCGAGGGCCTGAAACGCTTGCGCGTTGCGGGCCATCGCATCGAACGCTTGCGCGTTTGTTGCAAGCGCGCTCATCGCCTGGGCGTCGCGGCCGAGGGCTTGGAACGCTTGGGCGTCACGGGCCATGGCTGCGTTCGCGGCCGGATTGCGCGCCGCGGCGGCAAAGTTGGCGTTGCCTGCAAAGGCGGCGAAGGCTTGCGGGTTGCGCGCCATGGCCGCGAATGCGGCGGGGTGGCGGGCGAGGGCTTCGAAAGCTTGCGGATGGCGAGCCATCGCGGCGAAGGCTTGCGGTTGGCGCGCCATCGCCGAGAACGCCTGGGCGTTGGCTGCAAGCGCCACCGCGGCTTGCGCATCGGAGGCGCGAGCGCTGAGCGCCGAGGCCTGGAAGGCCTGGGCATTGCGCGCCATGGCGGCGAATGCTTGCGCATTGCCGGCAAGTGCGCGGAAGGCTTCGGCGTTGCGCGCCATCGCCTGGAACGCCTGGGCGTTGCGGGCCATTGCGTTGAATGCTTGTGCGTCGCGCGCCAGAGCCTGGAACGCTTGAGCGTCGGCGGCCAATGCCTGGAACGCTTGCGCATCGGCAGCGAGCGCGCTCATCGCCTGCGCATCGCGGCCGAGCGCTTCGAAAGCGGCGGCGTCGCGCGCCATGGCGGCGTTTGCCGCCGGATTGCGTGCGGCTGCTGCGAAGTTGGCGTTGCGGCCGAAGGCGGCGAACGCTTGCGGGTTGCGCGCCATGGCGGCGAACGCGGCCGGATGGCGTGCGAGCGCTTCGAACGCAGCCGGATGGCGCGCCATCGCGGCGAATGCCTGCGGCTGACGCGCCATGGCTTGGAACGCCTGCGCGTTCTGCGCCATTGCGGCGAAGGCCTCGGCATTGCGTGCCTGCGCATCCATCGATTGCGCCGCGCCTGCTTGTGCAGCGCGTGCAAGCGCCGCGAAGGCCTGCGGATCGCGCGCAAGGGCGGCGAACGCTTGAGCATCCTGCGCCATCGCGGCGAGAGCAGCCGGGTTTTGAGCGAGCGCGGCGAAACCTGGATCGCGCGCCAGTGCGCGGAACGACGGATCGTTGACCATGAGATGGAACGCGTCCGTCTGCATAAGGAGCGGCACGGCGTCGTCGCCGAGCGTCACGTCCGAATCTGTAACTTGCGCGGCGCGATAGCGTTCGACCGGAGCAATGGTGCCGGCGCTCTCGCCACCCGATGGCGGTGAAATCGCGCCGATGGTCACTGCGCCAACAGCCAGGAGCGCGACCATGCTCGTCGCTGCGATGCCCAATTTGGCGTTATTCGACAAGGCTATGGCCACTGCCGTCCTCCTCATATCATTGACCGCGCGAGGCAGAGTTGCGGCCAATATTGCCGGTACGTCAATGAAAAGTTCTACAGAAGCGTAATGTTGGTTCGGCGCTTGACGGTTCGGGAACTTGGCCGGGGAAGGCTGATTTTGCTGGGTTTTGAGCATGCAGCGCCGCCAGGCAGCGTCGCGTTCGCAAGGTGACGGGCGTCACTAGACAAACCACAAGGGCTACCAGGTGGGCGACTAAGCCTCCGCCGGCTCATCCTTTGGCGCGAGCAGGAGATACATCGCCGGCGTCACGATCCGCGCGATCAGCGTCGAGCTGATAAGGCCGCCGATCAGCACCATCGCGATCGGGGAGAAAAGCGGCGAGTCCTCCAGCAACAACGGCGTCATGCCGCCGATCGCGGTGGCGCTGGTGAGCAACACCGGCAGGAAGCGCACTTCGCCAGCCGTCTCAATCGCTTCGCGCAACGGCACGCCGCGCGTGCGGGCCTGGTTCGCGAACTCAACGAGCAGGATTGAGTTCTTGATCTCAATCCCGATCAACGCGACGAATCCGATGATCGCCGTGAATGAAAGCGACTCGCCGCCGAGGAAGAGCGCGATCAACCCGCCCATAATCCCGAATGGAATGACGAACGCGACGACGCCGGTGACGGCGAATGTGCCGAACTCCAGCAGCAAGACAGCGAGCACACCGAAGATCGCGATCAGGATCGCCGGTCCGAGGCCGCCAAAGCTGCGCGCTTGCGCTTCCGCCTCACCACCGAAGGAAACGGTGTAGCCCGCGGGAAGCCGCAATGCCTCAAGCCGTTGCGCGACATCCGCGGTGACGCCGCTGATCAGATAGCCAGGCTGGGTGTAAGCGGTAACGGTCGCCGTTCGCTCACGCTGGACGCGATCGATCGAGGCGGGGCTGCTTTCCATGGTCGGGCGCGCGAGTTCCGAGAGGGGCGTCGCGCCGCCTTGGCCGTTCCAGATGTACAGCCGCTCAAGCGCCGACACCGGCATCGCATCGTCACGCGGCGCACGCAGCACCACTGGGAACGCATCGCCCGCTGGATCGCGGAATTGCGCGACCGGCAATCCGGCAATCGCGATGCGCAAAGTTTGATCGATCGCGCCGGCGGGCACGCCGCGCAGAGCCGCGGCTGCATCATTGATGTTGAGGTCGAGGTCGATCAGTCGCTCGGCCATTGGGTTGGACACATCACGCGCGCCAGGCGTTTCGCGAATGATGTGCTCAACCTCACTCGCGAGTTCGCCAAGCGCCGCGAGATCGGGCCCACGAATGCGTACCGCGACCGGCGCCTCGATCGGCGGGCCGTTCGCGAAGCGGCGCAAGTTCATGCGCGCGCGCGGATACTGATTGAGCTGTTCGCGGATCTCCGCGATCACGCGCATGCCTTCGTCGTGACGCCATTCATTGAAGCGCGCGTAAATCTGCCCTTGGTTGGAAAGCTGCTCGGGCGGGATCTCGTTATAGTAGATTTGCGGATTGCCCCGGCCGGTATTGGCGAAGCGCCACTCGATCTCGGGATGGCTGGCGAGCACGCGTTCGGCATACAGCACCGCCGCATCTGTTTCGCTGACGGCGCTTCCCTGTGGCGTTTCGATATCGACGAGGAAGTAGGGGCTGTCATTCTCCGGGAAAAGACTGAAGCCGAGCTTCGGAATGAGACCGAGCGAGAGAAAGAACGCCGCGAGGCCGATGATCACGGTCTTGCGCGGGTGCGCGAGCGCAACGTGCAGCGCGGGGCGGTAGATGTTGTGGATCGCCGCCATGACGCCATCGAGCAGTGCGTTTGAATGCCCGGAATCGCTGCGCGGCAGCAATCGGCTGGCGAGGAAGGGGATGATCGTCAGCGCCACGACCAATGAGGCGATGATTGTCGTCACCACCGCAACGGGCAGCGAGCGCACGAACGCGCCGGCGCCTTCCGGCAAAGCCATTAGCGGCACGAACGCCAGCAGCAGCGTCGCCGTGCAGCCGATGACCGCGATGTTGATTTCGCTGACGCCCGCGATCGCCGCTTCGCGCGGGCTCATGCCTTGCCGCAGGTGGCGCGCAATGTTCTCGGTGACGACAATTGAATCGTCCACCAACAGGCCCAGCGCCAACACAAATCCGGCGATGGAGAGCTGGTTCAACGAATAGCCGAGCTCCTGGATCGCGACCACGCCGATCGCTAGCGACAGTGGGATCGACACCATGACGACGATGGATGCGCGAAAGCCAAGCGGGAGGAGCGTCAACAACACCAGCGCCAAAGCGATCGCAAAGTCGCGAGCCAGATTGCCGAGGCGATGCGTTACTGTTTCGGACTGATCGAAGCCGCGACGAAGCTGGATGTTTGCGGGCAGCGTGTGCTCGAACGCGTCCACACGGGGGCGAACGCCGTCGATCACGTCGAAAATCGACTCGCCAAGCCGCGCCTGCGCGCTGACGAATACGGCGCGCTCGCCATTGAAGCGGGTAATGTGCGCGCGCTCGTCATTCTCCCACGACACATTGGCGACATCACCCACTGTCACCAGCGAGCCGTTCTGCGCCCGCAACGCGGTCCGGCGAATCTCGTCCAGCGAGTCAAACGAGCCTGACGATTGCACGTTGAAGCGCCGCCCGCCGGATTCCACCGCGCCCACCGGCGTATCAATTCCCTCGCGTTGCAAGGCCTCAGCCACTGCTGAAAGCGGCAGGCGATAAGCAGCAAGCTGATCGAGGTTGGCCGCGACCCGCACCTCCGCCGGTGGGGCGCCCCAAATTTCCGCTTGTTGCACACCCGGCGCGCGCTCGAGCGCGTCACGCAAGCCTTTGGCGTATGCTTCCAGCTGACGGAACGAGGCATCGTCGCTGGTCAGCGCCATCTGCACAATTGCCGCTTGCGCCGGATTATAGCGCCGCATGCGAATGTCCACGACGCCGTCCGGCAGGCTGGAGCGCACAACGTTGATCTCACGCACCACCTCGCCGAATTTTTCTTCTGCGTCCGCGCCCCAATTAAATTCTACGTTGATCACCGCCAGGCCGGCGCGGCTTGCGGAGCGAATTTCCAGGATGTCCTCGATCGCGTTGATCTGGTCTTCGATCGGGATCGCGACGAGGCGTTCCATCTGCTCGGCGTCCGCGCCAGGCAGGATCACGGCGATGGCGACGCCAGGAAACTCCGTGACTGGATCTTCGGATTTTGGGATCGAGAAGATCGCACCGACGCCCAGCGCCGCGAGCAGCACAAACAAGACCGCGCTGAACTGCCAGCGGTCGACGAAGAAGCGCGTGATGGCTTGCATCTACGAACCGGTAGCGATGCGCACGCTTTCGCCGTCGCGCACATAGGCCGCGCCCGCGGCGACAACCCGGTCGCCCGGATTGAGGCCCTCGACGACGATGACGCCGGCCTGGGTCACGCCAGCTGTGCGCACGGCGCGGCGGCGCGCTACTGCGTTTTCATCCAGCACATAGACGACGCCCTGATCGGCGCGCGCATCAAGCAGGGCGAGGGTGGGAACGACGATCGTCATCTGCGGATTTTCGCCGGGCGCGGCCGCGACTTCCACTTCCGCCACCATGCCGCTGCGCAGACCCTCGGGTGCGGGAATCTCAATCTCCACCTCGAACGCACCTGTCGCGGCGTCGCCCTTGGCGCCAACGCGCGTGACGCGGCCTGGACGTTGCGCGCCGCTCACGCGCACTTGCGCGGTATCGCCAACGTGAATGCGCGCCGCATCGCCCGAAGCGACCGGCGCACGAACGACAATCCCCGATCCGGTTTCGCCAAACACAAACACCGGCGCGCCAGCTGCAAGCATTTGCGCCGTCTCCGCCGCGCGTCGCAGGATGACGCCGTCGGCGGGTGCGGTGAGCACGGAAGAGTCGCGGGCGCGTGCGACAGCCAGGCGGGCGCTCTCCAAACGCGCCTCGGACACGAACCCACGTTCGAACAATTCTTGCGTGCGCTCCAAATCGCGTTCGGCATTGGCCCGTGCGAGCGCCGCCTCATCAACGTTCGCGCCGGCGCCGGTTCTGCGCAGCGTCGCGAGGCGCTGCCCGCGGCGCACGACATCGCCTGAATCGACATCGATGGCGCCGACAATTCCTGCGGCGGTGAAAGCGAGCACGGGTTCGCGGCGATAGCCGATCATGCCGCTCACGCGGACCGTGCCGGCAGCGGAAGCGGGCGCGACTTCGACGACTTCAACAAGCGGCCCTTCGGGGGCGCTGCTCGTCTCTTCCGCCTCGCCGCCGGAGCACGCGGCAAGCAGCAACGCGGTGGCTAGCGCAAACGTCTGAAATAATGGCGCTTTCTGCACGACCCACCCTTACGAGTGAACGATAGCGGATTTGTTCATTCGTCACAAGCGGAATGTGACCTCAGACTAAGGCGCCCACAGCACGTCAGCGGCTGTGGGCAGGTCAAATAGCGCATCGACAGGCAAGGGCGCGCGCATCTTGTCCTCAAGCACGCGCCGCTTTTCGTCCCCTGTGATCAGCAGCGCGATCGCACCGGCGCGGGCAAGCGCTGAGCGCGTGAGCGTCAGGCGCTCTGCTGAGCCGGTCGCTCCTGGCGCTTCAACAGAGATCACGGTGCGTGGGTTGATAGTGTCCAGCGCATCGCCGAGTTGTTCTGATTGAGGAAACCATGAGGCCGTGTGTCCGTCAGCGCCCATGCCTATTAAAGCGACGTCGATGTGCTTTCCGGCGTAAAGCGCATCGGCGCGGTGCGCCGCCTCGTGGGCGGAGCCGCCATGCGAGTACATCGGAAGCAGTTTCGCGCCTTCGCCGAGCGGGCGCGCCAATGCGCGGCGCAGCATCGCTTCGTTCGAAGCCGGGTCGGATGTCGGCACAAAGCGCTCATCGACCAGCAGGAATGTTACGCGCTTCCAATCGACGGGCAGGGCCGCAAGCGCTTCGTACGCAGGCTCAGGCGTGCTTCCGCCTGACAATGCCGCAACGCCTTCGCCGCGTGCCGAAATCCCTTTATTCAATGCATTCGCGATCGCTTCGGCCGCCGCCTGCATCAGCGTGCCGCGTGTTGCGAAGTCGCGAATCATTTCCCGCGCTTGGCGAGCAAGTCGCGCAGCATTTTTTCGACGTTGTCGCCATGCTCCGCATTCGCCAGCGCATAGGCCGCGGTTGCCTGCATGTAGCCGACCTTGTCGCCGCAATCGTATGTCGTGCCTTCGTATTCGAGCGCATGAAATGGCTGCACGCCCATGAGACGCGCCATCGAGTCGGTGAGCTGAATTTCGTTGCCGGCGCCGGGGCCCTGGCTCTCGAGTAGCTCGAAAATTTCGGGCTGCAGAATGTAGCGGCCGCTGATGAAGAGGTTCGACGGCGCATCCTCGCGCTTCGGCTTCTCGACCATGCCCTTCATCTTGATCAGCCGCCCGTCGCGGCTCTCGGGCGTGATGACCCCGTAGCGCTCGGGCGTGTCCGTCGGCTCTACCGCGATGATGTTGCCGCCGACCTTGTTGTACGCGTCCACCATCTGCGCCAGGCACGAGGGCTGCGCCATCATCAGCATGTCCGGCAGCATCACCGCGAACGGTTCGTCGCCAACGATGTCGCGCGCGCACCAAACCGCGTGGCCTAGGCCGAGCGCTGCTTGTTGGCGCACGAAGCTCATCGAGCCCGCAGCCCTTACCGGCTCTTCAACTTCCTTAAGCTGAGCTGACTTGCCCTTCTCGCGGAGTGTTACTTCGAGTTCATACGATCGGTCGAAATAGTCCTCAATCGCACCCTTATTTCGCCCAGTGACGAAGACTATGTGCTCGATGCCGGCGGCCAGCGCTTCGTCCACGACGTACTGGATCGCCGGACGGTCGAACACCGGAAGCATTTCTTTTGGGATCGCCTTGGTGGCGGGGAGCACACGCGTCCCGAAGCCGGCGACCGGGAGTACCGCTTTCCGTAGCGTTCGGGGTGAGGTGGAAGCGCTAGCCATTGTGGTTCCGTGTTCGGCGCCGCAGCACGGCCGGGTTTGTCCTCATCTTACACCGCAAGCCTGAACCAGTCGCAACTGCGCATGAGCGTCAGATTCGGCTGAAATTCAGGATTTTCGACTAGGGTGACCACAAGCCGCTCTAGTCGGTGGGTGAGGGTGTCGAGAGTAGTGACGGGTGTCACGGACGATCTCTCTTCGGCGCCGCAAAGTAGCGTTTGCCATCATGGCAACCTTTTGTTAACTGACCGCCGCCGGTCCGGGAGTTTTCCACACTATGTCGCCCTCAAACGTCAAAGCCACCGTTCGCATGGTCGTGGCCAGCTTTGCTGCTGGCGCCGGCGCGATGGTCCTTGTGGGCCTCGTCGCCCCTGTGGCGATGCAGGGCGGTCTCTCGATGCGCGAAGCTTTCGCCAACGAGATGACGCAGCAAGCGCCTGCGCTTGAGCCGCTGGATGTGGCCGCGATCGAAGCGACGTTGGCGGATGCGGAACGGTCCATGGACGCCGCGCGCGCGTCGACTGACGATAACGTCAGCCGTCTGCAGCAGCTCGCGCACTAACGGGACCGCGGACCTTCAGGTCCGCATCCGCTTTCCCGTAAGGCAAAGCGGGTCTTTGAGATCCGCGCTCCAATCACAGAATCGACTGGCCTGTCGATTTCCAGTCTTTCATGAACGCCTCCAGCCCCATGTCCGTCAGGGCGTGCTTGTAGAGGCTCTTGAAGACGGCTGGCGGTATCGTCGCGCAATCGGCGCCCGCGATCGCCGCGTCACGTACGTGGCCCGCGGTGCGGATCGAGGCGGCGAGGATCGAGGTCGGGTAGTCGAAATTGTCAAAGATGGCGCGGATTTCGCGGATCAGCTCCATGCCGTCTTGGCCGTTGTCGTCGAGGCGGCCGATGAAGGGCGAGATGAAAGTCGCGCCGGCCTTCGCCGCCATCAAAGCTTGAACCGCTGAGAAGCAGAGGGTGACATTGGTTGGGTGGCCATTGTCCTCGAGGTATTTGCACGCTTTCAAACCTTCCGGCGTCAGCGGCACCTTGACGACGATGTTCGGCGCGACCTCGCGCAGCTTCAAACCTTCCTTGATCATCGTCTGATGATCTTGCGCGACAACCTCGGCGCTGACGGGCCCGGGCACCGCCGCGCAGATTTCGCGAAGGGTCTCGAAGAAGTCACGACCCGCTTTCGCAACGAGCGATGGGTTCGTCGTCACGCCGTCGACGAGGCCGGTTTCCGCCAGCTGCTTGAGTTCCGCCGCGTCGGCGCTGTCGATGAAAATCTGCATATGAAGCTCCCGCCGCATTCCTTCCGGCGTTTTCCGCTGATACCGGACTGTGCGTGTCAGGCAAAGCGTCCGAATCGGCGCTAAACAGCGCTGAGCCGAAGGAACCCCAATGAGCAAAAGCGAACTGATCGAAGGCGTCGAGGCGAAAGAACTCGCCAACGCCATCCGCGCCCTGGCCATGGATGCTGTGGAGAAGGCCAAGTCCGGCCACCCCGGCATGCCGATGGGCATGGCCGATGCGGCGACGGTGCTGTTCGCGAAGTTCCTGAAATACGACCCGAGCAATCCAAACTGGCCTGATCGCGATCGCTTCGTGCTCTCGGCAGGTCACGGCTCGATGCTGCTCTACGCGCTGCTGCATCTCACCGGCTACGCCGACATGACGCTCGATGAGATCAAGAATTTCCGTCAGCTCGGTTCGAAGACTGCGGGTCACCCCGAGAACTTTCTCGCCTCCGGCATTGAAACGACGACGGGCCCGCTCGGGCAGGGGCTTGCGAATGCTGTCGGCATGGCGATGGCGGAAGCGCACCTGGCCGCGCGCTTCGGCGGCGCGCTTGTCGATCATCGCACCTGGGTCATCGCCGGCGATGGGTGCTTGATGGAAGGGATCAGCCAGGAGGCCATCGCGCTTGCCGGCCGGCAGAAGCTGAACAAGCTGATCGTGATTTGGGATGATAACTCCATCTCTATCGATGGCGCGGTTTCGCTTGCGGACACCACCGACCAAAAAGCCCGTTTCGCCGCGAGCGGCTGGAGCGTGCTTTCGTGTGACGGGCATGATTTTGCCGACGTCACGCGCGCGTTCGACGCCGCCACCAAGTCTGATCGTCCTGTGATGATCGCGTGCAAGACCACCATCGGCTATGGCTCGCCAAAGAAGGCCGGCACCGCGAAAGCGCACGGCGAAGCGCTTGGCGCGGAAGAACTCGCCGCAACGAAAGCCGCGCTCGGCTGGACGTATGGCGCGTTCGAGATCCCGGACACTATCCGCGCCGCATGGCTCAAGGTTGGCGCGCGCGGCGCCGGAAAGCGCGAAGAATGGGCGTCGCGCCTCAAACGCTCCGAGCACAAGGATGCATTTGCCGCCGCCATGAGCGACGGCAATATCGACGCCGCTGTCGCCGCGCTCGGCATGCACGCCGCGAAAATGGCGTCAGAGAAGCCAGCCCTGGCGACGCGCGCGTCGTCACAAGGCTCCATTGATGCGATGTTCGACGCGTGCCCGGAATTGCTCGGCGGCTCCGCTGATCTCACCGGCTCGAACCTCACGCTCGCCAAGGGCTCGAAGGATTTCACGCCGGAGAACCGCGCCGGCCGCTATGTACGCTATGGCATCCGCGAGCACGGCATGGCCGCCGCGATGAACGGCATGGCTCTGCATGGCGGCGTCGTCCCGTATGGCGGCACGTTTCTGACGTTCGCTGACTATTCGCGTCCCGCCATTCGCTTGAGCGCGCTGATGGGTATTCGCGTCATTCACGTGATGACGCACGATTCCATCGGCCTCGGCGAAGACGGCCCGACGCACCAATCGGTCGAGCATCTCGCCAGCCTGCGTGCGATTCCGAACCTCTACGTCTTCCGTCCGGCAGACGCGGTCGAAACGGCCGAGTGCTGGCAAGCGGCGTTGCTCCGCGACGACGGCCCAAGCTTGCTCGCACTGTCGCGCCAGGCGACGCCGCCTCTGCGCGACGACGCGAGCGAAAATCTCTCCGTGCGCGGCGCTTACGAACTGCTCCCAGCCGAAGGCGGCGCCTCGCGCGTTGCGATCTTCGCAACCGGAACCGAAGTTGCCCTTGCCGTGAAGGCGCGCGAGTTGTTGCAGAAGGAAGGCATCCCGGCGCGCGTTGTCTCCGCCCCTTGCTTCGAGATGTTTGAACTTCAGGACGACGCCTACCAGGACGCCGTCTGCGGCGATGACGACGAGATCAAGATCGGGTGCGAAGCCGCGGTCGGGCAGGGCTGGTTCGAAGCTTTCGGCCTCGATGCGTTCGTCGGCATGTCGGAGTTCGGGACCTCGGCGCCGGCGAAGGACGCCTACGCGCACTTCGGCATCACGGCCGAAGCGATCGCGGATACCGCGAAGCTCTTGCTCGACTAGCTTCATCAGCTGGCACATCGCATCGTGACAGCGCGGCGCGAGCGACATACCCTCGTCCGCTGCAGGATGGAGACAAGATGATACGCTTGGTTTCTGTGGTGTTGGCGCTTGTAAGCTGCCTGGTTGGCGTGGCGCACGCGGAAACCTATCGCATGAGCTATCAGGCGGTGGTGTTGGGCGTGGTCGAGCTTGGCGCCGCTGAGTACGAAGTGACCGACATACCCGCAGGGTACACCGTGCGCTCGACGCTGCGGACATCCGGTCTCGCACGCCTGTTTGATCAGACGGACATTACCGCAAGCGCGAGCGGCGTGCATGTTGGCGAAGCGCTGAGCTGGTCGCGATACGCGCTCAATCACACATATGGGCGCAAGCGCCGACAGACAGCGCTTGTGCGAAGCGCGCGCGGCGTCGCCGCAACAATTTCACCGGCGTATTGGGATCAGGGTTTTCCGCCCGCCACGGCGGAGCAGCAATCGGATTCGTTCGATCCGCTGAGCGCGGTGTTTGTCTTAGGCCGCCGCGTCGGTCTTTCGCGCGGCTGTGAAGGCTCGGTGCTGGTTTTCGACGGGCGCCAACATTACCGGCTAAGCGTCGCGCCGCGTTCCAACGGAACCTACAATGGCGGCGGCTATGAGGGGCCGGCGGTGTTGTGCCAGTTCCGCTACACGCCGATCTCCGGCTTCAGCCGTGACTTCGATCGTGCTGGCGTGCCGTTGGGCCAAATCTGGTTCGCGATGCCAGCGCGGCCGGGCTTTGCGCCGCCATTGCAATTGATCGTGCCGACGCCGTTGGGCGAGGGGCAGCTCAATCTGGCAAGCTATCAGCGGCGAAATTAGTTTAGCGCAGGCGCAATCCAATTGCCGCGGCGGAGGACGTAACAGTCCGCGTCCTCATGTTCCGCCTCCGGGCGCCAGGTCTTTCCGCCGTCGGCGGAAACTTCGTACCGCCACAGCAGATTGATGACGTCCTCCGGCTCGGCTGGGATGTTGTCGCGTTGGGAAGAAAACAGGCGCATGCCGGTGAACGCGGATCGCCGTTCCAGGTTTCATGCCGTTTTCGCTTGGAACGCGGGCGCTCCCGGAACGCGTGTGCGTTTCGAGGCAAGTATTCAAATGGCGATGGCGGTTGTTGGCTGCGTACGGCGCGGACAAAGCCTAGCGCAAGTGACGATCATGACTAGTTGGGCAACGCGCTTTGCGCCGCGTCGTGTCACGCTGCGTCGGGTTTGACCTCGCTTGCGATGCGCGCGCCGATTTCTTTTTCCGCTAGAGCGAGTTCGTAGGCGGTTTGCAGATTTAGCCAAAAGCGCGCGCTGTTGCCGAAATAGCGGCCAAGCCGCAACGCGGTGTCGGGCGAAATTCCGCGCTTGCCGTTCAGAATGTCAGTGATGCGGCCGGACGGCAGGCGCAGAGCGAGCGCTAGGCGGTTCGCCGACAAATCACGCGTCGTGAGTTCGCGCTTCAAGACGCGGCCGGGGTGAACAGGGGCAATCCTCATCGAACTTCTCTCAGTGGTAATCGACAATCTCAACATCCCAGGCGTCGCCATCCTTGAAGCGGAAACAAATCCGCCACGGGCCGTTCACGGTCATCGCCCATTGCCCCTTGCGATCGCCCTTCAGCTTGTGAAGCCCGACCGATTTTAGCGGGCTGAGGTCATCCAACGAGGTGGCGGCATCTAGTGAGGCAAGCAGTTCCAAGGCGGCATCTTCGTCAAATCCTGAGAACTTTGCCTTGCCGCTCTCCGCAAAGCGGCGCGTGGCGCTGTTCGCCCAGGATTTGATCATAGTACAATATACTACGTCACGCGTAGTACGGCAAGTGTTCTAACGCGGGCGGATGAGAAGGCCGCTGGGCGTGACGACCACGACAAGATCGTTGCCGTCCCGGGCTTTGGCGCTAACGCCGCTTTCTTTCATTTTGCTTGTGTCAGTGCTCGCGGCGGGGCCGAGCACGGCAAAGCCGTCCGCATCGCGTGGCGCTAGGCGCCACACTTCGGACCAGGAGCCGATGTCGGCCCAGCCGATGTCGCAAGGAGCGACGGCGGCGCGGGCGGTGTGCTCCATGATGGCGATGTCGAGCGGCAGTTTGGGCGCGGCGGCGTATTCGCGGCCGAGACGGATTTCGTCGTTGGTGCGCGTGGCGAACTGTATCGCAGCCAGCGCTGCATCGCGGATGGCGACGTTGGCGCCGAATTCGTCGAGCAGGATTTGCGGCGCGAAGAGGAACATGCCGCTGTTCCAGAAATGACCGCCGTGATCGAGATAGGTTTGCGCGGTGCGGGCGTCGGGCTTTTCCTTGAAGGCCTCGACGGCGAAGACGCTCTCGCCAAGCGCCGCGCCGCTCTTGATGTAGCCGTAGCCGGTCGCGGCGTGATCCGGCGTGATGCCGAAGGTGACGATGCGATCATTGGCGTAGCGCGCGGCGCGCTGGATCGCTTCGTGGAACGCGGCCGTGTTCGCGATCACGTGGTCTGACGGCGTGAGGAGGACGAGGGCGTGAGCGTCGATCTGGCGTGCGATGGCGGCGGCGGTCGCGGCGACGGCGGCGGTGTTGCGGGCTTCGGGTTCGATGACGATGGCGGCGGCGTGTGCGTTCACTTCGTTCAAAGCGACGCGGACGCGCGGCAGGTGTCTTTCGCCGCAGAGCACGATTGGCGGCGCGAACGAGATGTCGCCGGCGGCGCCACTCATACGCGCCACGGTGTCCGCGAACATTGTCCGCGGGCCCATCAGTGCGTGAAACTGTTTTGGGTGATCTTCCGTTGAGAGCGGCCATAGCCGCGTGCCGGCGCCGCCGGACATGATCGCGGGTATGATCGTCAGAGTCATCTAGACCCTGTAATACTCCCGGTACCATTCAATAAAGCGTTTCACGCCGACCTCAATCGGCGTACGTGGCGCGAAATCGACATCGCGGGCGAGGTCTTCAACGTCTGCGAATGTTGCGGGCACATCGCCCGGCTGCATTGGCAGCATGTTCTTGGTCGCCGTCTGCCCCAGTTCCTGTTCGAGGATGGCGATGACGTCCAGGAGCTTCGCCGGCGAGTGATTGCCGATATTGTAGATCTGGTAGGGCGCGTTTGAAGTCGCCGGATCGGGCGCGAGGCTATCCCAGTTCGGATTTGGCGCCGGAACGCGCAAGCCAACGCGATAAAGCGACTCCACGATGTCATCCACATAAGTGAAATCGCGCTGCATCATGCCGTTGTTGAACACGTCGATCGGTTTGCCTTCGAGGATCGCCTTTGTGAACAGGAACATCATCATGTCCGGCCGGCCCCACGGGCCATAGACCGTGAAGAAACGCAGGCCGGTGACGGGAAGGCGATAGAGGTGCGCATAGGAGTGCGCGAACAACTCGTTCGCCTTCTTCGAGGCGGCATAGACGCTAAGCGGGTGATCGACGTTTTGGTGCACCGAGAAGGGCATTCTGGTGCCGGCGCCATAGACAGAACTCGACGAAGCGAACACGAGGTGGCCGGTCTTGTTGTGACGGCAACACTCGAGGACGTTCATGAACCCTTCGAGGTTGGCAGAGATGTAGGCCTGGGGGTTCACCAGCGAGTAGCGCACGCCCGCTTGCGCCGCGAGATTGTAAACCAGATCGAACTGATGCTCTTCGAAGAGCGATTTCAGCGTCGGCGCATCCTCAAGTCGGGCTTTAACGAAGGTGAAGCCCGATTTTTCCTGAAGCTTCTTCACGCGCGCCTGCTTGAGCTCGACGCTGTAATAGTCCGACAAGCAATCGTAGCCGATCACTGTGCGCCCCTCGCGCAGCAGTCGTTCGGACAGGTGATAGCCGATGAAACCGGCGGCGCCGGTCACAAGCACGGGCTTCATGTTTTTAACGCTCTTTCGGCAGTGCGCTTCAGGTGTGCGCTGTTGTTTTTAACGTGGCGTTTCGATAGGTGGAGACGCTAGCGAAATCAACTCACTGTCGACATTTCAGAGTTAATCATGAACGCACGCCGCCGCATCGCTGTCATCGGCCTGGGCTATGTTGGTTTGCCCGCCGCCGTCGCATTCGCGCGCGCCGGTTTTACGGTCGTTGGCTTTGAAATCGACGCTTCGCGCGTGGCTGAATTGCGCGAAGGCAGGGACCGGACGCGGGAAGTGACGGCCGAAGAGCTGCGTTCGCTCGATCTCTACGTCACCACGGACGTCGAAGACTTGAAGAAAGCGGATTTCTTCATCGTCACGGTGCCGACGCCGATCGATGACGCGCTCGTGCCCGATCTCGGCGCCGTGCACGCGGCCTCGCGTACTGTCGGCAAGGCGCTGAAAAGAGGCGATATCGTCGTTTATGAGTCGACGGTTTATCCCGGCTGCACCGAAGACGAATGCGGCCCGATCCTGGAAAAGGCTTCGGGCCTTAAGGCCGGCGCTGACTTCACGCTCGGCTTTTCGCCGGAGCGGATCAACCCAGGCGACCATCTCCACCGCTTCGAGACGATCGTGAAGGTCGTCTCGGGTTCGGACGCCAGGACACTGGACATCGTCGCCGAGACTTACGGCGCGGTGGTGACGGCGGGCATCCACCGCGCGCCGTCGATCAAGGTCGCGGAGGCCGCCAAGGTGATCGAAAACACCCAGCGCGACATCAACATCGCGCTGATGAACGAACTGGCGCTGATCAACGGCCGCCTCGGTCTCGATACCGGCGACGTGCTCGCGGCTGCCCGCACCAAGTGGAATTTCCTCGGCTTCACGCCAGGCCTGGTCGGCGGCCACTGCATCGGCGTCGACCCTTACTACCTCACGCACAAGGCCCAGCAGGTGGGCTACCACCCGCAAGTCGTGCTTGCCGGCCGCCGGGTGAACGACAGCATCGGGCCCCACATTGGCCGCGAGTGCGTCCGCCTGCTTGGCCGGGCCGGCAAATCCAACGCCCGCGTTGCGGTGATGGGCGTCACCTTCAAGGAAGACGTGCCGGATGTGCGCAACTCGAAGGTCTATGACATCGTCAACGAGCTGCGGTCGTTCGGCTTCGACGTTGTCGCGCACGATCCTTACGCCGATCCGCACATCTCCGAGGAACATGGCGCGGCGCTGACGGCGTTCGATGAGATCGGCCAAGTCGATGCGGTGATCATGGCCGTGTCGCACAAGGAATTCCGCGACGGCGGCTGGCCGATGGTGACCAAGCTGCTGCGTGGCGGCAAAGGCATTGTCATGGACGTGCGCGGCTTCCTCGATCGCACCACCATGCCTGACGGGATCACGCTCTGGCGGCTCTAGCCCCCAAAGCGGCGATCAACGCCGCCGTCAAAAGCAGCGTCGCCATCCACCATTCCTGCCACAAGCTCCAGCCGACATTGGCCATGAGCCCGAACATCGTGAGTACGGCGGCGGTCGCGGCGCCCGTGTAGCGATCATGCGCGAAGGCGCGCGAAAGCCGCCAGCCGCCATACGCCAGCAGCGCCGCGGACAGGAGCGCGCCAATCAGTCCAAGATCGTGCCAGACCTGCAGCGAAGCGCTGTGCGGATGCACGGGAATGCCGCGTGTCACCAGGCCGCGAATTTCGAGCATGTCTGTCGTTGTGCGGCCGGCGTCGATGCCGTGCCCAAGCCAGGGTTGCTCCATGATGCGCGCGCAGGTGTAGCGCCAAATGGCGATGCGGTGCGCCCAGCTGAGCGGCACGCTCTCGACAAGCTGCGGGTTCGCGACGAGGAGCGGCGTGGCGAATGGCGCGATGAGCATCCACACAGCCAGGCCAAACGACGTGGCGAGGATCGCCAAGCGGCGCGCGAAAAGCGCGACAGCGAACACGAGGCCTGCGGCGCCAAATCCAATCGCTGTCACCAATTGATCGAACTGCAGCGACAGTGCGCAGGCGGCGATCATGACGGCGCCGGCGAGCGCCGCGCTCCAACCGCGACGATTGGCAAGCAGCCAGGCGACGGCAGGCCATGTCAGGGCCAGCAGCACGATGAGGCCGCGACTTGGGTTGCGGTTGAGTTCGCCGTCGGCGAGGCTCGGCTGGATGCTGCGGTTGAGCGGCATGTCGAAGGCGGCCTCGACCCCCAGCAGGATCGCCAGAACCATGAAGGCGGCGACCGCCGCCCAGAGGGTCAGCGCGCTCGATTTTTCGTTCGCAGCTGCGACGGCGATGAAGGGAAGGCCGAGCGCGATCAGCGCGATGGTTTTGACGGCGGTCGGCCCGTCCCAGGGCGACCAGAGACTGGTGGTCGCCGCCCACGCCGTCCAGGCCGCCACGAGCGCCAGCACCAGAGGCCTTTTTTCAACAGCTTGGCGGAGCAGCCCCGGGCCGAGCGAGGCCAATCCGGCCAGCGCGAGCAGCACCGGCAGCCCCATCGCGCCCCCGGCTGCCGCCGCCGGGAGCAGCGCGAAAAATACCGCGCGTGCGAAATCGGCCGGTCCGAGCGCCTGCTTCATGGCTGCCTTCATCGCATCACCGGCGACCATTCCGTAAGCAACATTTCTGCACCGTCACCGGATTAGACCGCCTTAGTGCTTGTCTGGCAGTAAGTTTTAGTGCTTTTGTTACGCCTCTGGCGCGTATTGGGGGCCCACAAGGGGACAACGCGCCGAGCCGCGCGGGAGTGAGTACATGGCGGGACGGCCTTCGAACTTCGAACGCGAAGCGCGCGACACGATCTTCAAGTCGGGTCTCACGGGCGTCGCGGCCGCGGCTCTTGCTGTGACGTTTATCTCGCCGGCCGGTTTCGGCGGCATGATTGGCGAAACGCTTGCGTCTAGTTTCGGTGTCGACACGACCGCCAGCGCTGCTGACAACCCTTATGCAAACCTGCCGGCGTATCCTGCGCCGCTGTCGCAAACCGAGCTGAGCCAGATTCGCGGTCAGCTCGCATCGACGGTCGCCTCGCTTGAAATCACGCGCGCCGCGACGGACGACAAGATTGAGCACGTGCGCTCGCTCGCCATGGGTGATGGCCTCGTAACCTTCACGCCGTCGCGCGCGCCTGTGGCTCGCATTGCAACGCCGGACGCCGCTTTGCGCCTCACGCTGAGCGAGCCCGCTTCGTTCGCGGAAGCGCCGGTGGAATCCTACATTATCCAGGCCCCGGTAGAGGCGACGGCAATGCCCGCCAGCTACGCCGGCCCAGGCTATGACGCGCAAGTGCCTTACCGCGATCCGCACCTGGAACTTGCGGATCTCATTCTCGCGCACGAGAACTTCTGAACGTCGCTGGTTTGAAGGCGCCGACAACGCGCTGGCGCGTTGCCTCGACGCATGTGTGCGCGCCCGCTAAGACGCGCGCGTGAGCATTTGCGCTGTCATCGTCAGCTATCGCACGGGCCCCGCGCTCAAATCGTGCCTCGCCGCGCTGCTTGCGGCGGAGGGGCTTGATGAGATCGTCATCGCCGACAACGGTAACGATTCCGACGGCGTGGCTTTCCTGGACAGTACGGCGCAGCTTGACCGGCGCGTGCGCGTCTTGCGCGGGCATGGCAATGTCGGTTTCGCCGCCGGCTGCAATCTGGCTGCGCGCGAAGCGCAGGCAGATACGCTCGCCTTCATCAATCCGGACGTGATCCTGGAACTGGACGCGATCACGCGTCTTGCCGCCGTGCTTGCCGCCGCGCCGCCGCCTGCGATCGTGGGCGGCGACCTCCGCGACGAGCAGGGCCGCCCCGAGCGTGGCAGCCGGCGCGAGCGGCTGACGCTCTGGCGCGCTTTTGCTGCGTTCACGGGCCTGACGCGCCTTGGCCTGCGCGACTTCAACCGCCACACCGATCCTATACCGGCTACGCCGCAACTCGTCGGCGCCATTAGCGGCGCGCTCTTCCTCATCCGGCGCGAGGACTTCGCGCGCCTCGGCGGGTTTGACGAGGGTTACTTCATCCACGTCGAGGACCTTGATCTGTGCCGGCGCGCCGAGCTGCTTGGCTGGCGCGTGCTGTTCGCGCCCGGCCCGCATGGCCGCCACCTGCGCTCCACCAGCGATGTCAGCCCGCGTATCGTCGCGCGGCACAAAGCGCGCGGCATGGCGCGCTATTTCAGGAAATTCGCGCAGGGGCCGGTGGAGGGTGCGTTGGCGATGATGGCAGGATGGGTGTTGGTGGTGATGGGGCGGTAGCCCCGAGCATGCAGCGTTATCGTTTCCCCTGGGATTCGACCCGCACTTGCCCTTGCTCCGGCGCGAAGGGATAGAACAGTCGGGAGTTTGGGTCGGGGGCACGCTTGCAGGGGATCCCATCATCATCGCTCGCCGGTGAGTGGGATGCGTTCATGCGTGATTTCCCGAATGTCCGAATAGGGCAGGTGCGAAGACATTTCGCCGCCCTAGAAAATGCGGGTGACGAGGACGGCGCCAGCTATCGCGCGATTGGAGCGCTCTATCTCGCTGACTGGGCGGAAGTTGCAAACTTCATCGACTCCATTCCGCCAAACTCAACTCACGCTCCCTCATTGCGCATCAAGGCGTACTACCACCTGCACCAAGGCAATATCAAAATGGCCTGCACTGCGCTGGCGCGCGCTGCGCCTGATGATTGGGCGCTGACAGAGTTTGAAACTTGGAGGCGTCGCGATGCGCTAGGTTTGCGCCGCGCGTCACCCTTTAAGCCGTCCGCCTTTTTTTCGGTTTTCGCCGCTCTGAAGGATGAAGCCGAGTACCTGGAGGAATGGTTGGCGCACCATGCGCTTGTCGGCGCGGAACGGTTTTACCTCTATGAGAACAATTCCACGGACGCCACGCGCGAGATCATTGAGAACGCCAAGAGATTTTACGACATTCGCTCCTATTCATTCACCGGACAGCCAGCGCAAGATTTGGCGATGTCTCATTTCCTTGAGACGCACCGGCACGAAACCGAATGGGCGGCCCTGATCGATGCCGACGAGTTCATCCGACCGATTCACGGATTGGACGACGTGCGGGTTGTGCTCGAGGGCATGGATGAGAATGTTGCTTGCGTTGCGCTCAACTGGCTCTTGTTTGGATCCGGCGGCCACGTGGAAAAGCCCGACGGATTGTGCGTGGAAGCATTCACGCGTCGCAGGCGCCGGGCCGCCAACAAAGTGAAATCAATCGTGCGGATGTCGCGTGTTGTGCGATCGTTGAGCACTCATCAGTTTCTGGTTGTGGGCCCGACGGTCAATGCACAAGGCGATCCTGTCTTTTTGCTCCGTGGTGAGGTGCGCGGACGCGCGTCAGCGACTCTTCTCGCGATCAATCATTACGCCGTGAAATCCGAAGCGCAGTACCGGAGTAAGATCGTGCGAGGCCGCTCTGGAACTACGCCGAAGCCATACGACGACAAGTTCTTCGAGCATCACAACCACAACGCGTTCGGTGACCATACGTTGGCCGCGTGCGCCAGTCAGATTGCCGAGATGATCGACTGCGCACGTGACCGTCGTTCTCCCGGCTAGGTCCAGTCAGACCCACACGCCGACCACAGACAATGCCGTGACCCCCATCGCGCTGCCTGTCACGGTCTCACGCATGAATACCAGGTTCGAGTCAGAGATCGGTGACTGCACGCTGGTCACCTGGGTGTATTGGCCGCCGAGGCGTCCGCCGCCGGATTCGCTGCGGTGGCCGTTGAAGGAGCCGTTTAAGCCGGCCTCGGTCGTGTCCAGGGTCGCTTGCGCCCCGAGTCCTTCGACCAGGGCTTTGAGCAGCACGCCCGATTGGCGGAAGACGCGCCCGAGCACGGTTTGCATCATTGGGGAGATATCGAGCGCGATGACGCGGTTCGGGGTGATTCCGGTGGGATCGCCGAGCTGAATGGTCTCGCCATTGCTCCAGCCAGCGATGGCGGCGGCGTCGACGACGCGTAGGGTTGTCGATGAGGGCGCGGCTTTGATCCACGCGGACTGATTGGGTGTCTTGGACGTGTTCCAGATGCGCGCATACGAAACGCCGGCCATCTGCGCGCCGAAGAATAGTCCCGCATTGGCGCTGGCGAGCGTGATGATGTCGCTGGCGATGCCGCTGATCGTATCGGTGCGCGGATTTTGGGTGCGCGCGGGGTCGATGCGATAGATCGAAACGACGCCGTCTCCGCCCGGGGTGAAGATCAGGCGATGTTCCTGTTCGGCTGCGATGCGTTTCCAGGCGCTGGCGCCGCGCGCGTAAAGCGCTGCTTCATCGGCGACGTAACAGCGCCAGCCAGGGTTTGGCGTCAGCTCCTCCCAGACGCCGTCGCGATAATAAGCGATCGCGCCGCTCGCCATCGCGCCCCACGCAGCGCCGGACTTGGCGGCCGGGAGGAGGTAGATGTCGCCGTCGCTAGGGGATGCGGGTTGCGTGCTGGTGGTCGCGGATTTCGCGGCGAGTTGCACGAGCGCGTCGAGGCGCAGCAGCGTTTCGTTGACGGTGACATGCTTCTGCGCTTGCGCGGCGGCGAGGAAGGGCAGTTGGAGGTGAGTGGTCTGAGACATGCGGGCGAAACTCCTTCGTCGGCATGTTACGGCGGCGTTGGCGCTCCCCGGATCGAACGGAATCTATCCCCGGTTTTCGGCGATCTCGTCCATGCAGAGCCGCAGCGCAGCGCGCCAGTCGCGCGGCCTGAGGCCGAACGCTCTCTCAAACGGTTCGAGATCGAGGAGCGAGTTCGCGGGGCGTTTTGCTGGACGCGGAAACTCCGCCGTCGTGATGCGTTTGACCGTGGCCGCGGGCCAACCGCGCGCACGTGCTTCGTCAAAGATGGCTTCCGCGAACACCGCCCACGTCGTTTCGCCGCCGCCGGCGAAATGAAAAATACCACGCGCTTCAGCTTCGCGTTGAGCCAGACGCCGTGCGGCGGCCATCACCGCGTCGGCCAAGTCGGCAGACCATGTTGGCGCACCGGTTTGATCGTGGACGACGGAGACTTCGTCGCGCGTCTCGGCGAGCTTGAGCATCGTGCGCAGGAAATTGGCCCCCTCGGCGCCATAGACCCACGAGGTCCGTAAGATCGCGGCGTCGGCGCCGCTTTCAAGGATTTGCGTTTCGCCTAGCGCCTTGCTGCGTCCGTAGGCGCTTTGCGGGTTACGCGGGGCGTCAACCGCGTATCGGCCTGATGATTGGCCGTCGAAGACATAGTCCGTCGAAACGTGGACGAAGGCGGCGCCGATGTTTGCGCATGCGCGCGCCATTGCGCCTGGGCTGTCGCCGTTTATGCGCGTGGCTTGTGCTTCATCGGTCTCGGCGGCGTCGACGGCCGTGTAGGCGGCTGCATTGATGACGATGTCGGGACGCTGGCTTTCGATCGCCGCTTGTACGGCATGTGGATTTTCGAGATCGATTTCGGATCGATCACAGAAACGCAGCGTCCAATCTGGAAGTTGCGGCCGCTTCGCCAGTGCACGCGCGAGTTGCCCGGACTTTCCAACCACGATGGCGTTGATCGGCATTGCTTCGTTCGGTTCAGTTGCGCCGCTTTGGATTGCGGCTGATCACGGCGAGCGGCGAGAACATCATAGCGCCGATGATCGCGAAGTCAGGCGCCGTTCTGGTTTTTTGGGTGAGGCGGCGCTTGCCCCAGACCTGGCGCCACCCCCGCAAGCCAGCGGCGACGCCGCGCCATGTTGGTTTGGCGGTACCCCGGAAGAGCGACCAAGCCATGATGAAGATCGTCATCGCGGCGTGTATGGGCGCGAGCAGGTAAAACCACACGCCAGGCATGTCGCGGACGAAGGTCCAGAGCCGGTTGCGCGTGCCGTGAAAGATCGCGAACGAGGAACGCGCGCCAGCCGTGCCGCCGCCAACGTGGCGCACGATGGCGCCTGGCGCCTGGCGTACGTCGTGGCCCTGCAGCCGGAGGCGGAAGCCAAGGTCGACGTCCTCGCAATAGCAGAAGAAGTCTTCGTCGAAACCGCCAAGGTCTTGGAAGGTTTTGCGCCGATAGAGCGCGGCGGCGGCGCAAGCTGAGAACGTTGGGCCCGCCCTGGGTGCGCGGTTGCGCGCGCGATTGTACAAGCTGCGATAGGGCAGGCCGCCGAACCAGTATTCGTCGCCGGCGCCGTCGAGGGTGTCCGGATCGAG
Source organism: Hyphomonadaceae bacterium (assembly GCA_016791365.1). Lineage (GTDB taxonomy): Bacteria > Pseudomonadota > Alphaproteobacteria > Caulobacterales > Aquidulcibacteraceae > Vitreimonas. Next base: position 47,542 of record JAEUMT010000025.1, on the reverse strand, counting down.
CGCGCTGATTTGGAGAGAGCCAAAGGCGGCCGTTTGCGGCGATGCATCGGCGGCGGCGACGAGCCGTTCGAGCCAATCGGCCGCCGGGAACGCGTCCGGGTTTAGCGTCACGAAGAACTCCGCATCGCTTTTTTCGGCGGCGAGATTGTTGGCCTTGGCGAAACCGACATTGTTTTCGAGTTGCAGGAGCTCGGCGCCCGTGGGCAGTTCGTCAGGCGAAAGGCGTTGATCCGGTCGGGAGGCGTTGTCGACTATGATTGTCCGAAAATCGGTATAGGTCTGCGCCTCCAGCGCAGCGCGCAATTCCGGCCAGTGTTGCCTGGAATTGAAGGCGACGATACAGACCAGAACACGTTGAGTCATGCGCGGACCCGATTGTGCGTCGCGCAGGGAATTAGGTTTTCATGCAAGCGACCGCTCTCGCTATCCCGGATGTGATCGTGCTCTCGCCGAAGAAGCATGGCGACGAGCGCGGCTTTTTTTCCGAGGTCTTCAGGGAATCGCTTTTTCGCGAAAACGGCGTCGGGCCGCGCTTCGTGCAGGACAATCACTCGTTCTCGTCGCAGCGGGGCGTCGTGCGCGCGTTGCACTTTCAGGCGCCGCCGATGGCGCAAGGCAAGCTGGTGCGTGTGGTGCGCGGCGCCATTTGGGATGTCGCCGTCGATATACGCGTTGGCTCGCCGACTTATGGTCAGCATGTCTCGGCGGAGATCAGCGCGAATGCGTGGAATCAGATTTGGGTGCCGGCCGGGTTCGCGCACGGCTTTTGCACGCTGACGGACGAGTGTGAGGTGCTCTACAAAACGACATCCGAGTATGCGCCCGATCTTGAGGGCGGTATTTTGTGGAACGATCCGGCGCTTGGGATTGATTGGCCGGTTAGCCCCGCCGACGCGACGCTCTCGGCGCGGGATACGCGTTGGCCTACGATCGACAAACTGCAATCGCCGTTCGTGTGGCAAGACGCGCATTAATCGATCAACGAAAGCAAATAGCGCCCGTAGTCGCTCTTGCCCATTTCCTCGGCGACGCGCTTTAGTTGGACTTCGTCGATGAAGCCTTGATGGAAGGCGATCTCTTCCAAACAAGCCACTTTCAGACCTTGCCGGTGCTCGATGGCTTTGATGAAGCCGCCGGCTTCCTGCAGAGAATCGTGCGTGCCGGTGTCGAGCCAGGCAAAGCCGCGGCCGAGCCGCTCGACATGCAGATCGCCGGCTTCGAGATACATGCGGTTGATATCGGTGATCTCTATTTCGCCGCGCGCTGACGGTTTTACGCTTGCCGCGAACTCGGTGACGCGCGCGTCGTAGAAATAGAGCCCCGTGATCGCCCAGTCGGAGCGGGGCGCCTTGGGCTTTTCTTCGACGCCCAGCGCGCGGCCCTGATCGTCAAACTCTACGACGCCGTAGCGCTCTGGATCACGCACGCGATAGGCGAAGACGGTGGCGCTGTCGGTGCGCTCGGCCGCGCGGCGTAGATGGTCTGTCAGGCTGTGGCCGAAGAAGAGGTTGTCGCCGAGGATGAGCGCCGATGGGCCGCCGTCGACGAAGTGGCGGCCGACGATGAAGGCGTCGGCGAGTCCGCGCGGGGTTTCTTGCACGGCGTAGTCGAGCTTGATGCCCCATTGCGAGCCGTCGCCGAGCGTATCCTTGAACAGCGGCGTGTCGCGCGGCGTCGAGATGACCAGGATTTCGCGGATGCCCGCGAGCATTAGCGTGCTCAGCGGATAGTAGATCATGGGCTTGTCGTAGATCGGCAGCAGCTGTTTGCTGACGCCGCGTGTCAGCGGATAAAGCCGCGTGCCCGAACCGCCGGCGAGAATAATGCCCTTCATGTGCTTGCCTGTGTGTGCTGCGCGGTCATCAAAGACCCAAGCGTTCGCCGCGATACTTGCCTTCGCGGATCGGTTGCCACCAATCGCTGCGATCCAAATACCAGCGAACCGTTTCCGCCAGGCCTTGCTCGAACGTGCGCGTTGGGCGCCAGCCGAGTTCATTGGTGATTTTCGAAGTGTCGATGGCGTAGCGGTGATCGTGGCCGGGGCGGTCGCGGACAAATGTTATGAGGTTACGCCGTGCGCCGATCCTGGCGTCGGGAGCGATTGAATCGAGCAGGTCGCAGATCGCGTGCACGACATCGATGTTGGCGCGTTCCGAGGCGCCGCCGATGCAGTAGGTTTCGCCCGGCTTGCCCTCGGTCAGCACCAAACGCAGCGCATCCGCGTGGTCGTTCACGAACAGCCAATCGCGGACGTTCTTGCCGTCGCCATATACCGGCAGCGGCTTGCCTTCGAGAGCGTTGAGGATTGTGAGCGGGATCAGTTTTTCCGGAAACTGATACGGGCCGTAATTGTTCGAGCAATTCGAGGTGACGACAGGCAGGCCGTACGTGTGTCGCCACGCGCTCGCCAGGTGATCGGATGCGGCTTTGCTGGCCGAATAGGGCGAGCGTGGATCGTAGCGCGTGTCTTCGCGGAAATAGCCTTCGTCCGTGAGCGAGCCGAACACTTCATCGGTCGATACATGCAGGAAACGGAAGCCTGCTTTGCGCCCAGACGGCAGCGCGCTCCAGTACGTGAGCGCCGACTCCAGCAGCGTATGTGTGCCGACGATGTTGGTCTGCACAAAAGCCGCCGAGCCGGTGATGGAGCGATCGACGTGTGATTCGGCCGCAAGGTGCATGACGGCGTCAGGCTGGAAGTCGGCAAAGGCCTTATCCATCGCGGCGCGGTCGCAGATGTCCGCTTTTAGCAGTTGGTAGCTGCTCGACGCTGCAACCTCATCGAGCGCGTGTTCGCTGGCGGCGTAGGTCAGCTTATCAACATTGAGCACGGTCCAGCCGGAATGCTGAATCGCGGCGCGACAGAGCGCCGATCCGATGAATCCGCAACCGCCGGTTATCAATACACGCATGATCCCTCCGAGCCGGTGGGAGCTCGCGGTTGTTGGTCGTTGCGGGGCTTATAGCCAGGGCCTCCGGGCGTGCCAACCGCGCCTAATAGGCGCCTCTGCAGTGCATCCTTCGACAATGTGCGGCCGGATCGCTATCTTTCATGCGCCGTGGTTCGAGAGGGGCGGCCGGAGTGCCTGACAATTTGCCGTTTCCGGATAACGCGGCGGTGGAGCCGAAGGTTGGGCATGCGCCGAACCTCGGCTTTCTGCGCCGGAATTGGCGCGGGCCCAGCGGCGAGGGCAGGACGCTCATTCTCACGGGTATTGAACCAGCTGACGGCCCTTTGGTGATCGCGAGCGTCCTTCGCCAATTGGGCGTGCCGGTATTCTTCTTTCCCGCTGGCGGGACGCTGACGTCGTCACCGATAACGCTCACGGGTTCAGGTTTTCGCGACGCCGCGCGGCGGCTCTCGCAGTCGCACTCGACGTGGGCGGCGCGTGTGCCGTTCGCGCGCAACATGGTGACGCGCTCGCTTTCGATTGTTCGCAACCCGCATGTCGTGATTGTCACCGAGGACGTCGCGGCGACCGCGATCAGCCGGGAGCGCTCCGACAAAGGTGTTGAAAGCGCGCTGCTTGAGGCGGCCGAGAAGAGCGCGGAGCTTGCCATCTTCGCGACGCAGACGCGCGCGCCAAGCCTCATCGTGTCGCTGCAAAAGGCCCGCGAGTTCGCGCAGGAGAACGTTGACGCGATCGCTGAGTTTGCCGGCATCAACCCGCCGCCCGAGACACGTCTTGCGGCGACGCTCATGCTTGATCAGGGCGTGCGCTCAATACGGGCGCCGAACCTCGGCCGCCGCGCCGCGCAAGGCGCGTTGGACAAGGTTCAAAAACCGGGTGGAATTATCCGCGGTTGGGCCAAATTCCCGCAAAGCGGCGAGCGTGTGCCGGTGCGGGTTTTGCTGGATGGTCAGCAGATCGGCGAAGCAATCTGTGACGACTTTCGCGAAGACTTGCTCCCGCACAATATCGGTGATGGCGCTCATGGCTTGGCGTTTGATGTCACCAGACACCTCGCGGGCGAGCAGCAGCGGCGCTTTGAAGTCTATGCGTTGCCCGAGGTCACGCTGCTTGGCGTTGTCGAGATGTCGCTCAAGGGCGGCAAGACAGTCGTCTAATCAGCGCTTCCGTAGAACGAAGGCGTCCATGTTGCTGTACCGCCCGTAGGATTCTTCCTCCAGGAGCCCCTCGAAAGCCTTCGTCGTGTAGGCGCGTGTGGCGACCGCGATGTGCTTGTAATGGCCTTCGGTTTCACTGAACGCCCAGCCGTGCTCGGCGATCTGCGGCTTCAAGGAGTCCAATCGCGCGCTGTCGATCTCAAGCGTGTAGTCGCCACAGGTCGTGCAGAACACGCGCCCGCCTGGCTTTAGCACCCGCTGAAATTCCTGGTACCAGCCGCGATGCGCCGTTGGCGGAATGTGCGTCAGCACGCTGAACGAGAAGATGCCAGCGAAGGTGTTGTCGGGATAGGGTAGCCGAGGTTCGTCGCCGCATACTTCGGCGCGCACGCCGAGTTGCTTGAGCCATGCGATCGCCGCTGAGTCGACGTCGCAGCCATGATAGACTTTTTCCCATGCCGGATCGGCGAGAAGCCAGTTGAGAGTTCGCCCCGAACCACAACCCCAATCGAGCATCGGACCAGCGGACGGATCGAACTCCTTCATCACGCGCGCGGAGGACATGGCGCCTTGCGCGAGGAAGTTCGACTCCGTGGTGACGGTTCCAACGTTCAAGCGCAAATGCTCTGGCGGCAATTCCTTGAGCCACGTGCCGAGCGGCAGCAATCGATCCACAACGGTGCGGTATTGGGTGACTTGCCGTTGCAGGTCTCTCACTTGCGCGCGCGCATTGACCAATTCGTGGGCGAGTTCGGTAATTCTGGACCCGCGTTGATCGACCTTGGCTTCAGCCGCGACGAGGCGCTTTTCCAATGGAAAGGCGGCATTCTCTGGCGTTTGAGCGGGGATTTCGAGTTCGTCGGTCACGGTGTTTTCTTACCCGAGCGGGCGGGGTGGGGCAAATGCGGCGAAAGCAGCCGCGCTGCGGTTCCAGGCCGTTCAGACGTCACTCAGGCTTGGGAAATCGATGCGGCCGATAGGGCGGGCGTCGCGCCCTGACTCGGCATAGAGGCGCACCAATTCGCCGTGAAAGCTGATCGCATCCGCGACGGAGCCGTGAAAGACGATGGCGCCGCGATCGAGCACGATCCCCTGGTTGCAGAATTTGCGCAGGATGGAATCGCGATGTGACGCGAGCACCAGAATTTCCACCGAGCCGACCAGCTCTTCCAGTCTTTCGCCGGCCCTTTGCATAAACAGCGCGTCACCTGCGCCGATCCATTCGTCGATCAGGAGAATATCGGGACGCATGCTGGTGCAGATTGCAAAGGCCAGCCGGAGCGCCATTCCGCTTGAATAGGTCGCGACTGGCTCGTGAATCCAATCGCCGATATCGGCGAAGGCGCGGATCTCTTCAGTCTTTGCGTCGACCTCCCGGCGCGACATGCCAAGCAGCATGCCGCGTAGGGCGATGTTCTCGTATCCGCTCGCATTGGGGACAAAGCCCACCTGAGGCGAAAGAATTGGCGCCACGACGCCATCGGTCCACATGCGTCCTGTCGATGGCGGATAGACGCCAGCCATTGTGCGCAAGAGCGTGCTCTTGCCCGCGCCGTTGTGTCCAAGGATAGCCAAACTGTCGCCGGGCTTCAGCGAGAGCCAAAGGTTCGAAAGCACGGTCGCGGAGCCGGTGGCGCGGCCGCCGCCATAGGCGCTGCGCAGTCTTTGCATGACGCCGCCGCGCTTTCCCTGCGCCGGCGCACCCCGGATGGGAAACGATACGGATACGTTTTCGAGGATCAGCCCGGCCATGCGTCAGCCTCCGAGCCGCGTGGGGACGGCGCCCGCGAAGCGCCGATAAACGAAGACCGCCACCAGCCAAGCAATCAAGGTGAGAGCGCCCGTGACCGCAAATGCGAGCGGCGCGATCTCGTGATTGCCTGACAGCGGGGCGCGGACCACTTCTATGACGTAGTAGAACGGGTTCCACATCCAGATATGGTGCAGCCCCTCGCGCGTGTTCGGCAGCCACAGGATTGGCGTGAAGAAAAACACAAAGCGCAAACCGCTGGCTATGAGTTCGCTAAGATCCGGGACGTACGTGCAGAGGATTGATAGCGTTATGCAGACTGCCAATCCCAGCACCCAGACCAGCAACAGGCCGGGCAACGCCAGCAGCATCGCGGGGTCAAATGCTGGTGAAAACGCAATCGCGACCAGAATGACAAACGGAATGTTGTACGCCGCCATGATCGACTGCTTGAGCATCGCCGTGAGCGGGTAGATGAGAATTGGCGTATTGCTCTGCAGGATGAGATTGCGGCTCTCCTGCATGGCGCGCGCGCCGTCCACCAGCGAACCCAGGATGAGGTTCCACACGAACAACCCGAACGTGACGTAAGGCAAGTAGGTGTTGAGCGGGCGATCGAAAATTTGCGCCCACAAGAGCGATATGCCGCCGGCAAAGAGCACAAAGCCGAGCGGCATCCACAGCGCGCCGAGATAGGCTTGCCGATTGCGGGCAATTGCTCTGTGATAAGCGAGGCTGCGGGCGAACGCGGACATACGCCAAGCGCGTGCGGCGTCGCGGACGAAGTTCGTATTGGCGCCTTTAGCGGGCCGCAGTGGGCTGCCCATCCATAGCCCAAACCGCAGTGCGGCGACTCTGAGACGAGTGGTCCAAATGCCAGCAGTCATGTCACCCGTTCCGCGGCCCAGTGTGCGCCCGGCAGTGTCGCCAACGGCGACCATTAAGCCAAGGGGGCGCCTGCTTGAGCGGAGCGGCGTCTGGTCTCGTTTACAGGGCGAACCTTTTGTTTATGAGCTTCGGGTGGGGCCGAATCCGGTTTGGGAGACCATTGAGGATGCTGACTGCACGCAATTGGGCGCTGCAATACGATATCAGCGCCAAACCCTGGCTGATCCTCGGGAAGGGGCCAACCTTCGGCAAGTTCCGGCCAGAAATGGTCGAGACTTATTCGATTTTGGCGCTCAACCATGTCGCGCGCGCGGTGAAATGCGACGCCGCCTTGATGATGGACATCGACGTCTTCGACGCGTGCGGCGACGATATTCTCACGAATGCGCACTTCGTGTTCATGCCCTGGCGTCCGCATGTGGATTTCCGGCCGAGCGCCAAAACGCTGGAAGATTTCGTGCGGGAGAATCCCCGCCTCGCGCAATTGGATCGCGAAGGGCGCCTGGTCACGTTCAACGCGCAGACGGCGCGCGATTTTGAACCCCTGGCGGGCGAACCGCTGACGCCGATCAAGTTCTTCAGCGCGGAAGCAGGGCTGAATATTCTCGCGGCGGCGGGCGCTCAGCAGGTTCGCACGCTCGGCGTGGATGGCGGCGCTTCCTATGCGGCGAAGTTTTCCGATCTGAACGATGTCACCTTGCTCGCCAACGGGCGTGAGGATTTCGACAAGCAGTTCGGTCAATTCGCGCAAACGTTGCGAGCCTATCCCAGCCTTGTGTTCGGTCCGCTTACGATGCAAACGCCGGCGCGCATCTTCATTGGCGCTGACGAAACGCAAATGCTCGGCGCCAAGATGTTTGAATATAGCGTGCGGCGCTACGCCAGCATGTCGGTGCGTTTTGAGGTCATCGACAATGCGGGCCTTCCGACGCCGGCCGATCCCGCGCGCCGGGCGCGTACCGGGTTCTCGTTCTGCCGGTTCAAGATTCCGGAGCTATGTGGGCACAAGGGGCGCGCCGTTTATGTCGATGCGGACATGCAAGTCTTCACTGACATTCGCGATCTTTGGGCGCGCGACATGGGTGAGTCCTGGTTGCTCTATTCGGAACTCAGCGGATCGGAAGGGCGCATTCCGCAATATTCAGTCATGTTGCTTGATTGCGCGAAGCTCGGGTGGGACGCCAAGGCGCTGGTCAAGGCGCTCGACGCCGGCGAGTTTGACTACAAGTCGCTGATGTATGACTTCGCGATGATGCCGCAGGAGCGCAAACGCGCCGGTCTTGAGTTTGAATGGAATTCCCTGGAATCGTACGAGCACGGCCGCACCAAGCTGCTGCACTATACGGATATGCCGACCCAACCGTGGGTGAGCGACAAGAACAAGAACGGCGAGATCTGGTACGCGGACCTGCGCCGTGCGGTTGCCGATGGTTTCGTGACGATGGATGAGCTTTACGAAGCGATTGAGCGGGGCTTTGTCTCGCCGCTGTTGCCGGAATGGGCGAAACTCAAGCCGCATCCCCGCGGATCGCAGTTGATGAGCGAATGGACACCGCCCTACAAGCGCTTCACAAAAAAGGCCGCCACGGCGTCGTAGGGCGCGTGAATTGCCGGGAAGTTTTTGCCGATGCTGGTGGGCTGGAAGCCAAAATCCGACGACCCGAGCGTGGCTTCGGTACGCTTTCGCTGTCTCTCGCCGCTCAATGCACTGCGTGAGCAGGGGTTTCCGGTCGAGGTCTTCGATCCCGCGCGGGCCGCGGAATACAGTCTCGTCGTCTTCTCGAAATTATATGACGCCGAGAATGTCAAACTCGCACGCTCGCTGACGAGCCAGGGCATCAAGACGGTTGTCGATTTGTCGGACAATCATTTTTACAATCCCTACGATCTTCCTGCGTATAAAACGGCTGGCGCGCAGTTGCGCGAGATGATCGATACCGTTTCCGGCGTCATCTGCTGCAGCGCGCACTTGGCCAAGACGGTCTCACGCGAACTGACGCTTCGCCGTCCGGCGCTCGTCGTCGGCGACGCAGTGGAGGCGATCGATCTTGGCGACAGCTCGCGTTCGGCGTTCGCGCGCCCTGAGGGCGAGCCGTTTCGCATTCTCTGGTTCGGCTCGCACGGGTCACCCAATGCTCCGGCGGGCATGGAGGATTTGCTCACCGTGCGCGGGCGCTTGGACGCTGCCGCGCAACGCGCGCCGGTAGAATTGGTCGTTGTCTCGAACGATCGGGCAAAGTTCGAAGCACTTCGCCCGCAGCTCAACATCGAGTCGCGATACGTCGAATGGGACGGGGCGAAGTTCGGCGGCGAACTGGCGCGTGCGAACGTCGTGATCATTCCGGTCAACGCCAATCCGTTCACACTCTGCAAATCGAACAATCGCCTGGCGACAGCGCTCTGGTATGGCGTGCCGGTTCTTGCGGATCGCATCCCCGCATACGATGAACTCGCGCCGTTTGCGTTTATCGACGACTGGGAGGCCGGTATGCGCCACTGTATGGCGTCCAGCCGGGAAGCGCAGCTGCGCACGATGGCGGGCTCGGCCTATGTGAGAACCCGCTTCAACATCAGAGAAATCGCCGCGCAATGGCGGCAGGCTTTTCTGAAATTGCACAACGAGAATCCGGGGTAGGGCGGAACCGTGAGTTACCTAGAGGCCGAAGTTGAGCTCGCGGCGCTACGTGCGATGCCGCTCGACAGCGCCTATCGCGGTGTGCCGTTCGATCGCCTGGTGAAGCGCCTCAAGGAAGAGCGCAATCTTGCTGGCGGTGGTGAGACGGCGGGCGTGGCGAACGCGCTGGCTGTCGTTGTTCTGATTGAGCAGGCGCCTGATGACGCATTGCGGGCGACGTTGGAGTCGATGGCGCTGCAGTCGTTTGGGCCGACGCGCTGTATCCTTGTCGCGGGCGACACGGATCAGGCGGAGGCTGCCCGCGGGTGGCTTGCGAAGCTCAAGCTTGCACCAGGCAACATAGCACTGGGCGATATAGAGGTGTGGGTGGGGCTGGAGGCGGCGCAACGCGCGACTCTATCCCGCCAACGCATGGTGACATTCCTCCGGCATGGGGATCGTCTTCACCCGTCCGCTGGCACCGCGCTCGCGAAGTTGCGCGGGAGTGCTGCGGTTGTGGCCTGGGGCGAGTTGCAGCCTTCGGCGGATGGTTCGAAGCTCCAATGGGCCCAGCGCAATCCTGTGCTCGACACCCACGCCCTGCAACATTGGCCCTACCTGCGCAATGCGTTCGCCGTGGAGTCGAAGTGGGTCATCCAGTATCCGGGCGACCTCGCGCGCGAAGCGCTTCGCAATCACCTGCATCTTTTTCAGCTTTGGTTGCTGCAAAAGGCGGACGTCACACGCGGCAGCGTTCAAGAACCGCTTCTCATTCGCGCCAATCATCGCGCCGCTGAGGATCTTGCGGGTGTGGCGCGCGCGGCGTTCGAGGATTACGCCGATGCGTATGTCGAGATTTTCCGTCAGTCCAAGGCATTCGAGCTGAAGCTGCTGCCAGGCGATTCGCCGGCGCCGTATTATCTCGTGCCACGGGTCGCGTCTGCGGTGGTCAGCGTCATCATCCCCTTCCGTGACAAGCCCGATTTGACGGTCAAAGCCGCGCGCAGCGCTTTGGCTCAGAACTTCAGCGGCTATCTCGAGGTCGTCCTTGTCGACAACCAGTCCACAGCAGAGTCTCTTACGCAGCTGCGTTCCGCGCTGGCGCGAGAATTCGATGGAGGTCGCTGCAAGCTGATCGCTTACAACAAGCCATTCAACCATAGCGCCCAATGCAACCTAGCGGTAGCCGAGAGTCTGGGCGACGTGATTGTGTTCTTGAACAATGACGCGATCATCCAATCTCCGAATGCGGTGCAGGAGATGGCGGCGTGGGCGGCTGCGCCTGGCGTTGGAAGTGTCGGCGTGCGCATGGTGAACCCCGCTGATCAACAGGAGACGGCGGGCATGTCTTTGCGTCTGCAGCCGACGGCGTATTTCGATAGCATAGTGGAAGAAGCATCGGACGCATGTTTCACGCCGTTTGTACGCGAGGTGTTCGGAAACACGTTCGCGTGCGCCGCGGTGTCGCGAGCCACGTTTATGGAAGCTGGCCGGCTCGATCCTGTATCGTTTCCCAACGGCTACAATGATGTCGACTTCGCGTGCCGCGTGAACCTGCTGGGCCTCCGCAGTGTAAGCCTCGGTCATTTGTGCGCGACGCACACGCCGGGTGCGAGCAGGGGCCGTGTTGATGAAGCGCCGCAAAAGACATTGCTGCGAAGCCTTTATCCGCAAATGACCGCGATGGCGCTGGATGAGCTCAAGCTGGACACGGTGCTTACGGAGCGTGCGAAGCAATTGCCGGTGACCGCGGGGACATCACCCCTCCCGCCGCGCGTCACGCCCACGCCGCCACTGCCTTCGGTAACTGAGGCTGAACAACGCCCCTTGCCAAAACGGCTGGCGCAGCGATTGGCGGAGACGCCGTTTATGCAACGCGCGCTGCGCAATCCGACGATCTATCGATTGGTTAGATCGACCTACAAGCTCATTGTTCGTTGATAGGATCGTTCTCGCGGGACTTTTCCAACTCGCTGACGACGATAGCGCGGAGCCGGACGAGGTCGCCCCGCAACTGGCGCACGGGCACTGCGATGCGGCCCAAAGGCGGCGAGAGCGCCTGATCCATTGATTTGATGATTTCGTGCATCGCCTTGAGGCGCCGTCTCATTGCGCGGCGCGCCGCCTTGTCGTCATTTGCCGGCGCTTCGGCGGGCGCACTATCGGTCCGCTTCTTGAGGCCGGTTGACGGAGGCGTGGTCGGCGGCGTCCGCGCCGCCTGCAACGCCTGACGCAGCGCCAGCACTTCTTCGTCGGCCTTGTTGGCTCTGCGCTTGTCTTCGCGCGCGCGATGTTCGGTTGCCTCAAGCTCCGCCTTGAGGCCGCCGAATTCTTTTCGCGCGTCATCGAGCAGGTTACGCGTGCGCGCCGCTTCGGACTTTGCCGCTTGGGTCCGTTCCGCGTGGGCGGCGAGTTCGCGTTCAAGCGTCTCGGTCTGCGCCTTGAGTTGGCTCGCCGTTTCCGCGCGCGCGCGCAGAGCAACCATATCGACAAAGATTGCTTCGTATCTTTGTTCGCTTTCCGACAAGCGATCCGTTAGGCGCCGGAGCTCCGCCTCCCGCCACGCAATGCGCTCATCCTTCGACGCGATAAGTTCCGCGCGGGCTTGCTCGGCCAGAGGCTTGAGCGCCGCAACCTGCGTCGCCAAGTGGATGACTTGCTTTAGTGCGTCGAGCTGCTCGTCCAGACCGGAAGGGCGCTGGGTGTCGGCTGGAGCAGCGGGGGAGGCGTGAGTCAATCGGGCCCAGCCCAAGAGATCAGCGAGGCGTTCCTGAACGGCTTCGATCGACCGCCGCTCCTTGTCGAGCGCCGCCGATTGATGTGCGAGTTCGCTGCGAAGAGTGTCGATTGCGGCCTTGGCGTTCTGATGTGATTGTTCCAGCCGGATGATCTCTTTGCTCGACGCCGCATTCGTCGCTGACGGTTCGAACTGACCGCCGACTATGCGCTCGTACAATGCGAGCTTTTCCGTATCGGGCGCCTCTTCCTTCGCTGCGTCATCCGCGTGATCGAGTTCGGGTCGAACTTGCCGCAACGCTGCTTGAATCTGGGCGCTGTTCGGCCTGATCCCCTCCCACTCCTCCACCTTGGCGACGAGAGTGCTCACAACACCGCCCGGATCGAGAAGACAATCCTCGTAAGTGACAATTGTTCGCGGGAGCTTGTCTGAGTTCTTCAGCGCGGCGAGCGTGTAGAGCTCCCACAATGCGGCGCCGTAAGCTGGAGACAATCCATTCCGGCGCGACAGCGAGCGGGCAACAGCCTCGGGCTTGCGGATGCATACAACGACATGAACGTCGCCTGCGTGCGCCCGCCAGAATGGAAGAAGGAAACAGAGACGTGGATCCTTGATGCCCCAAGGTGCGTGCCGATCAAGTTCGGTTGCGAGGTCTCTGACGCCGTTCGAATAGTCGTCCTGCCCGGCGAGGGGAGAGGATAGGTCCAGAGACGGAAGCGTGCGCCAGCTCACTTTGTTGGCGCGCCCCAGTGCGTCATTCAAGGCGAGCGCGCGTTGATGCTCAAAATAGCCGAGTTCATTGGCGCTGTTGGCGGGCAGCATGTCCGGCTCTTCGCCGAAGTGGACGCCGAGATGCTTTAGCATGCCAGCAACCATGCTGGTGCCCGAACGATGCATCCCGATCACAAAAATACTCACGCGCCGTCCTCTTCCGCTCTACGCGCCATACGTACTGGAAACCGGTCCCGCCGAAAACACCTGGTGCGGGGGGGGTGTTGTGGACGCGGTCCGGCCCTTGACTTACGCCGCCCATCTCGAACACGTTTGCGCCATGTCAACGGGTCGGGCTTCTCTTGGCGCAGGCGCTCAGCTCTGTGTGGTGATTTCCTTTTATGACCGCCGTTCGAGCGACAAGCTCGAGGCGCTGCTCAGCTCAATGAGCAAGTTTGACGCCGGTGTGCAATTCGCCTGTCAGATCGTTGTAAACCGGACCAACGATCAAGAATTGACCCTCCCGCCTTGCCCGTTTCCCGTTTCGATCGCCTATCGCGAGAATGTGGGAATGAACATTGGCGCATGGGAGCACGGCTGGCGGCTAAACCCGGAAAGCGAGCACTTTCTTTTCCTTCAAGACGAATGTCTGGTGGTGCGCGAAAATTGGGGTTTGGCGTTTTCAGAGCGTTGCGCCGATCCTGGCGTTGGCCTCGTGGGTGAGGCGTTCAATCCAGCCTGGGAACACACTTGGGATCGCTTGAGGGCGCTCCATCGCGGCTCAACTCTCCAGGACCATTTCGTCGATGGACGTCCCGCCGGCCGGATAGATGCCTATCTCGATGCAATGAAGAGATGGGGCGTTGATCCGGGCGCGACCGGCGGCCACCTGCGCTCACTGGCATGGGCCGCATCGCGCGACACGCTGTCGCTCATCGGGGGATTTCCGATCGGCGCCAATTACGGCGAATGCATCGCCGCCGAAATCGCCGTCAGCCGCAAATGCGTGGCGAGCGGGCGGCGTTTGGTTCAGGTGCGTGAGGCGCCGTTTTATTTCGTGCATCATCGCGAGTGGACTCAAGAGGCGCCAGGCGCCGCGTTCTATCACAGCCGCAAGGCCATGCCGGACGCGCGCTGGGACACGCCGGAGCGCGCACAGCTTGATAGCGAGGCAGCGCGCGTCGATGCCATTCTCCGACGCTTGCCGGCAGTGAACGATAAGTTCGATCAGGCGTTGGTTGTCGCGAGTCTCGCCTGCAAGTTGGCTGATCGCGAGGCGGAGGTCGCCGCGCTCAGAGCGCGCCTTGGCCGCAAAGAGACGCGCACGTGAATCTGTTCGATCTGGTCAACCGGAAGGATCGCTCAATCCAATGGCTGGAAGGGGCGGGTGAAGCGCGCGCGCTGAAATGGCAGGGCGGAACGCAGCGCGGTGTTCAGTTTGAAAAAGGGGCGCGGCTGAGGATCGCGAACGCGCATGAGTTTACGGCGCTGCGCGTGCGCCCTCAGAGCCCGAATTGGCGTTGGGCGTCGGTGAATTTACAGGCGCCGCTCGTCATTTCGATCGAGGCGCCACGCGGCGTGAAGGCTGAGCTTGCAGCCATTCAAGCCGGCATCGGCGACGCGCCGAAGCAGATTGTCTTCCATTGGCCGGTCGAGCGGGATTTCGCCGATGCGTTTGACATCGAGATATCTGCGTCCGAAGGGGGAGCACTCGCGGTCGGTCCGCAGATTAGCATGCGCGCATCCGTGCTTCGGCTCGCGCGCGGCGTCGGCCTTGAAGTCGGCCCCGGCATTTCACCGAGCGTTCTGCCCGCGGACGATGTCGACGTAAGCTATGTTGAGTCATGTCCGCTGGAAGAGTGGAGCGCGAAATATACCAAGGGACGCACTGATGTTACTGTGCCGTCCGAACTCGCGTCACGGTACGTGGTGGGCTCGGCGGTAAGTCTCGATGAATTTCCCGAGGGACAGTTGGACTTCGTGTTTTCCAACCATGTTTTCGAGCATTTGGCCAATCCGCTACGCGTGTTGCGGAATTGGTTGCGTGTGCTGAAACCGGGCGGGGTGATTGCCGGCGTTACGCCTGATCCTCGCTACACGTTCGATTGTCGCCAGCCCGTCACGACCTTAAGCGAGGCGTTGGCCGAGGCGGAGTCTCCGGGTCACGATATTCCGCTGGCGAAGTACGAGCGTTGGACGCGCTGGACGGCGCCGGAGGTTTCACCGGCCTCGCTCATCCAGCGTGATTATTCGATCCACGTGAATTTCTTCACGCCCGAGACCTTCGCGGATGTTGCGGACTTCCTCAAACACCAGGGCTTGATATCGGGCTCGACGATCGTCGCCGCGCCCAATCAGAAGGATTTCGCTTTCGCGCTTTGGAAGAGCTGAGGTTTCAGCTCGTCGGCGCGTCGGGCGAGACGGATGCGACACCTTCTAGCGTCAACGTCCGCGATGCGATGATGAGCACCCGGGGGCCGTTGCGCTCCATGCGGAAGTTGAGCAGGCGCTGGGCGCTAAAGCCGGCATTTCCGATGGCGTCCTGCAAACTCGCCAGCGTGAGGTGCTTCGACGAATCGTCCTTGCCAGAGAATGGATCAGTCCATCCGCCTTCATTGAACAGCGCGAATTGATAGTCGCGCCCATCAACGTTCTCGCTGCCTAGCTCTGCTTCCGACGCCGCAACGTGCGTGTCGAGGAAGAGTATATCCCCCATCGCGCCCAGCGCCTTCAGATGCTGAACCGGCTGCATCAGGTGATACAGAACGCCAAAGTGGAAGATGACATCGAATTGACCGAAGCTTTGGTCGAGCTTTTCGCAGTCGGCGACGAAGACTTTTGCATCGGCGCCGTGAAAGCTGAGGCGCGCCAGCGCCTTGAACACGTTTGTCGGGCGCACATCGATCGCGGTGACATTGTCGGTGAATGTCCGCAGGCCGATCGTGTGGATGCCCTCGAAGCATCCGATTTCCAGCACGCTCTTGCCTTGCAACCCGACGATTGAATTGAGCTGCACAATCCGTTTGTCGGGGATTGTTTGAGGCACGGCGCGCTTGTGCTCGAACATGCGGCCAAGCATCAAACCGTTCGGCAGTTCGGTAGCCGCGCGCCAGTCGAACGCCTTGTTGGCCTCGTCCACAAGTTCCGCGGACAGGCTGACGGTTCGAAACGGGCTGCTCATTCGCTGGCGTCCTTACTGCGCATGCAGGTTATAGGTCTTAAGCCGCATGCGCTCAACACGCGGCTGTTTCTTGAGCGCGCCGCGGCGCCTCTTTGTCAGATAATTTCGATGCGCCCGTCGTCATAGGTGATGACGGTTTGCTGGAGGATGCCGCCGCCGTCATAGCGATAGACGACGTTGGCCCAGTCGTGAACATTGGCCTCGTCGTAGTCGGTGGAATCGCGTCTGCCGTCGTCATAGATGAGCAGAGTGTCTGTCGTTCGCCCTAGTGCGTCGCGGCGGGTCACGAAGCTCTCCCAGAACACCGTGTTTTCGGGATCGAAGTTGGTTGTATCCCGTGTGCCGTCGTCGTGGATGAGCAGGCTCTCTGTCGTGCGGCCCAAGGCGTCGCGTCGTGTGACGAAACTGGTCCAGAATTGTGAACCGTCGCCGTCGAAATTGGTTGTGTCGCGGGTGCCATCGTCGTGGATAAGGAGGCTTTCGGTGGTGCGCCCGAGCGCATCGCGCCGCGTGACGAAGCTGGTCCAGAATTGCGAATTGTCAGCGTCGTAATTGGTGGTGTCGCGGACGCCGTCATCGTGAATGAGCAGGCTTTCGGTGGTGCGGCCCAGCGCATCGCGGCGGGTGACGAAGCTCGTCCAGAATTGTGAATTATCAGGATCGAAGTTGGTTGTATCGCGCGTGCCATCGTCGTGGATGAGCAGACTCTCGGTCGTGTGACCGAGCGCATCGTAGCGTGTAACGAAACTGGTCCAAAACTGCGCATTGACGGGATCGAGATTGGTCACGTCATAGACGCCGTCATCATACGTCAGCACCGTTTCCACGGTGCGGCCCAGAGCGTCCTGACGGGTCACGAAACTTGACCAATTGACGCTGTTCATTTGATCAAGGTCGACGATCTCCCTTGTGCCATCATCATTCACCAACGTGCTGATATCGAGCCGCCAGAGCGCATCGTAGATCTCGGTGCGTGTCGCCCACGCGTTGGCGCCCGTATCGGTGAGCCGGCCTTCAGCAGCTTCAAAGCCATGGGAGGCCAAATTGAATGATGTTGGCGCACTGCCACTTGTGAAGACGAGCGTGTCGGCGCCGGCGCCGCCTTGGACGTTCGCCTGATTGTCCGAGGCGTCGTAGAAGACGGTATCGTCGCCGTCGCCGCCGAAAAGTGAGTCTGAGCCGGCGCCGCCGTCGAGTGTGTCAGCGCCGTTGCGCCCTTCGAGCCGATCGTCGCCGTTGCGGCCTTCAAGGCGATTGTCGGCTTCGTTGCCGTTGATCGTATCGCCGAGTGACGTGCCAATAATATTCTCGACGCCGGAGTAGGTATCGCCGGCGGCCTCGCCATCGTTCACGCCCGGGTTGGCGAGATCTATCAGCGTGCCGGAGGCAAAGTTCGAATTCGCGTAGCTTGCGGTGTCGCTGCCGTTGCCGCCGATGAGCGCGTCCGCGCCTTGGCCGCCAATCAACACATCGTCGCCGCCATTGCCGATCAGCGTGTCATCGCCATTTCTGCCATCGAGCGTGTCGCCAAACGCGCCGCCGAGAATGGACTGCGCGGCGGCCGAGCCGACGCGCGTAACCGCCGCGTCCGGCGCGCGGCCAAATACGATGAACGCCTCGCCGGCGCCTGTGATGCCGTTGCTCGATTGTGGCGAACCGAGAAGAATGTCGGAGAAGCCGTCGCCGTTGAAGTCGCCGCTGCTGACGGTGAAACCCACCCATTGTCCGGCGCCGCTCAGCTTGAAGCCGTTCTCGCCGGTGAGTGAATTCAGGCTGACGCCGCTCGGCATCGTCGCTTGACCAAACACGACATAAGCGGCGCCTTGGCCTCCGCCATACGCGCCTATGAGAATGTCATTGAATCCATCGCCGTTGATGTCGCCAACGCCCGAGACTTCGTATGCATGGGAGCTGGACGCGCCGATCGTGATGGTGGTGAGCGTATTGGGATGCGGACCGGCAAGATCCATGTCGATTTGCTGTTGCGAAGCGCGTCCGAGCACGACGTAAACGCGGCCTGCGAAATTATCCATGCGCGCGCCGATGCCGAGATCGTCGTACCCGTCGCCGTTCACGTCACCCAGGCCCGAGGCGCTGACGCCGAGGGCGCTGTTCTGAACCGAGCCGAGCACCCGAACGCCCTGGAATGCGCCCAGAGACCCCAGGTCGAATGACGCCGGCATGGCGGATTGCCTGCCAAAGACCACATACGTCATGCCGGCGTCATGCCGAGTTGATCCCACGACGACGTCCGCATTGGGCGCGGTGATGACGAGGTCTTCTCTGCCGTCGCCGTTGAAATCCTGAATGCCTCCGACGTCAGTACCCGCCGTCGCGCCCAACGCGACGCCGACCATGCGAAAACCGTTCGAGCCGTTCAGTGTTGCGACATCGAACGTTGAACTCATCGCGTTGCGCGTGCCGTAAATGACGTAGGTGATGCCCTGGGCGTTGGTTTCAGGGGATAGCGATTGGTGTGACGCGCCGATGATGAGGTCGCTCAATCCATCGTCATTGAAATCAACGTGTCCGACCGATGAGCCTTGCGATTGCGGCACGAAAAATCCGTGCGCGCCGTTCAGTGCGCTAACCGAGGTAACCGCCGAAAAGCTCGAACGGCCGAACACGACATATGCGCCGCCATCCGTCGCAGCGTGGTCGGTAGAGAAGATGATATCGCCGTAGCCATCTCCGTTGAAGTCGCCGGCGCTGGAGACCTGTCGGAGGCGGCTGTCGTCAAAGGCGCCTTCAAATCGAAATCCATTCGCGCCGTTGAGATCGGCGGGATTGAGGGTTGCGGTAAATCCGGCGGCGCGCCCGAAGATTACATAGACGGCGCCCGCGCCATCCACCGGCTGGTTGGCGCTGGGCGCGGAAACGAGGATGTCCTCGAAGCCATCGCCGTTCACATCGCCGGCGGAAGCGACAGAAAAGCCGGCGTTGCCCAGCACTGTGTCGCCCAAGAATCGGAAGCCATTCGCACCGTTGAGTTGCGACAGCTGAATGACAGCCGGATATTGCGGCATGGTCCCCCCTTGGCCGCAGAATTAGCACGAGGGAGGCCGATTTCAACGCGCCGTGGCTGCTGGGAGTGCAGCTGGCCCGTGTCAGATAATTTCGATGCGTCCGTCGTCGTAGGTGATGACGGTCTGCTGGAGGATGCCGCCGCTGTCATAGCGGTAGAGGACATTGGCCCAGTCGTGGACGTTGGCCTCGTCGTAGTCGGTGGAATCGCGGCGGCCGTCGTCATAGATGAGCAGGGTGTCGGCGGTGCGGCCCAGATTGTCGCGCCGGGTCACGAAGCTTGACCAGAAGACGGCGTTCTCGGGATCGAAATTGGTGGTGTCGCGGGTGCCGTCGTCGTGGATCAGCAGGCTCTCGGTTTGCCGGCCGAGCGCATCGCGGCGGGTGACGAAGCTAGTCCAGAATTGCGAATTATCGGCGTCGTAATTGGTGGTGTCGCGCACGCCGTCATCGTGAATGAGCAGGCTCTCGGTGGTGCGGGCAAGCGCGTCGCGGCGGGTGACGAAGCTGGTCCAGAATTGTGAATTGTCAGCGTCGTAATTGGTGGTGTCGCGGACGCCGTCATCGTGGATCAGGAGGCTCTCGGTGGTGCGGGCAAGCGCATCGCGACGGGTGACGAAGCTGGTCCAGAACTGGGTGTTGTCGCCGTCGAAATTGGTGGTGTCGCGGGTGCCGTCGTCGTGAATGAGCAGCGTCTCGGTGGTGCGGGCCAACGCATCCTGACGCGTGACGAAGCTGGTCCAGAAGACAGAGCTATCCGCGTCGTAATTGGTGATGTCGCGGACGCCGTCATCATAGGTGAGGATGGTTTCGGTGGTGCGGCTCAGCGCATCCTGGCGGGTGACGAAGCTCGACCAGCCCACGGTGTTGGCCTGGTCGTAATCGGTGATTTCGCGTGTGCCGTTGTCGTTGACGGTGGTCGATACGTCCAGGCGCCAGAGCGTGTCGTACGCGTCGGTGCGCGTGGCCCATGGATTTGAGCCTGTGTCGGTGAAGCGGCCCTCGGCTGCTTCAAAACCCTGCGCCACGAGATTGAACGTCGTCGGCGCGCTGCCGCTGGTGAAGGCGAACGTGTCAGTCCCCGCGCCGCCTTGCACGTTGGCTTCGCTGTCGACGAAATCCCAGAAAATGACGTCGTCGCCGTCTTCGCCAAACATCTGATCGACGCCTGCGCCGCCGATCAACGTGTCGTTGCCTGCGCCGCCGCGGAGTACGTCGTTGTTGCCGTTGCCGGTCAGCGTGTTTGCGGCGCTGTTGCCCGTCAGCGTGTCGGCGCCCGTGCTGCCGGTTGCGTTTTCGATGACGACGCCATTGGCGATCGTGTAGCCGCCGTTGATGCTGGTCACGAACGACACCCATCCGCCGCCGCCGACGGCATTCTGGATCGTCGCCGCACGAAGATCGATGGTCGCGCCCACGGAGCCTGTTTGCACGATCGTATCGTTGCCGCTCGTGTCCCAAATGGCGCTGAAGAATGTCCCGGCTTGGTTCGCCGTCGGCAAGACGTAGAACGTGTCGCCCGCATTCGCGGTCGCATTGGCTCCGTAGCGCTGCTGCAGCAGCGCCAGATCGAGCGCCATTGGCGTGCCTTGAGATCCGTATCCGGTTTGGCCGCCGCCAAATTGCGAGACCCAACCGTCATTATAGGTCATGGTCGTGTAAACGCCCTGGTTGAGCGCGAAGCTTCCAACCGAATTGAACGGCCCGGTGACGCCTTGCATCACTTCGCTCACGCCGCCGTTGTCGTGCGGGTGCGCGAGGCCGAGGCCGTGACCGAATTCATGGATGAGCGTCACCCAGCCAAGGCCGCCCTGATTCAATCCGCCGCCAGGCGCCGTGGACCAGCCGGTCCCGTCCGGTGCGAACGCGCCGTAGCCAACGCCATTATATGTCGCGAACCAGCCGAGCGTGCCGGACTCCAGGTCACCCAAAGTAAGCACCCATTCGGCGCTTCCTTGCGTTGCGGTCTGCGCGAACGTCAGGTTCGTATAGCTTGAATACACCTGCAGCGCGGCCATGGCTTGCGCGATCTCGGCGGCCGTCCAACTCCGCAGCGACGTAACGCTCGTTTGATTGCCTGGCGGTCCAAACGACTGGGTTTCGGTGCCAACGCTGAAATACACGTCGATGTGCAACGGCGCCGCGAAACCGAGATTGATTGTATCGAGCGGATTTTGTGGGGCGCCGAGCGCGCCGGTGATCGTGTACGAACCGGTGCCGGAATAGCTCGGGCTTGTGCCGCCTTCTTCCCATGCACGTGCGTTGATATAGAACGTGCCTGACTCGGTGGCCGTCCAACGCAGGATCGAATTGGTGCCTACGCCGCCGTCATCGTCGAAGCCGATGAGCGAACCGGCGGAGTTGTAGATTTCGAGATAGGGGTCTTGCATGGGCGACAAGGCGCCCGGTGTGAGCGTAAACACGTAGCTCTGGCCGGCGACCAGTTGAACCGCGAACCAATCATCATCGCCGAACACTTGCAGCGCGCCGGTCTCGGAGCCGCCGATCGTCAGCGTCGCCGTCGTGGAGGTGTTGCCAGCGATATCCGGCGGTTCAACGATTTGTTGGACCGGTGGGGTGATCGCGTTCTGCCGGCCGCCAAGATCGTCGCCGCCGAGCAGCGCGCTGGAACCAGATTCCGGGCCGTCCCAGAAGAACTCGCCAGCCCGCCAAACGCCGCCAGAAATACGCATGGTTTTCCCCTTCGGGGGACACGCCTATCGGCTCTTTTCGCCGTGGCCAAGGGGTTTTCGCCGTTTGAAAGGTCCGGCGGGCGCCTTGTGCGGGGCGGTAGCCGAGGGCAGGGGCTAGCCGCCCGGGTCGAACCCGCGCAGGTCGTCGTTGATACGGATACCGAACATCTCGATCGCCAGCGCGTCCTGGACCAGCTCGAAGCCCGGCAGCGTCAGCGTCACATCCACCTGCTGGGACAGGTCCCGGCCTGTCGCATTGTTTATGATGATGTTCTGCAGGGAGCCTTCGGTAATGTTGTGAACCAAGGCTGTGACCCCGGCTTCGTCATTGATTACGACGCCGCCCGCATCGCCCAATCCATCAAGGCCGAGCGCGGTACGTTGCTCTTGCGTCATGTTGGCGATGTTCTGCCCGACATCGCCGACGGTCTGTTGGACCAACGAGCCTACGTCCGTCCATGTGAGCGTAGTCACGAGGGCGGGAACGCCGTTCACGAGTGTGGTGACGGTTGCGCCAAAATTGACGCTCAGATTGCCGATCTCAAACCCGCCGCGATGCGCCTCGAGATCTTCGACGCTCATCACTTCGACGTCGCTTCCCCAATCGTCCGCCCAAGCCGGCGCAGCCAGCATTGCCATAAACGCGCCGGTGAGAAGGAGGGTGCGCATCTACGATCCCGGCACGGCAGGCGTGAGCGGCGTGATCTGATACAGTTCACGGAATGAGAGCGTAAGATCGATGCCTGAGATCGGCTGCTGCGCCATGTTCAGCGGCGCGCGCGACCAGGGGCGCCATTCTTCGGCGCGATTATAGGTCGGCGGCGGCCAGCCTTCGGGCGGTTGGCGGATGGCGAGGACAACGCCGTTCCAGATTCGCGTGAATTCCTCGCGCGAGTAACTTTGAATGCCGAATGTCGGGTCGCCAACCAGCACGCGATCGGCGCTGATGCCTTTCACCACAACGAAGTGGCGATAATTGTCGTGGGTGATGAGCGCGATCGCCGGGACTTCGAGGCTGGCGAGGCGATCGAGCGAAAGGCGCAATCCGTCGGCATTGAAGCCGCGCGCCTGCAGGTAGTCGCGCATGTCCAGCATTGAAAAGCCGACCGAGCGAATGCGCGCCTGATCACCTTGCGCGTACATCGCCTGGAACACTTCGCCTTCGTTCACGGCCATGCCGTAGTGAAAGCGCAGCAGAGTCGCGACCGCGGCCGAGCCGCAGCTATAATCGTATTGCTGGCGCACGACGGTGCGGAACGGAATGTCGCGCCAGCTCGTGACTGAAATAGTGTAGCTGCCGCCGCCTTCGCCGTGCGTGCGCACTTGCGCGGCGGCCGGCGAAGCGAGGCACAATGCGGCGAGCGCCGCGGCGAGCGCAACGCCGCTCCGCAAGAAGCGGAACGGCGCGCTCAAAGTATGATCTCCGGCGCCGATCATGGACCCGGCGCGGGAGGCGCCAGCACGATCGATACGTTCATGCTAGATTGAAGGTTGTTGTTGTGTCCGGTGTTGATCACGAAGTTGCCGATCCCGTCATAGCCGGAAAAAGCGCCCGACCCGATGTTCACTTGCCCGGAGCCGACGACATCGCCGGTCACCGAATTGCCTGTGTTCGTCGCGGTCAGAACCTGCCCCGTATCGACCACCACCGTGACGCCCGTCCCTCCAGAGAGGGCGCCCATATCTTCCAAACTCAGAAGCTCCGTTCCGTCGGCTGGCGCCGGCGGGGCCGAAGCGGTGAGGGCTGCTTGCTGCGCCGAAGCTGCACTGGCTGACGCCAATACCGCCGCCGCGATCAGGATCCCTCTCACTTGGGTCACGCTCTTCATTGATGCGCGCCTTCCTTCTGCAAAAGGCAAGAACCAGGCCGGCGGGACGAGCCCACCGGCCTGACCCTTAGGCCTTACGGAGTGCCGTTGCCGAAATCGATATTGGCGTTGGCGCCGACGGCTGTCGCCGCTTGGTTAGCCGAGCCCATACCGGTGTTCATGCTGGCCGTGTTGATGCCGCCGAAGTTGGCAAACGCACCGCCGTCCATCGAGATGGCGCCGGTGGCGATTTCGCCTTCCTTGAAGCCGTGGGCATCGATTTCGATGTCAGTCACGACCGCGCCGAGCTCCATCGACGTGACGACCATCGTGGTGGTCGAGTTGTCAGCGTTGTAGGAGTCTTCGACGTCGGTGTTGCCCGAATCTTCGTTGCGCACCGAGTTATCGGTGTTGCCCGAGTCTTCGTTGCGGACCGAGTTGTCGATGTCGGTGTTGAACGAGTCATCGTTCTCGACCGAATTGTCGGTGTTGAAGGAGTCTTCGTTCTCGACGGAGTTGTCGGTGTTGAACGAGTCGTCGTTCTCAACCGAGTTATCAGTGTTGAACGAGTCATCGTTCTCAACCGAGTTGTCGGTGTTGAAGGATTCGTCGTTGCTGGTCGAGTTGTCGTTGCCGCTGTCGGCCACGTTGACGTTGACAGAGTTGTTGCTGTTGTCGGTCAGCGTGTTGTTCGAGGCGACAGTGTTGCCCGAGGCCACGGTGTTGAACGATTCTTCGTTCTCAACCGAGTTATCGGTATTAAACGAGTCATCGTTTTCGACCGAGTTGTCGGTGTTGAACGAGTCGTCATTCTCAACCGAGTTGTCGGTCAGCGTGTTGCCCGAAGCGACAGTGTTGTTCGACGCGACGGTATTAAACGATTCCTCGTTCTCAACCGAGTTGTCGGTGTTGACCGAGTTGTCTTGGTCTTCGCCAACGATCGTGCCGTTGTTGTTGGTTTGGTCTTCGCCAACCAGGTTCGAACCGTTGTCGGCGATCGTTTGATCGTCGCCAGCGATGTGGCCGCCGGCCAGCGTTTGATCGTCGCCAACCATCGTGCCGTTATTGTTGGTTTGATCGTCGCCAACAATGTTCGCGTCGCCTGAAGCCTGGTTCAGTTCGTCGCCGGCATAGTTGCCGTTCACGTTGGTCTGGTCGTCGCCAACGATGTTCGAGTCGCCCGAAGCCTGGTTCAGATCGCCTTCAGCAACGTTGGAGCCGCTGTATTGATCGTCGCCAACAATGTTCGAGCCGCCCGACGCCTGGTACTGGTCGTCGCCGGCCACGTTCGAACCCGAGTTCATCGACTGGTCGTCCGCGAGCGTGTTGTTCGAGGCGACCGTGTTGAACGATTCTTCGTTCTCGACCGAGTTATCGGCGTTGAACGAGTCATCGATGTTGTTCGAATCGTCGGTGTTGTAGGAGTCTTCGTGCTCAACCGAGTTATCGACTGAGTTGTCGTTGCCGCTGTCAGCGATGGCGACGTTCAGCGAGTTGTCGCTGTTGTCGGTCAGTGTGTTGCCGGAAGCGACGGTGTTGTACGATTCGTCGTTTTCGACGTCGGTATTGTGCGAGTCATCCGTATTATAGGAATCTTCGTGCTCAACCGAGTTGTCGACCGAGTTGTCGTTGCCGCTGTCGGCGACGTTCAGCGAATTGTCGCTGTTGTCGGTCAGCGTGTTGCCCGAGGCGACGGTATTGTAGGATTCGTCGTTCTCGATGTCGGTGTTGTAGGAGTCTTCGTGCTCGACTGAGTTGTCGGCCGAGTTGTCGTTGCCGCTGTCGGCGACGTTCAGCGAGTTGTCGCTGTTGTCGGTCAGCGTGTTGCCCGAGGCGACGGTGTTGTAGGATTCGTCGTTCTCGATGTCGGTGTTGTAGGAGTCGTCGTGCTCGACCGAGTTGTCGGCTGAGTTGTCGTTGCCGCTGTCAGCGACCGCAACGTTCAGCGAACTATCCGAGCTGTCGGTGTTGGTTGAGTTGTCAACGCCGTTGCCGGAGAAGTTGCCGTTGCCCGAGTCGGCCACATCAACGTTCGTCGAAGAATCGCTGTGGTCGCCGTTGCCCGAGAAGTTGCCATTGCCGCTATCGGCGATGTCGGTCGAGTTGTCGTCGCCATTGCCCGAGAAATTGCCGTTGCCGCTGTCGGCGACGTCAACGTTCGTCGAGTTGTTGGCGTTGTCCGTGGCGTTGAAGTTCGCCGTGGTGTTCGAGTTGTCGGTGTTGAACGAGTCTTCGGTCGTCGTCTCGTTCTCGTTCTTCACTTCTTCGTTGAAAGAATCTTCGACCGTCGTGTCGACGGTTGTGGATTCCTGGTTCGAATAAGAATCCGCGCTTTGCGAGTTGAAAGAGTCGCGCGCTTCAAATTCGCTCTCGGTTTCGCTGTTGTCGACAGCCGCGGTGCTGCCTTCGACCGCGACCGCGTTACCTTCCGCATCGGTCCCGCCATTCGCCCAGGCGGCCGGCGCGAACGCCAGACCCAGAGCAACGGCGCAGACTGAACTCAAAAGCTTCAGTTGCATTTCCAAATACCTCCGTACGCAATGAAGCCGACGGCCCTCCCATGATTGAAGGTCCCGGGTAGGTGCTTTCGGCGAACGGAGGGTCACGGAGCCGCCACGAAAGTTCTTGGTTAAACAATCGGACGATGAAATTAACGTGATAGCTCTAGTTAATTTGCACTCTGCTTGGAGAGACGTAAACGCGACTTGCAAATATCTGGAATTTTTGCCGGGGTATTGACCCAATTCTTGCGCCGGTTGCTTTGTCGCCGTTTGACGCGCGCATCGCGTATAGCTCGTTTGGAATAGACGTTAACCGGTTCAGGTGATGGAGTGGCGCGGCCCCGCATGAGGGGCCGTTGGTGCGTAACCTGGGGACACTGACTGTCGATGCCGAACGAGCTTTTGCAGAGGCCGGAGGGGCGGTTCGCGGTCGCCGATCTTGGCGCTTATTTCGCGAATAAGCGCGTTCTGATCACGGGCGCGGCGGGCAGCATTGGCTCGGCCGTGAGCTTGAAGCTTGCGACGCTGGGATGCGCCCATCTGGCGATGCTCGATCAGTTCGATCACGGCTTGCTCGAGGTGGTCGAAGCGGTGCGTCGTGCGCATCCGGCGCTCCAGACGACGGAAATTCTCTGTGACGTGCGTGACGCGGCGCGTCTTGAAGCTTGTGTGCGCCGCGCGGAACCGGACATCGTGATTCACGCGGCCGCGTTGAAGCACGTGCATATGGGTGAGCGGCACCCCGTGGAATGCGTGCTGACCAATTTGGTTGGCGTCCGCAACGCGGCCGTTGCCTCGGCAAGCGCCGGCGCATCGCAATTTGTGCTGATTTCGTCGGACAAAGCAGCCGCGCCTACGTGCGTCATGGGCGCCACGAAGCGGCTGGCCGAGCTCTATATATCGGGCTTTGCGCTTGAGCACGCCCGCAGCATGCGGCTCAAGGCTGTCCGCTTTGGGAATGTGTTGGGATCGCAAGGCTCGGTGCTGCCGCGCTTCCAGGCTCAGATTGAAGCGGGCGGTCCCCTTGAGGTCACGCACCCAAGGATGGAGCGCTTCTTCATGACGGCGGACGAAGCCGTCGGCCTCATCCTCAGCGTGACGGCGCTAAATTCCGATGGCGGCGCTTACTTTATGGAGATGGGCGACGCGGTGTCGATCGTCGAGCTCGGTCGTCGCATGATCGCGAAATCCGGCAAGGAAATCGAGATCGTGTTCACCGGCTTGCGTCCGGGCGAAAAGCTCAGCGAGCAGCTCATCGACGAGTATGAAAACGCCGAGCCGAGCAGCTTGCCGCACGTTTACCGTGTGAGTTCGAAAGTCGCCGACGCTCACCTCACAGCCGGCGATGTGGCGCATCTTGAAGCGCTGGCGCGCACAATGGATAATTCCATTCTGCGCCAGCGTGTCTTCGCGCAATTGGATGAGCGGCTACAACGCGATCTTCGCAGCGCCGGCTGACAGACCCGGCGGCCTCCGGGGCGCTTCCTGCAAACTGATCCATCGGCGAGATTAGTTGGGTGCTTGACCCGTCGCGGTGTCGAGGGTGAGGGCGCCGGTGGCGGCCATCAAGGCGTAGGAGGCGACGACGGAGTCAGCGTTTGCGCGCGCGCGGCCGATTTGCGCGTTGCGCGCCTCTTCTTCGGCGTCGAGCACATCAAGCGTGGAGCGCAATCCAAGACCGCGTTCGCGTTCCGCGCCTTCGACCGCAATCGCTGAAGTCTCGACTTGCTCGTGGGCGGCGGCGAGGATTTCTCGGCTGGCGGCGAGGTTGCTCCAGGCCGACGTCACATTGGCGATGATCTCACGGCGTTGCGCTTCAGTGCGCGCTTCGGCGCGTTCGACGTTGATCCGGCTCTGCCGCGTCCGGGACCAGGCAAACCCGCCTTCGAACAGCGGCACGCTGAATTGCGCCACCGCGCTCGAACTTTCGCGGCGCGTTTCCGTCGTGCTGAAGTCGCGATTTTCGTCGACGCGGCCAACCACGGAAACCTGCGGCAGCAGAGCCGAGCGTTCGATTGTCACTTGCGCGCGCGCCGCCCGTTCTTGGGACACCGCTTGCCCGAGGTCCGGATGGCGGTCGTCGGCTTGGGCCACGGCCTCTTCAAGGGAATGCGGCGTTTGAGGCAAAGCAGCCACCGGCGTAAGGCCCACCGGCGCGCGCCCGACGATGGCGATGTATTGGGCCTGTGAGGTCTCAAGGTCAGCCCGTGAACGGGCCAGATTGGCGCGCGCACCGGCAAGCCGGGTCTGCGCCTGCGCGACATCGGTGCGGCTGACCTCGCCAACGTCGAGGCGCCGGCGCGTGCCCGAAAGCAAACGGTTGAGCCCGGCCACATGTTCTTCGCGCAGGCGGACGATTTCCTGGTCGCGCATCACGCCGACATAGGCGTTGACCGCCGCGAGCAGCACGTCCTGCTCACGAGCGCGCAAGCCTTCGTTCGCGCCGGCAATGTTCGCGTCCGCCAATCGAGCCTGGCCGCTACGGCGAAAGCCCGTGAACAATTGCTGAGTCACCTGGGCCGTTGCGTTTGTCGGCTCCAGGTCGCGTTGGGTGGTTGACGGCCCGAAGATGCTTGTCGTCTCACTCTCGACGCTCTGCATGCCGGCGCTGCCGCTAATGCCCACCGAGGGAAGATAGTTGGCAACCGCTTGCGCGCGGCCTTCGCGCGCCGAGCGGACGGCTAATCTGGCTTCTTCCAGGTTCGGATTGTTGGCATGCGCCGCGACCAGGGCGTCGTTCAACGTATCCGCGGAAGCGGGGCACGGCGCCAATATCGCCGGGACAAGAGCGATCGAAGCGAACAGGATTCTCATGTTCTTCATTCCTCTCGCAGCGAGCGCCAGAGCGTTTGATTGAGAGGCTCAACCAAATACTGCAGCGCTGTCCGCTTGCGCGTGGGGATTACGACTTGCGCGGAGAGGCCCGCGCGGAGGCGATGTTCGTCGCCCGCCGCTGCCGTCAGCCGCTGGAGTTCTTCCGGCGGCACAGCGACTTGAGTTAGGAAATATCCTTGTCCGGTTCGCTCATCGACGAAGCGGTCCGCCGAAACCTGGCGCACGCGGCCATAGACGATGGGCAGGTTACGCCCGCCGAATGCGGTGATGCGAACTTCGGTGCGTTGTCCCACGGCAAGGTTGTCAGCGGATTCAGGTTCGACGCGCGCCTCAACGATGAGATCTTGCCCCTCCGGCACGATGTCCATCAACCGATCGCCGGCGCGCACCACGCCGCCGACCGTATGCACCTGCAGGCCAACGACGACGCCGTCCGTTGGAGCGCGCAGCCGCGTGAGTTCAAGACGCTCGCGTGCGCCGGCGAGTTGCGGGCTCAATTCCGCCAGGCGCGCATCAACCTGGCGCAAATCCTCGTACCGTTCCTGTTGCGTTGACGCGATGAGAGACGTGAGTTCCGCGCGCCGTCCTTGCAACTCGGCCAGGCTGCGCTCAAGTGCGCGCACGCGCGTCATCGGCACAAGCTGCTCGCTTGCAAGTTCGCGCATGCCTGAGAGTTCTTCGTTAAGCAGCCGTTCCTGGCGGTTTAGCGAGGCGATTTCACCGCGATAGCCAACGATGCGGGCGTCGAAGGCGCTCCAGGCGCCGGTGCGCGCTTCGCGGCGATGCCGTTCGAAAGCTGCGTCAGCGACGAGGCGATCCTCGGGCGTCAGCGAGTCCCATTCCGCCGGCCGTTGCAGAGCGCCGGCGCCAGTGCGTTCCGCCGTCAGCCGCTCGCGCTGCATCTGCAGGTCCACGACTTGCGAGAGGAGGGCTTGCTCCTGAGCCACCAATTCCGGCGAACCCAATTCAATCAGGACCTGGCCTTGTTCGACCCGATCACCCTCTTTGACGGCGATATCCGAGACGACGCCGCCGTCGCGGTGCTGCACCGTTTGCCGGTTGCCGGACACGACAATGACGCCGGGCGCGACAACAGCGGCGTCCAGCGGTGCGAATGCGGCCCAGCCGCCAAAGCCCACAAAGAACACCAGAAGGGCGATCACGCCGGCGCGAATTTCGCTGCCGCCGGAATCGTCGCCGCCGGTGTCGAGTTCGGATTCGCGTACCGGCTGCCGCGTCAGGAAGTCGATGCTCATGGCCGCGACCCTTCATTCGGCACCGCGATCGGGCGAGGGCCCACGCCCGGATTCAGGCGAGCAAGGATCGTGTCGCGTGGTCCGAACGCATCGATACGGCCATCGGTAACGATCATCAGCTTGTTCACGTGGCTGATAAAACCGGTGCGATGCGCGACGATGACGCTGCAGACTCCGCGCGCGCTTGCGTCTTTCAGCGCGTTGATCAGCGCCGTTTCGCCGTCACCATCCAGGTGTGAGTTCGGTTCATCGAGCGCCAGCAGCACCGGGTCGCCGTAAAGCGCGCGTGCGAGGGCCACGCGTTGCGCTTGTCCGGCTGAAAGGCCGCGCCCATTCGGGCCGATCTCGGTGTCGTAGCCGCGCGGGAGCGCGAGGATCATTTCATGGGCGCCCGCCGACTTTGCGGCTTTGATGATCGATGCGTCGACGTCTTCACCAACGCCGCTGTCGAAGCGGGAAATGTTCTGACCAACGGTGCCGCCAAAAAGCGCCACCTCTTGCGGCAAATAGCCGATATATCTACCGAGCCGATCCGGCTCCCAATCTGTCATCTTGGCGCCGTCGATGCGTACCGCGCCGCCGTCGGGCAGCGAGGCGCCGGCGACGGCGCGCAACAGCGTGGTTTTGCCCGCACCACTCGGGCCGAGCACGCCGATGATGTCGCCAGGTTCGCCGCGGAACGTCGCGTTCGCCAGCAGCAAGCGATCGCCAGCCGGCGACCTGACCGTGACGCCCTCCATGCTCAAAACGCCGCGCGGCGCCGGCAGGCTGGTAAAATCGCGCTGACCTTCCTGGCTGCGCAGAACACGGGTCAGAATGCCGTAGGCTTGGCGGCCTTGTTCAAATTGCCGCCAGGCGCCGACGATGAGCTCAAGCGGTGCAAACGCGCGCGAACACAAGATCGATGAAGCGATGATGCCGCCTGCGGAGATGTCCTGGCGCAGCGCCAGAAACGCACCCAATCCCAAAGCGGCCGATTGCAGTACCAGGCGCGCGAACTTCGTCGCCGCCGAATAACGCGTATTGGCATTGCCGGCAACGTTTGTCGCTTCCGTCAGCGCAAGGCGGGCTTTGAGTTGCCGGTTCACCAGGCGGCTCTGCATGCCGAGCGCGCGCGCTGCGTCACCTTGGTTGGCGTCCGACATTTGTAGCGCGTACATCGCGCCGGAGGCGTCTTCGTTGGCCCGCAGCGCGCGATGCATCGCGCGCTGGTTGATGAGCGCGATCACGACAAGCGCCGCGCCGCCAAACAGGGCAAGCGCGCCGATCCATGGGTGGATGAGAAAGCAGACGCCGATATAGATCGGCGCCCACGGCGCATCGACGGCGGCGAGCGCGGGCGGGCCGCTGAGCGCGCTGCGCAATGAATCGAACTCGCGAATGATGTGCGCGTTGCCGGCCGCCTGCCGGCCTTCCCGGTCCAGAGCCGCGCGCAGCACGAATGGCGACAGGATGCGATCAAGTCTGCGGGCCATCGCAAGCAGCAAGCGCATCCGCGTCCCATCCAGGAACGCCAGAGCCGCCAAGCTCGCGATCAGTACGATGGACAAATAGACCAGCGTAAGCAGCCCGCCGGAGGCGAGCACGCGGTCATAGACTTGGAGCATGTAAAGTGAGGGCGCCAGATACAGCAGGTTCAGGAAGGCGCTGAACAGGATGACAAAGCCGATGTGGCGCCGGCACGCCTCCAGCGCAGCCTTGAGCGTGCTCGAAGTCGCTAAATCTTCGGCCTTTCCGGCCATGGCCGTCCCCAGCTTGGGCGCCCCAGGCGGACGCTTC
The DNA here is from genome assembly GCA_016791365.1 of Hyphomonadaceae bacterium. Classification (GTDB taxonomy): domain Bacteria; phylum Pseudomonadota; class Alphaproteobacteria; order Caulobacterales; family Aquidulcibacteraceae; genus Vitreimonas. Next base: position 15,696 of record JAEUMT010000025.1, on the reverse strand, counting down.
GTTTCTATAAAGCATCGAATGCGTGGCGCCAGGAGCCCGGGCAGCCCACAGGCGACAAGTTGGCCCGAGCACCCCGAAAGACGCGCCAAAACCCAAAATTCAGCCGTCGCGATCGGGCGTTAGGAGAGCGAAACCTCGGGATGATAGACCGGCGCCTGCATGAGCTCAGTTCCGTTCGCCGCCGCTCGCGCCTGGCTGTTTGACGCCGCGCTACCGTTTTGGGCGGAGCGGGGCGTCGACCGGATCGATGGCGGATTTTACGAGGAACTCGGCGCCGACGGCCGGCCGACCGACTGCGATTTCAAACGCGTGCGGGTGATCTGCCGCCAGATTTATGTCTTCTCCCATGCCGCATCGCTGGGCTGGGCGCCTGGCGCGGCGATTTCCGAGTGGGGCTACAAATATCTTGTGACCCAGGCGCGTCTGCGCGACGGCGGTTGGGCGCGCAAACTGACACGCCGTGGCGCCGTCGCCGACGCGACGGTCGATCTTTATGAGCTGGCGTTTGTCATCTTCGCCATGGCATGGCGGTTTCGCGTTTCGGGCGATCAGGAGGCCCGAACGCACGCGATCGAAACCCTCAGCTTCATTCGCGATCGCATGCGCGCGCCCAATGGCGGCTTTTGGCACACGCTGCCGCTCACCTTCATCCGCTCGCAAAATCCGCACATGCATTTGGCGGAAGCGTGCTTGGCCGGCTTCGAAGCGACCGGCGAGGAGGTTTTCCTCGATACCGCACGCGAGATTGTGCAACTTTTCGCGACACGTTTTTTTGATCCGCGCACGCTGGGCGAGCGCTTCGACCAGACGTGGGAGCGCGTCGGCGGCGGCGTTGAGCCGGGTCACCATTTCGAATGGACCTGGATCCTTGCGCACTACCAGCGGCTGACAGGTGATACAGTGGCCAGCCTCGCTGCGCGGTCATCGGATTTCGCCGAGCGTCACGGCGTCGATCCGGAAACGCGCGCTGTTTATGATGCGTTGAACGAGGACGGATCGGTGCTGCGCTCCTCGTCACGGCTGTGGCCGAACACGGAGCGCATGAAGGCGGCGCTTGGCCTGTTCGAACTGGACGGACGCGATCCGCGTGGCGCGCTGGCAAGCTCAACGGACCTCATCTTCGGCCGCTATTTTGCCGGCAACATTCCGGGTCTTTGGACTGACCAGTTCGACGGCGATGGCAAGCCGATGACCACGACGACGCCCGCCTCGTGCGTCTATCATTTGTTCATGGCGTTTTCAGAGATGCTGCGGCTCGAGACGCAGATCGCGAAGCTATAGCTTGGACCGCCGGCGCCCTCGCCGGCATCTTAAATCAAGCGTGGCGTCGCCCTTCGACAGGCTCAGGGTGACGCCAATTCAAGCGCCTTGCTCAAAGTAGCGTCATGCTGAGCTTGTCGAAGCAGACGCGGGCCACGAATGCCGGCGAGGGCGCCGGCGCTCCAAGAGCTAACCGCCGGCCTTGGCGAACTCACGGATCGCGCCGGCGATCTTGGTTTGCGTTTGGCCGTCGAGATAGGGGTGCATCGGCAGCGCCAGCACGCGGTGGCAGATCGTCTCGCTCACCTTCAAGCCGCCAGCGCCGACAGGGAAGGTTTCGTACGCCGTCTGCTTGTGCAGCGGCTTCGGATAGTATTGCGCGGTTGGAATGCCGGCTTCGCGCAGATGCGCGGCGAGCCCATCGCGGTCGTCCGCTTCGATCACATACTGCGCCCACGTCGACACGCCGCCTTCGATCACGGTCGGCGTCGTCACCAGGCCCTCAAGCATCTGCGCGTACCGATCCGCGACTTCATTCCGCATCGTGATCTCTTCGGCGAAGATCGCGAGCTTCTCGATCAGGATCGCCGCCTGGATCGTGTCGAGGCGCGAGTTCATGCCGATGCGCGCGCAATTGTACTTGTCGTCGCCGCTCGCGCCATGGAACGCGATCGAGCGCATCAGCACGTTGTCTGTATCATTGTTTGTCAGCGTTGCGCCGCCATCGCCGTAGCAACCGAGCGGCTTTGCCGGGAAGAACGACGTCGTCTGCGCGTCCGCCCAATGCATCGGATGCTTGCCGCCGAGCGTGCAGCCAAAGCCTTGCGCGCTGTCGGCAATGAGCTTCAGCCCTTCGCGCTTACAGATCGCGCTGATCGCGGCGTAGTCCGCCGGCTGACCGAAGAGATCGACCGCGATCACCGCCTTCGGCTTCAGCTTGCCGTCCTTCTTCACACCCGCGATCGCTGCTTCGAGCGATTTCGGGTCCATGTTGTAGGTGTCCGGCAGCACATCGACGAACACCGGCGTCGCGTTGGTCCACGGCACGATCTCGGCGGTCGCGGCGAACGTAAAGCTCGGCGTGAACACCGCGTCGCCTTCGCCCACGCCCCACGCCCACAGCGGCAGCACCAAAGCATCGGTGCCGTTGGCGTTGCCGATGCAATGCGTCGCCTGCGCGAACGCCGCGAGCTGGCCTTCGAGCTGCTTCACTTCCGGTCCGAAAATGTAAGCGCCGGAGCGCACCACTTTGGAAACGGCGGCGTCGATCTTGTCAGCAATGCGTGCGCGCTGCGCTTGCAGGTCGATAAACGGGATCATGTGCGTGCTCTCGTGTGCAGGATAAAACCCTACCCATTCCCGGGGCGATGCGCCGCATCGAGCCCGGGACCCATAACCACCTCTGCGGAGAGATAGAACGCTGGACGTGCAGCGCCACTCGCGGAAACAAACGTGTTTATGGGTCCCGGGCTCTCGGCTCCGCCGAGCCCCGGGAATGGGTGAAATAAATTGCTCATGTTAGGGACGGCAAACCTGATGCCGCATCCACCTCAAGCGCCAATTCCAGAACCGCGAGCGCTTCCTCGCCATTGACCACCGGCCGTGGCGCGACGCCCAGCACAGCGTCAATGAACTGCGCGACGTTTGCGCCAAGCGGATCGCTGCCGATCCGCGTTTCGGCGAAGGCGGCGTTGAGCGGGAAGCGCGTCGTGTTTTCGAAGGTGCGGGCGAGGAAGTCGATCTTCACTTCGCCCGACGGATAGATCGCGTGCATGTAGCGGCGGCGCTCAGGCGCGATGCGGCTTGAGATGAACTTTGCTTGAGCGCCATCAAAGGAAAGCGTCGCCTCGATGCGGTCAGCGGTGCGGCCGTGTTCGCTCACCGCCATAGCGCTCACGCGCTCCGGCCTCTGCTTCAGCAGCATCAGCGCCAGGTCGAGATCGTGGACCATCAGATCGAGCGTGACCGAAACGTCGGCGCTGCGGCCCGTCCACGGCCCTTCGCGCACGCTTTCGATATGCGTCGGCTTTTCCGGCGCCGTCAGCAACCCCATTGCTTCGAACACCAGGCGCTCCTGGTGACCGCAACCGACAACGAGCTTCTTCTCGCGCGCCAGCTTCACGATTTCCGAGCCGCGCTCGATATCCGTCGCGATCGGCTTTTCAATCAGCAGGTGCTTGCCGGCCTTCAGCGCGGCAACACCAGCATCGCCATGAAACGACGGCGGCGAGGCGATCGTCACGATATCGCACGCCGCGAAAAGCGCATCGCGTGTGGCGAAGCTTTCAGCGCCGTGCGTATCCGCCAGCTGCTGCGCGCGCTCATCGTCCGGATCGAACACGCCGATGAACTGAACGCGTGCGTCTTCGGCATATTTGCGCGCATGGATGCGCCCGAAGGCGCCTGCGCCAAGCACGCCTGCGCGAAGCTTGCTCACTCGACCGTCACCGACTTGGCGAGGTTGCGCGGCTGATCAACATCCGTACCTTTGTGCACGGCGGTGAAGTACGCCAGCAACTGGATCGGCACCGAGTAAACCAGTGGCGCGATAAACGGATCGCACGCCGGGATCATGATGATGTGCTTGGCGATATCGGCGCAGGCCACGGCGCCCGCCGCGTCGGTGATCACGATCAGCTTGCCGCCGCGTGCGTTCACTTCCTGCATGTTCGAGAGCGTTTTCTCGAACAGCGCATCGTGCGGCGCGACGACCACAACCGGCGTGTGCTCATCGATCAACGCGATCGGCCCGTGCTTCAGCTCGCCGGCGGCGTAGCCTTCAGCGTGGATGTAGGAGATTTCCTTGAGCTTCAGCGCGCCTTCGAGCGCGATCGGATAGTGCACGCCGCGGCCGAGATAGAGCACGTCGCGCGCCTGCGCGAGTTCGAGCGCGATCTTCTCAATCTCCGGCTCGCACGCCAACGCATCCGCCACCAAACGCGGCGTTTCCATCAGCGCATGAACGAGACGACCTTCTTCCTGGCCCGAGAGCGTCCCGCGCGCGCGGCCCACCGCGATGGCCAAAGCCGCAAGCGCTGAGAGCTGCGCCGTAAATGCCTTCGTCGAAGCAACGCCAATTTCCGGACCAGCCAACGTCGGCAACCGCGCATCGGCTTCGCGCCAGATCGTCGACTCCGGCACGTTCACAACGGCCAGTGTCTTCAGCCCGTTCTCTTTGCAATAGCGCAGCGCCGCCAGCGTATCGGCCGTCTCGCCTGATTGCGACACGAACACCGAGAATGCCTTCTTGCCGAACGCCGGTTTCCGGTAGCGGAACTCAGACGCGATATCGGTCTCAACGGCGATGCCGCCGATTTGCTCAAGCCAATATTCAGCCACGCGCCCCGCATAGTGCGCCGTACCGCAGCCAATCACGATAGCGCTGTCAGCCGAAAGATCGACGCCGTCCAGATCCGGCATTTCCACGCGCTCTTCGTACGCATTTACATAGCGCGTGATGGTGCGGCCGATAGTTTCCGGCTGCTCGTAGATTTCCTTCTGCATGAAGTGGCGGTGGTTGCCTTTTTCCGCCGCCGCCGCGCCGCCCGCGAACACGTGCACTTGGCGCTCGGCCACCATGCCGTGCGCGTCCAGCACCTTCACCTTCGTGCGCGAAAGCACGGCGATGTCGCCTTCTTCGAGGAACATCACGCGCTGCGTGAACGGGGAGAGGGCGATCGCGTCCGAGCCCAGGAAGTTCTCGCCATCGCCCAGGCCGACCGCCAGCGGGCTGCCCTTCCGGGCGCCGACCAGAATGTCGTCGTCGCCGGCAAACAGCACCGCGATGCCGAACGCGCCTTCGAGGCGGCGTACGGCGCTGATTGCGGCTTGCTCGGGCTTTTGGCCCTTGTCCAAATAGTCCGTGATCAGGTGGGCGATGACTTCGCTGTCTGTTTCGGACGAAAACTTGTGCCCGGCCGCCGCGAGCTCCTCGCGCAGCGCGCGGAAGTTCTCGATGATGCCGTTGTGGACGATGGCGACTTTATCGGTCGCGTGCGGGTGGGCGTTGCCTGTGGTCGGCGCGCCGTGCGTGGCCCAACGGGTGTGACCAATGCCGCTGACGCCGGCGAGCGGCGCCTTCTCAAGTTCGGCTGCCAGGTTTGCAAGTTTGCCTGCGGCGCGGCGGCGCGTGATCGCGCCGTTTTCCAACGTGGCGACGCCTGCGGAATCGTAGCCCCGGTATTCCAGAAGCTTCAAAGCCTGGACCAGCCGGGGCGCCGCCGGATCAGCGCCCAGGATGCCGATAATTCCGCACATAGTTAATCTCTTAGTCCCTTCGCGCGCGCCCCGAGGGCTCATGCCCGTTCACGTGTTGAATTGCACCTCAATTAGTCTTTCAACATGCGACGGTGTTTCGTGGTGCGCGCAGCTGGCGTGTGCAACGATTTTTGCTTAAGCGCTCACCGCTGATAGAATTACCCGACTTTGGGCCAAGCCTAAAGCCGGATGGAGCATTCACTACCATGACGAGAGCCTATTTCGGCACAGACGGCATTCGCGGAACGGCGAACAAGTTTCCGATGACGCCGGAAGTCGCCATGCGCGTCGGTCTGGCCGCTGGTAAACGCTTCCGGTCCGCCGACGACCGTCGCCACCTTGTGGTCATTGGTAAAGACACGCGCCTCTCCGGCTACATGCTCGAACCGGCGTTAACCGCTGGCTTCACGGCCGCTGGGATGGACGTGGTGCTCTTTGGCCCACTGCCGACGCCGGCCGTCGCCATGCTGACGCGCTCGCTGCGCGCTGACTTGGGCGTCATGCTCTCGGCCTCGCACAACAAGTTCGCCGATAACGGCATCAAGCTCTTTGGTCCGGACGGCTACAAGCTCTCGGACGCCGCTGAGCTTGAGATCGAGCAGCTCATGGATGCGCCGCTCGACACCCACTTGTCTGCACCCGACAAGCTCGGCCGCGCCCGCCGCATCGACGACGCCCAGGCCCGTTACGTTGAGATCGTCAAGGCGACGTTCCCGAAGCGCCTCTCGCTGAAAGGGCTTCGCATCGTGATCGACGCCGCCAATGGCGCCGCCTATCAAGTCGCCCCCGTCGCGCTCTATGAGCTTGGCGCCGAGGTCATCAAGATCGGCGTCGAGCCGAACGGCTTCAACATTAACGAGGAAGTCGGCTCAACCGATACCAAGGCGCTCAAGGAAGCCGTCCTCAAGTATCGCGCCGACATTGGCATCGCCCTCGACGGCGACGCCGACCGCGTCGTGATCGTTGACGAGAAGGGCCACACCATCGATGGCGACCAGCTCATGGCGCTCATCGCCAAGAACTGGAAGGAGCAGGGCACGCTCACCAAGGGCGGCATCGTCGCCACGGTGATGAGCAATCTCGGTCTCGAGCGCTTCCTGAAGAGCCTCTCGCTGAAGCTCGAACGCACCAATGTCGGTGACCGCTACGTCGTCGAACAAATGCGCGCCAAGGGCTACAATGTCGGCGGCGAGCAATCCGGCCACATCATCCTCAGCGACTTTTCCACCACCGGCGACGGCCTTCTCGCCGCGCTGCAAGTGCTCGCGGTGATCGTCCAGTCCGGCAAGCCGGCCAGCGAAGTGTGCAGGCAATTCGATCCTGCGCCGCAAATCCTCGAAAACGTCCGCTACGAACGCGGCAAGCCTGATCCGATGGAAGCTTCCACGGTGAAGGCCGCGATCAAGGATGCGGAAGAGCGCCTCAAAGGCACCGGCCGCATGCTTGTTCGCAAGTCCGGCACCGAACCGCTGGTGCGCATCATGGCGGAAGGCGACGACGAAAAGCTGGTTCGCTCAGCCGTGAACGACGTGAAGGCGGCCGTCGTGGCGGCGGCGAAAGCCGCTTAGCCGGGTTTCGTAAGTCAGCGACCGGTCCCGGGCGGCGCCGCCGCGCTTGTCGGTGTCGCGGGCGGGCGTGGCAATGGCGCGATGTTGTTCGCCTCATTGCAATCGGGGATGCCGGCGCGCGTGCCTTCCGTTGCATAGACCAACCGCAGCCGCAGTCGCCGCCCCATGGCCTCGGCCGGGAGCACCGCGCGGATAACGCCCCGCACAGCATGGTTCTGAGCCAGAAGAACGTGGCCGTCGGCGCCAACAGCGATAGCCGGCGTCCGCGCCAGCTGCGTCGGCCCGGCCGGCGTCGTGTATTCAAGCGCAACGGATTGGTCTGCCGCGCCGGATGCCGCGAACGGCGTGTTGCCGTCGTTACGCACCTGCCAGGAGATCGCGACTTCGTTCGCCACGAGCGGCGCGCCGCCTGGCACTTCGGTGAGAAACGCGGTCGTGCCGACGCCAAGGTCAGGACAACGTGGCGGCGGTGGGGGCGTAGGGCGTTCGCCCTTGCCCTTACCTTTGCCGCCGCCCTGCTGTTGCTGTGCGAGCGCATCGCTCATCACCACAACGCCGTTCAGCGCCATCAACCCGACCAAGCACGCAACAATCGCTTTGCGCATCGTAAAATCCCCACCGGCTAGGCTCAGCAGCCGGTCGCGTCCCAGAGGGCCAGACTAGCGCAGGCTTGCCCCCGGATGAATAGGGCGTTTCCTACGTGCGCAGCTGCCGCAGCCAAAAATCGGTGCTCGGGTCCAGGTTTTCGGGGGCGGCGGCGCCTTCCAACGCCGGCAACAGGGCGTTGGCCATTTCCTTGCCGAGCTCGACGCCCCATTGGTCAAACGGGTTGATGCCCGAAAGGACGGCCTGGGCAAACGTGCGGTGCTCGTAGAAGGCAAGCAGTGCGCCAAGGCTCTCCGGCGTGAGCGCGTCGATCGCCATCATGGTCGATGCGCGATTGCCTGGAAAGGCGCGGTGCGGCGCCAATCGCGTGGCGTCCGCATCGCTTGTGCCCCTGGCGACCATCTCGGCCTTGGCCTGCGCGCTCGTCTTTCCAACCATGAGCGCGCGCGCTTGCGCCAACGCGTTGGCGTACACCTTGGCGCGATGAGAAGGCGGGCCTTCCTGGGCCCCGGCGTTGACGATGAACTCGACCGGGATTTCCTCAACGCCCTGGTGCAGCAATTGGAAGAAGGAGTGTTGAGCGTTCGTACCCGCTACGCCCCAGGTAACGGCGCATGCTGAACGCTCCAATGGCGCGCCGTCGCGGGTGACGCCTTTGCCGTTGGACTCCATTTCCAGTTGTTGCGCCCAAGTTGGAAGCAGCCGGAGCCGTTCGGCATACGGGATGAGCGCGTACGAGCCGTGGCCCAACGCTTCGCGATTCCACATCTGAATAGCGGCGGAGAGCGCGGGCAAGTTGTGCGCAAGCGGTGTGTCGCGGAAATGGTTGTCCATTTCTTCCGCGCCTTCGAGCATGCGGAAAAAGACGCCGTGCGTCAGCGCGATTTCGCACACGAGCGAAACGCTCGACCACAGCGAATAGCGCCCGCCGACCCAGTCCCAGAACGGAAACACATCCGCCGCCGCCACCCCCCACGCGATCGCTTTTTCGGGCGCGGCGGTTGCGGCGGCGATCCGAGCCGGTCCCCAGGCGCGCACAAAATCAGCGTTCGCCAGCGTTTCCTGTGTCGTGAAGGTCTTTGACGCAACGATCAGGAGCGTCCGCGCCGGATCGAGACCTTCGATCGCATCAGCCACATCGGCGCCATCGACGTTGGCCGCAAAGCGCACTGTTATGTTTGAACGCCGGTAGGCTTTCAGCGCGTCAAGCACCATGCGTGGTCCGAAGTCTGAACCGCCAATCCCGAGATGAATGACTGCATCGAAATTGCCGCTTTCGGCGATTTCATGTGCGAAGTCGTGCATGCGATCCAATACGGCGGTGATTTCATTGTGACCGCCGGGCGGGTCCGTGATGCGCAGCGCCCAGTGCTTTGCGGCGCGGTTTTCCGTCGTGTTCACAACAGCGCCATCAAAGAGCTTAGCGCGCCAGCCGTCAAAGTCCGCGGCCTCGGCAAGACTCATCAGCGCGTCCAAGGCGGCGCCATCGATGCGCTGCTTAGAGAAATCCGCTTTCAGGTGCGGCGCGTCGAACGTGAGCGCTTCTACGCGCTTTGGATCGGCCGCGAAGAGGTCGAGTAAAGTTGTGCGCTTGAGCCGCGCCGCCTCTGCTTCAACAGATGTCCAGGGATTGCGCATGCGTATCTGGTATCAGGGCGCGCCCGCGTCGCCAATCTCCTCGTTGCGGTTTACTTCCAACGCCGCGAGCATTTCTTCTCCCAGCTTTTGCGCTTCTTCGGCCCATGGCGTGCGAAAATCCTCGTCAGGCGCGCCGAGCAGCAGCCACATCACGATCGTACCGAGGCAAGAATCGAGCATAGTCGTGTCGAGGGGCTCGCCTGTCGGTGAAATGCGCGAGCGTCTGCCGTGAAGCGCGTGCGGCGCACCCCGCGCATAGTTGAGGACGGCCGCTATCGGATATCGCTCAATTTGGCCTTCCCCTGCATGAGCGCGAGGTTTGCTGTCCTTTCCCAACGCGACCGCCACGTAGGTAAACTGAACGAAGCCGGTGTCGGTTTCTTCTCCCGCCAATACCAGGCTGTGCTCGGGCACCTCGAGCTTGAGACGGGTTTCCTCATAGAGTTCGCGGAGCGCACACTCGTGCAGCGAGGCGTCGTTAGGCGCCGGTTTGCTCGGCGGCTCGTAGTTGCCGCCGAAAAAATGCAGGCTTCCCGCGCCCGTAGCTGATTTGCGTGATCGGTGGTGAAGAATGAGGCTGCGATCTTGAGGATCGAACAAGAGCACGTTTGCTGAAAGTACACGAGGGCGTTCGCCGCGGGAGCGCATAGCCATCACGGTGGCGAAATCGCTGCGCGTTGCGCGCACCTCGTGCGCCAACTGATTGGTCTCGATGTCCTCGGGGTACGCAAGCGCGTGCGATCGGTTTTCGCCGTGGGGCGGATAACAAGAGTCCGCGCGCAGGCGCTTAGCCATCTCAATGATTTCGGAATCGTAGTCGCCAAGGTCGTCCCAGACGACCGCCGGCATGCCCGGCCGGAAATGATAAACGCGAAATGTGCCCTCAAGTGCGGCATTGAGGCGGCTCATCTGCACAGCAAGATCCCGTTGTCGCAATGCGAGCTTGCGCGCGAGGTCCTGCCGGTTCGCAAGCACGGTCTTGATGAGCTGGGTTCCGGCGGCGCCAACCGCACTCGACGCAAGAGCGCCGATCGCCTCGCTCACCGCTGCAGCCGCGAAGCTCTCCAAGATCATTGCTTAGGTCCCACGCTGAAAGAGACTATGCGGCTAACGTCCCGTTGCGCCAGTCCGCTTTGTTCGACCCATGCGTTAAAGGCGGCTTGCACGGCCTTCATGTCGCCCTTCGATGTAGGCGCCTTGCTGACCACGTTCTCGCGGATCAGGGCTTTGGTCACATCCGGCGAGAGGATGAAGCTGTCCCAGCCGTTGAAGCGCAGGAAGTATGTCGTGGCGGAGGGCCCCATGTGCGAGGCGTGCTTTTTGAAGTGCTCCATAAGACCGATCTGATCGCTGGCCGGCCATGATTTTAGAAACGCCGCGAATGAACCGTGCTGCTTCGCCGTATCGATCACGAATTGGGCGTTGTTGATCGTCGCCTGAATCTTCGCGCCGTTACGGACGATGCGTGTGTCTTTCAGCAGCCGCGCGATGTCGCGATCGGCATAGAACGCGACCTTATGCGGATCGAAGTGATCGAACGCTTCCTCGAAGCCCGGCCACTTCTTCTCGATCACATCCCACGAGAAGCCCGCCGAGAACACGGCCTGTGACATCGCCGCCAGGTAGCGGTCATCGCCTTGCTTCTTCACAGCGGGCTTCTTGGCGCCGTCGTACTCCGCCATGCGTTTCGCCAGGCCCGCCTTGCCGTGATGCTTTTCAGCCAGCTTCACGACATCGGAGAACTTACGGAGGGGCATTGGCTTGTCTCCACCATGGAGCGCCGGCGCCCTCGCCGGCACGGCTCGGTGTAACGCCCAAGCGCAAGCGCGTGTTCGATCTGCCGCCATGCCGGCGGGGGCGCCGGCGCTCCATATTACGCCCGCCCGACGCTCACGTACTTGAAGCCCTTGGCGCGCATTTCGTCCGGGCGGTAGATGTTGCGGAGATCGATCACGGTTGGCGTTTTCAGTGCATCCTTGATGCGATCCAGATCCAGCGCGCGGAATTGATCCCATTCGGTGATGATCACCACGGCGTCCGCGCCTTGCACGCAATCGTAGGGGCCGGTCGCGAAGGCCACGTCTTTCAGCATGTGCTTGGCTTCGTTCATGCCTTCGGGGTCGAACGCGCGCACTTTGGCCCCTTCGGCTTGCAGCGTCGGCACGATATCGAGCGCCGGCGCATCGCGCATATCGTCGGTGTTCGGCTTGAAGGTGAGGCCGAGGACCGCGATGGTCTTGCCGGCAACGCTGCCGCCAACGGCTTCGATGATCTTCTGCGCCATCTTCTGCTTGCGCGCCGAGTTCACGCGCACGGTGGCTTCAATCAACTCGATCGGTGCGTTGTTGTCGCGCGCGGTCTTCATCAGCGCGAGCGTGTCCTTCGGGAAGCACGAGCCGCCATAGCCGGGGCCGGCGTTCAGGAATTTGCGGCCGATGCGATTGTCGAGGCCGATGCCCTTGGCGACTTCCTGCACGTTGGCGCCGACGGCTTCGCAGAGGTCAGCGATTTCGTTGATGAAGGTGATCTTCATCGCCAGGAAGCCGTTGCCGGCGTACTTGATCAGCTCCGAAGTGCGGCGCTCGGTGAACACGATCGGCGTTTCGTTGAGCGAGAGCGGGCGATAGAGCTGGCGCATCACATCGCGCGCGCGTTCATCATTGGTGCCGACGACGACGCGGTCGGGGCGCTTGAAGTCGCCGATTGCCGCGCCCTCGCGCAGGAATTCGGGGTTGGAGACGACGGCGAAATCAGCGCCGGGGTTGGTCTTCTTGATGATGGCTTCGACTTCATCGCCGGTGCCGACCGGCACTGTCGATTTGTTGACGACGACTGTGTAGCCGTTGATCAAGCCCGCGATCTCTTCGGCGGCGGCATAAACATAGGAGAGGTCGGCATGGCCGTCGCCGCGGCGGGACGGCGTGCCGACCGCGATGAACACTGCGTCGGCGTCGCGGATCGCGGCGCTCGGATCGGTGGTGAAGAAGAGGCGGCCTTGCTCGACATTGTCTTTGACGAGCTCGTCAAGGCCCGGCTCGAAGATCGGAATTTCGCCCTTCTGCAAGCGCGCGATCTTGCCCGCGTCTTTGTCGACGCAGGTTACGGTGTGGCCGAAGTCGGCGAAGCATGCGCCGGAAACAAGGCCGACATAGCCGGTGCCAATCATAGTTACGCGCATGTGTATTCTCCAACTGCTCTCCCGCGTGCGGGGGAGCTGTCACGCAGCGCGTGACTGAGGGGGGACGGCGCGATGGTGGGCAAAATTACCCCCTCCGCTTCTCCCGGCTTATCGCCGGGTTCAGCACCTCCCCCGCAAGCGGGTGAGGAGTTAAGTGGAGCGCGCATCGTCAGATTTCCTGATTGTAGGCGCCGACTTCAGCGAAGCGGGCGAGGCGTGGTTTTACTTCGTTGCGGAATAGCGCCTTCATGTCGTCGTCGCTGGTCATGCTTTCAACCACGACGACGAGTTCGGGTTTGTTGGAGGAGGCGCGCACCAGCACCCAAGCGCCGTCTTCGAGCGTGACGCGAGCGCCGTTTACGGTGTTCACGTCGCGGATGGAGCGGCCGAGGATTTTGCCGCCTTCGGCTGCGAGCTTCTGATAGTCGGCGACGACGCGATCGACGATGCCGTACTTCTTTTCGTCATCACAATGGGGCGACATCGTGAGTGACGTATAGCTCTTCGGCAGCGCGTTTTTCAGGTCACTCAGTTTCTTGCCGGGATTGCGATCGAGCATGGCGAGCACAGCGGCGGCGGCGACGATGCCGTCGTCATAGCCATTGCCGAGCGGTTCGCGGAAGAAGAAGTGACCTGACTTTTCGAAGCCGGCGAGAGCGCCCAGTTCGGTGGTGCGGCGCTTGATGTAAGAGTGCCCGGTTTTCCAGTAGTCGACCGTGGCGCCGTTGGCTTTCAGCACGGGATCGATGGCGTAGAGGCCGGTTGATTTCACATCCGCGACGAAGGTCGCGTTCTTGTGCGTCGCGGAGAGATCGCGCGCCAGCATGAGGCCGACTTTGTCGGCGAAGATTTCATCGCCTTGGTCATCCACGACGCCACAGCGATCGCCGTCGCCATCGAAACCGAGCGCGAGATCGGCGCCGTGCTTGTTCACCGCCACCGCCATGTCGTGCAGCATTTCGCTGTCTTCGGGGTTGGCGTTGTAGTGCGGGAATGTCCAGTCGAGCGCGGTGTGGAGATCGATCACTTCCGCGCCCATGCGGCGCAGTGCTTCCGGCGCGAACGCGCCGGCCGTGCCGTTGCCGCAGGCGGCGATGACTTTGATCGGACGCGTGAGTTTCACGCGGGAGACGATGTCGGCGATGTAGCGCTCGCGTATGTCTTCGATACGCTTGTACGCGCCGCCGGCGCGTTCCTTGAAGGCCCCGCCGAGGACGATGTCGCGGAGCTTGCCCATCTCGTCCGGGCCGAAGGTGAGCGGGCGATCGGCGCCCATCTTCACGCCGGTCCAGCCATTTTCGTTGTGGCTGGCGGTCACCATGGCGACGCACGGAATGTCGAGTGCGAATTGGGCGAAGTATGCCGTCGGCGAGAGCGCCAGGCCGATATCGTTCACTTCCATGCCGGCCTGCATGAGGCCCAGCGTCAGCGCTTGCTTGATCGAGGTCGAGTAGAAGCGGAAGTCGTGGCCGACAACGATCCGCGGCGCGACGCCGAATTCATGAATGAGCGTGCCGAGGCCAAGGCCGAGCGCCTGCACGCCGAGCAGGTTCAATTCCGGCGGCTTCTCCGCGCCCGGAATGCCGAACCACCAGCGCGCGTCGTATTCGCGAAACCCGGTTGGTTTCACCAACGGCAGGTTTTCGAACTCAGCGGAATTGGGCGCGAGGCTTGCGCGCGGCGCAGGCAACATGGGTTGGGGTCCGGGGATGGCAGGAAGTTGGGGGCGGTTTGATGGAAATGGCCGCGGATTTCAATCCGCCGCTCTGTCTCAGGTGCGGGGCATGACCCGAATACGCGTAATCTCAAGTCCGTAAGCCTGATCGGGAAGATCGCTGATGGGCCGGATGCCGATGGCGTCAACCGCGCTGCGGGCCGGCAGGTTGAAACGCAGGGTGGCGGTTTCGGGCGGCGCGGTCTGTGTCGCCCACGGCGAGGGGCCGCCGTCCGAACTCCGCAGGCTGATCGCCAGCTGATTGGCGGCGTTCACCGGCAGTGGATTGTAGCTCACTTCGATCGTGACCGGCCGATTGGAAATCGCGGCGGCGTCTTCGGCCGTGAGCAACAGACGTGTTCCGTCTTCGGTTGGTTGCGGCGCGGCCGTTGCGCCCTTGGGCTGGGCCACGTGGAGCCGGAGCGCGTTGCCCCAGAAGTCGCGGATGACCGTCATTTCCAACGCGCCTTCGTCGGGCGAGTTGAATTCCCGGCCTTGAAACACCAGCCACCCGCCGTCTTGCACGCCGGCGACAACCGCCGGCTCACGCGGCCATGATTGCGGGCGCAGGCTCACAAAGATCGCTAACGCCGCGACGATCATCGCCAGCGGATAGAAGATGACCGGGTGGAACAGCCAATTGCGCATGTCCCGGGTTTAGCCCGAGCGCGGCGCCGCCTCCAAGCGGCTTCGGCTCTTGACGGCTGAGGATGGGCTTGGGAGGAGGCCGCATGCCTTTTCTCGCTCTTCTTCGTCACGGCCAGAGCCAATGGAATCTGGAAAATCGCTTCACCGGCTGGGTCGATGTGGACCTGACCGAGCAGGGCGAACGCCAGGCCAGGCGCTCGGGCGAGCTTCTGGCGGCCAGCGGCGTGGCGTTCGACAAGTTATTCACATCGGTGCAGACCCGGGCCGTCCGCACCGGCTCTTTGGCCACGGAAGCGGCGAAGCTGGCTTGGCTTCCCGTCGAACGCGATTGGCATTTGAACGAGCGCCATTACGGCGCACTGACGGGGCTGAACAAGGCTGAAACCGCCGCGAAGCATGGTGAGGAACAGGTGCTTGTTTGGCGGCGCTCGTACGACGTGCCGCCGCCGCCGCTTGAAGCAGGCGGTGAGTTCGATCTCGCCAAGGACCGCCGCTATGCCGGCGTCAACGTGCCGGGGACGGAGTCATTGAAGCTGACGCTGGAGCGCGTACTGCCTTACTGGCGCGATGCGATCGCGCCGGACTTGAAGGTTGGAAAAAATCTGATCATCGCGGCGCACGGCAATTCGCTACGTGCGATTGTGAAACATCTTTTTGCGGTGCCCGACGCGGATATCGTCCATGTCGAAATCCCGACCGGCAATCCGCTGCTGATCGAACTGGATGCAAACTTGAAGCCGATTTCAGTGCGCTATCTCGATGAAACGCGCGCGGAGAAATTGCCCGCGTTGCCTGCGTGACGCCTGACTCAATATGGACCGCCGGCG
>JAEUMT010000033.1 GCA_016791365.1 Hyphomonadaceae bacterium | reverse complement strand
CCTTCCGGTGGCGCGGCGGGCATGTCGCCGGTCAGCACATCGCTTTCTTCGAGAATGCGCATCGCCGCGGCGATGGTGATGCCCTCGGGAAACGTAATCGCGTGCTGAAGCGCATCGCCGCTGGTCATCAACTCGACGATCTGGCGTGTCGATGCGTTGGCGGGAATTTCGTATTCGCCCGCTTGCAGCGTCGCCCCGCCATGCAGGCGCGTGGCGATGCGGAAAAGCAGCGCGTCGCTGATAAAGCCTTCCGCCTCGAGCTTCTCGGCGATGCTGGCGCCTGACGCGCCGCGCTCTACAACGAACGTGCGCGGCTCCGCGAACGGACCCGGGCGCCCGATCGCGCTGGTAAAATAGAAAAACGCGAAAAGCGCCGCCGCACCGGCCAGCACCGCAATCCAAAACAGAAAGGAGAAAAATCCGCCGCCGCTGCTGGAACGGCGCGACGCTGCTCTGGCCATCAATCCACCGCTGTAAGGATCACAGCGGCATTCGTGCCGCCGAATCCGAACGAATTCGACATCGCTGCCTTCACCGTCTTTTTCTTGGCGGTGTTGGGCGTCAAATCTATGGCGGTCTCAACCGACGGATTTTCGAGGTTTAATGTCGGCGGGATCATGCCGTCGCGGATCGCGAGCGCGCAGAAAATCGCTTCCACAGCGCCGGCCGCGCCAAGCAAGTGGCCGATGGCCGACTTCGTCGACGACACCGAAAGCCCGGCCGCCGAATTGCCGAACAGGCGCTCAATGGCTTTCAATTCGATCTCATCACCGAGCGGCGTCGAGGTGCCGTGCGTGTTCAGATAATCGATGTCGCCTGGACTCATGCCGGCGTTCTTCAACGCCGCCGTCATGGCGCGGAAACCGCCGTCGCCGTCATCGGCGGGCGCCGTGATGTGATAGGCGTCGCCTGAGAGGCCATAGCCTTTGACTTCGGCGTAGATCTTCGCGCCGCGCGCTTTGGCGTGCTCGTACTCTTCGAGGATGACACAGCCCGCGCCCTCACCCATGACGAAGCCGTCGCGATCCTTGTCGTACGGCCGCGACGCCTTTTCGGGCGTCTCGTTATAGCCGCTCGACATGGCGCGCAGGGCGCAAAAGCCGGCCATAGCCAAGCGGCCAACCGTCGCCTCGGCGCCTCCGGCGACCATGACGTCGGCGTCGCCATACTGGATCAGCCGCGACGCATCGCCGATCGCGTGCGCGCCTGTGGCGCAAGCGGTGACCACGGCGTGGTTCGGGCCACGGAAGCCGTGACGGATCGAGACCTGGCCCGAAGCCAGATTGATCAGCGCACTCGGAATGAAGAACGGAGAAATCTTGCGCGGGCCATCGCGCTCCAATTGGAGCGCGGTGTTGCCGATGGCTTCGATGCCGCCAATGCCCGAGCCGATGAGAACGCCGGTGCGGTTCTTGTCTTCGTCAGCTTCCGGCTTCCAGCCGCTATCGGCGACCGCTTCATCAGCGGCGGCGATCGCATAGAGGATGAAGTCTTCGATACGGCGCTGTTCTTTGGCCGACATCACCTTGTCCGGATCGAAGGCGTGCGGATCGCCGGCGCCGCCGCCGCGTCCATCGACGCGCGGCACCACGCAGGCAATCCGGCACGGAAGATCATCGACCTTCACATGCTCGACCTTGTTCGCGCCGGACTTGCCGGCGAGCAAACGCTCCCACGACGCCGGCGCATTCGCAGCCAGCGGCGTGACGAGCCCAATGCCTGTGATGACGACGCGCCGCATCAGCGCGACAGGGCCTTAGCCCTGCTTCTCCGAGATGAACTTCACGGCGTCGCCGACCGTCTGAATGTGCTCAGCCGCGTCGTCCGGAATCTCGATGCCAAACTCTTCTTCGAACGCCATGACCAGCTCGACGTTGTCCAAGCTGTCCGCGCCAAGGTCATCGATAAACGAAGCCTTCTCGACCACCTTCTCCGGCGGGGCTTCGAGGTGCTTGATCACGATCGCCTTCACGCGCTCAAAAACTTCCGACATGCACGCCTCGCCAGTAGTGAAAAGTGTTCTGAAAAATTGGTCACGTCCCTCAAGGACGCTTGTGAGCGGCCTTTTGACCACACGCGGCCCCCGGCGCAAGCCTTTTTCGCCGCCGGGGATGCAGGGCGGCCCCTCAGATCATGGCCATGCCGCCGTTCACATGCAACGTCTGACCGGTCATGTACCCGGCTTCTTCACTCGCCAGATAGACGGCGGCGGCTGCTACATCAGAACCTTCGCCGAGCCGGCCCGCCGGAATCTTCGTCATCAGCGCCGCTTTTTGCGTGTCATTCAGGACGTCCGTCATCGGCGATGCGATGAACCCCGGCGCGATGCAATTGGCCGTGACGTTGCGGCTGGCGACTTCGGCGGCGAGCGCTTTGGTGAAGCCGATCATGCCGGCTTTTGACGCCGCATAATTCGCCTGTCCGGGGTTTCCGGTGACGCCCACAACCGAGGTGATGCCGATGATCCGGCCGTAGCGGTTCTTCATCATGTTGCGGAGCGCAGCGCGCGAAAGGCGGAAATAGCCTTCAAGATTGATCTTGAGAACGTTCTGAAAATCTTCGTCCTTCATGCGCAGCAGCAGACCATCCTTGGTGATGCCGGCGTTGGCGACCAGGATGTCGAGCTTGCCGCCAAGCGCCGCTTCGGCCTGCCCGACGAGCGCATCCACCGCGGCAGGATCAGAGAGGTTGCAAGGCGTAATGACGTGATCGCCGCCGAGCTCGGCCTTGACCTTCTCAAGCGCCTCGACCCGCGTTCCAGAAAGTGCAACCCGGGCGCCCTGCGCCGCCAACGCTTTGGCGATGGCCCCGCCAATGCCGCCTGAAGCGCCGGTTACGAGCGCAGTCTTCCCAGTCAGATCGAACATTTGTCCCTCGTTTTGGCGGACGGCTTATGCCTCGCGGAGCGCGGCGGCAAGTTTCGTCAGCGTGTTCCAGTTACGGGCGGTGCCGAGTTTGGGCATTTTCAGTTTTGAAGGCCCCTGCCCACCGGGAAACTTGATGTAGAGGCAGTCCTTGCCCTGGGCGATCTCCTCACCGGTGAGCGATGTCTTCGCCATCGCCTCCAACTCAGGCTTGCTCGCCGCGCCGCGCATGAAGTTCACGACCATGAAGGTCGAGTTCGCCTTGGTGAACGCTTTGAAGGGGTTCGCGGCGATCAGCGCATCGATCTCTTCGGCGTCGCGAACGAAAACGTCGGTCTTCAATTCAAGTTCGCCGAGGATCAATTTCTCAAGCTCTGCCTCAAGCTTGGCGCCGGTGAGCTTTGAATTGAGAATGAGATTGCCGCTCGCGAGCAACGTACGCACATCCGTAAAGCCCGCACCTTCGCAGACCCCACGCAGCTCAGACATGATCAGCTTGCGCTTGCCGAGGTTCACACCGCGAAGAAGCGCTGCTTGAAGCATGACTCGCTCTCTATGGACCGCCGGCGTCCCGCCGGCCAACGCCAGAGCCTGCCGGCGGGACGCCGGCGGTCCATAACGCCGTCAAACCGTCTTCGCGAACGCTTCCAACACAGCCGGCTCGTTCAACGCCAACGCTTCGGCGTCCGGCGCGTTGCGCTTGACCATGCCGCCAAGCTGCTTGCCGGCGCCG
>JAEUMT010000026.1 GCA_016791365.1 Hyphomonadaceae bacterium | reverse complement strand
GCGGAGATGGTTGCTGAATCGAGCATGGGCTGCCTCCCGCTCAGAGCATAGCCCGCCGCGCTCAAAACAAAACCGCCGGCGTCGCCGCCGGCGGTTGCTGTTTGCTAGGCGCCTTGCGGCTGGGCCCCGCCCCATCCGCCTGTGTGCGGCGCGGGCTCATCATCGGTGACCGGCAACGCTGGCGTGGGCGCGGACGGCGTCTGCGGCGTGTCTTCCGGACGGTCTAGCTTTTCGCCCTTGATCACCTTGGCGATCTCATCGCCATTCAGCGTCTCGTATTCGAGCAGCGCCTCAGCGAGGTATTGGTGCTCTTGCGCTTGCTCGCTCAGGATCGCCTTGGCGCGGGCATAGGCTTCATCGACCAGGCGCTTCACTTCCGCATCGATCTTCTGCGCGGTCGCTTCGGCGACGTTCTGCGTACGCGCGACCTGCATGCCGAGGAACACCTCGTCATTGTTGTCGCCATAGGCGACGAAGCCGAGTTCGTCGGAATAGCCCCAACGCGTCACCATCATGCGCGCCAAGCGCGTGGCGGCGGAGATGTCGGAAGCAGCGCCGGAGGTGACCTTGTCCTTGCCGAAGTGGAGTTCTTCGGCAACGCGCCCGCCCATCATCACGGCCAGACGCGAGGTCATTTGCGTGAAGTTCATCGAGTAGCGGTCGGACTCCGGCAGCTGCATCACCATGCCGAGCGCGCGGCCGCGCGGGATGATCGTGGCTTTGTGCACCGGATCGCTCTCGGGCACGTTCAGCGCGACGATGGCGTGGCCGGCCTCGTGCCAGGCGGTGAGCTGCTTTTCTTGATCGCTCATCACCATGGAACGCCGCTCGGCGCCCATCATGACCTTGTCCTTCGCGTCTTCGAACTCGCGAGTCGTCACGACGCGCTTGCCGCGGCGAGCCGCGAGCAGCGCCGCTTCGTTGACGAGATTGGCGAGATCGGCGCCCGAGAAACCGGGCGTGCCGCGAGCGATGACTTTGAGGTCGACCCCCTGCGCCACCGGCACGTTGCGGGTGTGCACGCGCAGGATTTTCTCGCGGCCCATCAGATCCGGGTTCGGCACCACGATCTGGCGGTCGAAACGGCCGGGCCTGAGCAGCGCCGGATCGAGCACGTCCGGACGGTTGGTCGCCGCGATCAGGATGATGCCTTCATTGGCTTCGAAGCCGTCCATCTCGACCAGCAATTGGTTGAGCGTCTGTTCGCGCTCGTCATTGCCCCCGCCGAGACCGGCGCCGCGATGGCGGCCGACCGCGTCGATTTCGTCGATGAAGATGATGCAGGGCGCATTCTTCTTGGCCTGCTCGAACATGTCGCGCACACGCGACGCGCCGACGCCGACGAACATCTCGACGAAGTCCGAACCGGAGATCGAGAAGAACGGCACGTTGGCTTCGCCGGCGATGGCGCGCGCAAGCAGCGTCTTACCGGTGCCGGGCGGGCCGACCAGCAGCGCGCCTTTTGGAATCTTGCCGCCGAGGCGCTGGAACTTGCCTGGGTCTTTCAGGAATTCGACGATCTCGCCGAGTTCTTCCTTGGCTTCGTCGATGCCGGCGACGTCCTCGAACGTCACCCGCCCCTTCGCTTCGGTGAGCAGGCGCGCCTTCGAGCGGCCAAAGCCCATGGCGCCGCGTCCGCCGCTTTGCATCTGCCGCATGAAGAAGAACCAGGCGCCGATCAGCAGCAGCATCGGCAGGATGCCGAGCAGAATGTCGCCGATGCCGGGGCCATTCGCAGGCCGTTCGGTCTTCACCTCGACATTGGACTGATCAAGCCGCTCGACCATGTTCGCCATGGTGCCTTGCGGCAGATAGGTGACGTAGCTCTTGCCGTCCTTGGCGGTGCTGAGCAGCATCTCGCCGCGGGTGTCGACCTTGGAGATGTTGCCGCCCTCGACCTGGTTCAGCAGCTGCGAATAGGAGAGTTCGGTCGCCCCGCGCGGATTAGTGCCCGGGTTCATCACCGTGAATAGGACGACGAGCACCAGCGCCACGACGCCCCAGATAAGCAGTGATCGGATCGGCATTTACGGACCTTCTGAACGCGGCCTGGCATGCTCCCAGGCAACGTAAATAGCGTGTTCAGCAAGATAGGGACCGCCAAGGTCGCTGAACACCCCTCTATGCCATGCCGAGGTCAAAGCGGGGTGAACAGGCCCTGGGGAACTTCCTCGCGGATTTTGCCGAGCTTTAAGCCCTATTTACGGTTCGCGCTGAAAGCGTGCTGCACGCGCTCGGCCGCCAGCGGCCGGACATGGACAAACTCTAACGCAGCGCTAACCCGCAAACGGCGCTCGCCGTCGCTGAAAGCGAGGAGTTCGCCGTTCTCCGCTGGCAGCGCCGTCCAGCCCGGCGCACGCGCCGTCAGCGCCAGCCGCCCGTCCCAGACCACCGCCTCGCCCGGCGGCAACGCCAGCGGCGCCAGACCGGGCATCCCGGCCCGGCCCAGCACGGCGCCGGGGTCGCGCCTAAGGGTGACGATGCCCGGGCCCGGGACAAACGCAACCCCGCTGCGGGTGAAGCCGTGTTGGCCCAGGGCCCGCGCTTCGATCCCGGCCATGGCGCTTGATGAGGCGCCGCGTTCCTCGCCGGACGCCGCCAGCATCAGCACCTGGAGCGCGCGCTGGCGCACGACCGCCGCACCCGCCCAGCGTTGGCGATCAATGCGGATGCTGAGGCCGAGCGTGGCCGCTGACGCGATCAGCGCGGCGGCGCCGGCGTCGACCTCTTCGGCGACGCCTCTGAGATGGGCGGCCAGCGCGCACAAACGCAACGGGTAAAACCCCTGCTGCTCCAGCGCGGCAAGCCTGGCGCGCGTGCGCACGCGCTCGTATGCCGGGTTTTCGTTGGCTGGGTCTTCGATCCAAGCCGCGCCGCGGGATTGAAGCGCATCACGCAGGGCGGCGCGGCGCGTGTTCAAGAGCGGCCGCGCAAGCAACAGCCCCCGCCCTTCCGGCCAAACCGGCGCCGGCGCGAGCGGCGCCATGCCGGCGAGCCCGCGCCATCCCGATCCCGCCGCGGCGCGCATCAGCACCGTTTCCGCCTGATCGTCGCCCGTGTGGCCCAGCGCGACCACGCGCGCGCCTAGCTTGGCGGCCAAGGCGCAGAGTGCGCGATGGCGCGCCATCCGTGCCGCCTGCTGCGTGCGTTTTCCCTCGCTGGGCCAGGACAGAGTGACGATCTCGGCGCTCACGCCAAGCGTGTCGGCAAAGCCTCGCGCGCGTTGCGCATCTCCAGCGGAGCCTGCGCGCAAAGCATGATCGACAACACCGGCGCGAAGGCGCTGCGGACCAAAGCGCTCCGCCAGCGCGTGCAGCAACGCAACGGAATCGCCGCCGCCAGAGAGGGCAACGAGGATCGGCGCGCCCTCGCACGCCGCTTCCATGCGCTCGATCGTCAGCCGATCGAGCATGCGTTCAGCTTAGGCTGGGCAGTTCGCAGCGCGGGCTTCGCGGGCGGCCAGGTCGCGCACGTTGCGTGCAGCGTTGGGGTAGCGGCGCGGCAGATTGGCGAAGGCGCCGCAGCCTTCGCGGCCGCGGCCCATGCCGATGAGCGCCATGCCCAGGCGCACCTGCGCTTCAGGCGCTCGCGGTGCGTTCGGCGCCGCCTGCAGGTATTGGAGGAAATTGGCCGCGGCATCGGTGTGATTATTGCGCGCCGCGAGCGTGAACGCGAACCAGAACCGCGCGTCGGCGGCATTCTCCGCGTTCGGATTGGCTTGCAGATAATCGCCCAGCGCCACTTCAGCCTCGGCATATTGGCCAGCGGCGAGCAATTGGCGCGCGCGGGCGTAGTCAGCTGCCGGATCGCGCGGCGCAGCGGGCGGGGCAGCGTCGGCCGGCATCGTACCGAGCGTGCCGGTCTGGCGGCGCTGCGCATCATTGAGCGTCGACGGGGTTGCAGAAGCGTTGGCCGCGGGCGCCGCGCCGGCTGCGGGCGGCGTTTGCCCTTCGCTCAGCTGCTGGTTCACGCCGACAACCTGATCGACCAGCCCTTGCAGGCGGCGGACCTCGCGCTGCGCCTGCATCAGTTCATATTGCAAGCGCTCGTTATCCGCGGTCGTCGCGCGGAGCTGGTCTTCCAGTTCCTGGATGCGGTCCTGCCGGGCGTCAGCTGTCCCGTAATTGGGCGGCGGCAGCGCAGTCTGCGCTGAAGCACTCGACAGGAACAGAAACCCGGCCGCAGCGAAGCACGCTGCGAGCCGGGTGATGCGGGGTTGAGGCGCCGGGCGATACGTCATGGGCGAAACCCTTGTCGGGTCGTGCGGGCCAAATTTTGACGTTTACGAGACAGCGCCGCTGACGATCTGCGAGTGTGCGTTTCTGTTCACACTCCAGGCCTCTTCGTTCGAGCGCGGATCGAGCGGACGTTCCTTGCCGTAGGAGACCGTCTCGACCCGGTTGCCGGCGACGCCGAGCGAGACGAGATAGTCGCGGGAGGCGGCGGCGCGGCGGGCGCCGAGGGCGAGGTTGTATTCGCGCGTGCCGCGTTCGTCGCAATTGCCGGCGACGAGGATGCGCACGTTCGGATATTGGCGCAGCCACGCGGCTTGGCGCTCAAGCACCGAGCGCGCTTCCGGGGTCAGGTCGAAGCGGTCATAGCCGAAGAAGACGCGGTCGCCGACGGAGACGCGGAAGTCTTCCGCCGAGCCCGGCGTCGGGCCTGAGGGCGCCGGCGTGGTGGCCGCGCCGACCGTGGTGTCCGGCGTCGGAGTCGCTTCGGGGCGGCTCGCGCAGGCGGCGAGTGCGGCCACGGCGGAAAGAGCGATCAGGACTTTACGCATCAGGTCAATTCTCCCCTATCAGCGGCGCGTTGCATTCGGCTCACGCGATCCCCTGATCTGCTAATGCCAACCTTACGATCTCGTTCCTAGTACAAAATCTTGTTCCGATCACGGCAAAAGCGGCGACCAGGCAGGGTCAGAGGCATCGGTTTGCGTAGGAACTTGGCGTAAATTCCGGCCAGTAAGGTCAACAGACCACAAACGCGCGCCCTCGCCGCGGCCTTCGCGGAAGAACATGATCACACGCCCATTCGGCGACCATGTCGGCGCTTCGTCGAGGAAGCTCTCGGTCAAGATGCGTTCACCAGAACCATCCGGGCGCATCACGCCAATGGCGAAACGGCCGCCCATTTGCTTGGTAAACGCGATCAAATCGCCGCGCGGCGACCACACCGGCGTCGAGTAGCGGCCATCGCCAAACGAGATGCGGCGCTGGTTCGAGCCATCGGCGTTCATCACATAAAGCTGCGGCGAACCTCCGCGATCGGAATTGAACACCACCTGCGAGCCGTCGGGCGAGTATGACGGTGATGTGTCGATCGAGGGATGATTGGTCAGCCGCGTGCGCGAACGGCTGGCGAGATCCATGCTGAAAATCTCGGAATTGCCGTTCATGTCGAGCGTGAAGACGATGCGCTGGCCATCCGGCGAAAAGCGCGGCGAGAAGGTCATGCCGGGGAAATCGCCCAGCACTTCGCGGCGATTGGTTTCCAGATTGTAGAGGAAGACGCGCGGCGCGCCGGTCTCGAACGACATGTAGGTGATCAACTGCGTCGACGGCGAGAAGCGCGGCGTCAGCACCATGGCGTTGGAGCCGGTCAGGAAGAACGGATTGGCGCCGTCCTGATCCATGATCATCAGCCGCTTAATCCGCCGCGTGCGCGGCCCGCTCTCGGACACGAACACGATGCGCGTGTCGAAATAGCCCTGCTCGCCGGTGAGCTGTTCGTAGATTTGATCCGAAATGCGATGGGCGATGCGGCGCCAATTGTCGGGCGTCGTGGTGTAGCTGAAGCCCGTCATCTGCTGTTCGGCAAACACATCATAAAGGCGGAAGTCGATGCGGATGCGCCCATCCGGCAGCGGCGTCACCTGGCCAACGACCAAGCCTTGCGCCTGGATGATCTTCCAGTCGGCGAAGCGCGGCGGCACTTCGAGCGCCGTGATGCGCTCAATGAAGGCGTTGGACGGGATCGGCCGGAACAGCGCCGAGCGCTCAAGATTGGCGCGGATCACCGAAGCCACATCGGCGCCCACCTGCTGCGCGGCCGGATTGGCGCCGATGAAATCGACGATGGCGATCGGCATCGGGTTGAGGTGGCCCTCCTCCACGTTGACGTGGACCTGAGCCTGGGCCGGCCCCGAGGACGACATCATCACCAGAGCGATCGCAAAGGCGAAGAAGATTTTGCGGACCATATCCATTGCTCGTGTCATCGCTGTTGCCGCCCAAAAGTCACTTCCTGGTCGCGCCAGACTTCGAAGTACGGGCCGACCACCGGATCAGTGGTGAGAAAATCATACGGATCGCAAGTGCGCACTGCACGTAGCGCCCGGTTCACTGCTTCGTTCATGTACTGATCGAAGGTGTAATTGCGCGGGCTGACCACGCGCGGCTGGCCGCTCAGCGAACCGTTGCGGTCGAGCTGGAACGCCACGGTGACGATCAGCCGGTCCGGATCGGGCATGTCTTCGTTGGAGCGCCAGCAGCGGCGCAGATGCCGGTCCATCAGCGACGCGACGCGGCTTTCCATCGAGGCGCGCTCTTCCGTGCCGAGCCCAGCGCCGCGCTGGTTGCGGTCGGCGCGCTGGCCTTCCTGCTGGCGGCGGCCATTGTTGCGTTCGCGGTCGATCAGGCCGGAAATATCGGCGAGATTGAACTCATCGCTGCGCGGCTCCTGCTGCCTACGCGGCGTCGGCGTGGGTGAAGGCGCCGGCTGCGGTTCGTCCGGAAGCGATTCCTCTTCCTGAGCCGAGACTTGATCTTCCGGCACTTCGACCGCGAGCGCGCGTACATTTGTTTCCGGCGCAATGTCGACGATCTCGACCGGCACGATGGCTGCGCCCTGGGGCGGCAGCGTCGTGTGCGCCTCCCACGCCAGCATTGTCATCAGCACCGCCCCCACATGGCCGACAATGGAGACGATCAGACCGGCGCGCATCGCGTCACCGGCCGTCTTGCGCGGGCCGCGCCGGCCCGTCGCGCGTATCGGTCACAAGCTGCAACTTGCGGAAGCCGGCGGAGCTGATGCTCGCCAGCACTTGCGCCATCGTATCCCATTGCGTGCGCGCATCGCCGCGGATGTAGATCGCCCGGTCATAGCCTTCGTGCGAAATGGCGCGCAGGCGCGGCACCAGTTCATCGAGCGTGACCTGCGTTTCCTGCAGGAAGATAGTTCCATCATTGCGGATGGTGATCGCCAGCGGTTCGGTTTCGGCCGGCGATTGCTTGGCCTCGGTACGCGGCAGCTCGATCGGGATCGAGACGGTGAGCAGCGGCGCTGTCACCATGAACACGATCAGCAGCACCAGCATGACGTCAACGAACGGCGTGACGTTGATCTCGCTGAGGCGGCTGCGGCGCGCCGAGCGGCGTCCGCGTCCGCGGCGCGAAGAAGCGGCGAGCCCGCCGGCCATCAGCCGCGCTCGCTCAAACGGCGCGACATGCGCGCGGCGATTTCATCACTGAACGTATCGAGCCGGTCGCCGAAGCGATCGAGGTCGCCGGTGAACTTGTTGTAGAAGATCACCGCCGGGATGGCCGCGATCAGGCCCATCGCGGTGGCGAACAGCGCTTCGGCGATGCCGGGCGCGACCACCGCGAGGTTGGTCTGCTGCTGCACGGCGATATTGGTGAAGGCGTTCATGATGCCCCAGACCGTGCCGAACAGGCCGATAAAGGGGGCCGAGGCGCCAACCGTCGCCAACACGCCGAGACGGCGCGAGGCGCGCTGCATCTCGCGCGAGACCTGCGCTTGCATCAGCCGGTCGATGCGGTCGAGTACTTGCTGGCCGCCACCGCCGCCGGCGCCGCCGCGGCGTGACTCGCGGAACTCACGCGAAGCGGCGGCGTAGACGCGCGCCAGCGCGTCGCGCGGGCGGTCGCCGCCACGGTCGTCCATTTCGTCCACGCTGCGGCCGGACCAGAACTCGCGCTCGAACCGGCGCGCCTGCGCGTCGAGGTCGCCAAAGGACAGCCATTTGTCGACGGCAATGGCCCAGGACCAGACCGACATGACCGCCAGGATCAGCATGACCCCTTTGACGACAGGGTCAGCCTGCAGAAACAGGGTCAGGACTGTGATCTGTTCAGCGCCGGATTCCATGCTCGCTCCCGCTTCCACGGCCGTCTTCGCCCAGCCGCGCCCCAGCCCCGGTTAGAGCCGGATGAGTTTGTCAAAAGCTGGACGCCGAAGGCGCCAGAAATGGTTTAAGGCGCTCTAAAAGCACCGCTGGCGGCTTGCGGGGCCGGCCTGTGAGGCTGATGCAACAGACCTCGACCTCGGCCCGCACCAGCGCCTCGCCGCCCTTCTCCAGCACTTGGGCGATGAAGATGCGCGGCCCCCGCATCGTTTCGAACACGGTTTTGACCGTCAGAGCGTCGTCAATCCGCGCCGGGCGCTGGAATTCCAGCGTAATGCGGTTGACGGCAAAGCCGATCGGCTCGGGCAGCGACAAGAGTTCGGTATGGTGAACGCCCGCGAGGCGCAGGAAATCGCTGCGGCCGCGCTCGAAATAGCGCAGATAATTGGCGTGATAGACGACCCCGGTGAAATCGGTGTCCTCATAATAGATCCGCACCGGCAGGATATGCGCGCGCCCCTCGAAGCGGCCGGCGCTTGGTTCGTCGCTGGTCATGGGCTCTGCGATACACGAGGCCGGCGCCAGGCGACAATCGCCCCCGCCGCCGCGACGGTATCGAGTGCGAACCCGGCGAGCCGATTGGCTGCGCGCGTCAACATCCGCAGCGGCCGCGCCAGCGCATGCGCCGCATAGAGGTTGATCGCCATCGTCACGATGAACAGCGCCACGAAAAACAGCGGGCTGTCGGCCGCGATGCGCGGCACGATGAAATAAGCGATCAGCGGCGCCGCCGTATGCAGAAACACGGCGTTGACGATCAGCAGATTGAGCGAGTTGGCGCCCCAGGCGCTGAGCTTGCGCGCAACGGGTCCGCCCACGTGGGCGAGCATGATCGACAGCGCGAGCGCAAAGCCAACGCCCGCAGCGGCGGTAGCGAAGAAGAGCGGCAGGTTGCCAAACTGCCCGATCACCATGGAAACGCCGAAGCCGCCGTTCAGCCACGCTTGCCCGCAGTTTCCGGTCACATCCCAGCGGCAGCCCTGGTTGAGCCCGAAGGTCGAAAACACGATGACGCCAGCGGCCACGAGCAGGCCGAACACGGCGCGCCGGTTGCCTTCAAGTTCCGCGGCGAAGCCGCGCGCTGCGTGTCCGCCCATGAAGGCGAGGAAAGCGACGCCGATCAACGATACTTGGTAAAAGTTGCGCCAGCCTAGTTCGGTTGCGGCGAGCGTCAGCGCCATCAGAGCGATCGCCGCAGCAGCAGCAGCTCCGCTTCCAAGCCGCAACGCGGACGACGCGATCAAGCGCACGATCGCGAGCGCGACCAGAAACCAAAGCGCCGACAGCGCGTAGGCGTCGCCATAGACCGCCATGCGGGCCAAATCGCGCAGGAACGCCACCAGATCGAGCGGGGGAATGCCGAGCGCAGCCGTGACTCCGGTCAGGCTCAGCGAGAGGCGGAAGACGTCGAAGGCGGCGCTCGCCAGCCAGGCGACGGCGATCAGCACCAGCGATTGGCGCAGCGTCGCCTGCAGCGACTTCTCTTCGCGCCAGCCGAGACCGGACAGGAAGAAGAAGAACACCATCATGAACGAGGCGCCGAACTTCCACTGCAGGAAGGCGGGCTCGCTGAAGCGCTCGCCGGCTGCCATGAACCACGGCGCCAGCGCGTGGCCATAGATGACGCTGACGATGGCAAGGCCGCGGCCGATATCGAGCGCGCTCGTGCGCGTGCTCTGGCCTGCGCCCTTAACCTCAATCTGCGCCAACTTGGCTCTCCCGCGCCCGAACAGGGAATCGCGCGCACGGACCGTGCCATGCCGGAACCTGCGCCACGCGCCGCTTCAGAGCAGCTGCGCCAGGCGCGCCGCATCGACGCGAATATTCGGAACCGCCGTGGATTCCCAGAGCGCGCCTTGCGTGGGCGGGCCGATGGTGAAGAGGCCGGCCTGCGCAGCGCCGGCGGCGTCCCGCACCCGCCCCTCCTCGTCGATGTCGAGACCCAGCCCGTTCGGGCACGCTCGCATCAAGCCGTCCCGCAGCATCTGCTGGAACAGCGGATCGTTGAAGCCGCGCACGTCGCTCGCACCGCCGGTGCAGTTCACAATGCCGGCGACCTCAAGACGATGACGCACCATGCTGCCGCGCTGGCGATGCAGGACGAGCAGGCTGCGCCCGCGCTGCGCGACGGAGACAAGCTCCCCGGCCAACAGGCGCAGCCGCCCTTCCCGCTGCAACTCGGCGATCTGCGCCGCCACCGGCGGCGCCATGCGGTGACGGTGCACGTCCCACCAGGGCCGCAAGTGGCGCAGGAAACGCCGCTGCGCTTCGATCGGCAGACGCCGCCACAGCTCTGTCGTCTGCGGGCGCAAGCGGTCCATCACGAATTGCCACGGCTCGCCCTGTGCGGCGGCGGCCTCGACCTCGGCGCGAAATGCGGCCAGCGCTTCGCTGAGCGGCAGTGGCAATGCGATGGGCGCATGCTGCACACTCACGCGATCGGCGTGGCTGCGCGGCAGCAATCCGCGGCGCGACAGCGCATAGATCACGCCGTTGCGCTTGGCCGCGAGCGTCAGCGCCGCATCGACCATGGTTAGTCCTGTGCCGATCATGAGCACATCGCCGCTTGGCACGCGGTGCAACGCACGCGCATCCCACGGATCGATCGCCGCAACGCCCGCAGCTTCGAGCACCGCCAGCGGCGGAGCGCCGCGATTGCCGGTCGCCAGCACGACCGCATCGGCATCAAGCGTAGCGCCGCCTTCAAGCGTGAGGCGCCAGCCGCGCCCGGCGCGCGTGCAGGCAATCACGGCCCCCCGCTTGCGCGACACTGGCGCAAACAACCCTGTCGATTGCGCCAGGATTTGCTCCACATACTTCCCGAACATCATGCGCGGCGCGAATTCGCCGCTGATACCGCCTTGGCGAGCGCACCAAGCGGAAAAGTCATCCGGCTTGTCGGCGAAGGCGCTCATGTTCGAGGCGCGTACATTGAGCAGGTGCGCCGGATCCTGCGTGCCGTAGGCGAGCCCCAAGCCAAAGCGCGCCGCCTTATCGATGAGCGTCGTGCGCGGCGCCTTCCCCCCGCGCCGCGCCAGGTGCGCGGCAAGGCAGACACCGCTGAAGCCGGCGCCGATGATGACGACACGCTTTCGCGTCACGAAAAAACCCTGCTGTCCTTGAGCGGCACGGTGCTGCTCCTGCGCGAGTATCGCCCACGGGGCCCGCTTCTGCCCTAGCAAGAGCGCATAGCTTATCGATTTAAACGGTGAGGTGAGCGGGAAGCCGCCAGCAGCGCGGCGAGCTTCTTGATGACAGCATGACCGCCTGAACCGCCATGCTGCGCCATCGTTCCAACTGTGACCCGCCTAGAGCCCGTAGGCCTTCGCCATCTCCGGCTCCTTCGCCGCAACCAGGCGCGCCAGGTCGACGATCACCTTCGCCTGCTTCCAGGTCGCATCGTCGAGCATCTTGCCGTCAACAAGCGCAACCCCGGTTCCGTCCGGCATGGCTTCGATCATGCGCTTGGCGAGCTTCACCTCTTCGACCTCGGGCGCGAACACGCGCTTGGCGATGGCGATCTGCGAGGGATGCAGCGTCCAGGCGCCGACGCATCCCATCAGATAGGCGTTGCGGAATTGCTGCTCGCACGCGGCTTCATCGGCGAAATCGCCGAACGGGCCGTACATCGGCTTGATGCCGTGCATGACGCAGGCATCGACCATCTTCGCAAAGGTATAGTGCCACAAATCCTGCTGCACGCTCTCGCGCGCGGCGCCGTCGGCGCCCGGATCGGAAATCACGCGATAGCCGGGATGACCCCCGCCCACGCGCGTCGTCTTCATCTTGCGCGATGCGGCGAGATCGGCGGGACCGAGACAAATGCCGTGCATGCGCGGGCTGGCGCCGGCGATGGCTTCGACATTGGCCACGCCCTGCGCGGTTTCGAGGATCGCGTGCAGCAGGATCGGCTTCTTCACGCCGTGCTTGGCTTCGAGCAGCGCCAGCAGCTGATCCATGTAATGGATGTCCCACGGCCCTTCGACCTTCGGCACCATGATCACATCGAGCCGGTCGCCGAGTTCGCCGACGAGCGTGGTCACGTCATCGAGATGCCAAGGGGAATTGAGCGCGTTGATGCGGCTCCAATAGCCGACGCCGGCTTTCTGGAAATCGAAGCTCTTGCCGATCTCGACTGCGCCCGCGCGCGCCGCCTCTTTCGCATCGGCCGGAATCGCATCCTCGAGATTGGCGAGGATGACATCGACCTGCTTGGCCATGTCCGGCACGCGCGCGCGCATCTTCTCCAGGTGCGGCGGCACGAAATGAACCATCCGTTCGAGCCGCACCGGCAGTTCGGTCAGCGGCGCGGGCGCACCGCTCGCCAAGGGGGAGAAAAAGGAACGCGGCGGCTTCATCGGTCGGCTTGGTCCTGTTCTGTTCGCATTTGCAGCATGGAGCCTGCCGGGCCGGAGTGCAATCGGCGCCCTCCGGGCAAGCGCTTTACCTTGAAGCAACAGGCCGGATGGGTAATGTCCGCGCCGATCTCAGGGGCCGGCGGCCCTGTGGCTGGGCTCTGTTTTGCGCACCTATCTCGACTTCGAAAAACCTGTCGCCGAGATTGAGGCGAAGATCGAAGAACTCGCCGCCCTGGCCGAGGCTTCCGGCGCCGACGCGATTTCACAAGGCGTCGAGCTTTCGCGTCTGAAGTCGAAGGCCGAGAACCAGCTGGCGGCGATCTATGCCAAGCTCGATCCCTGGCAGAAAACGCAGGTGGCGCGCCATCCGGACCGCCCGCGCTTTCGCGACTATGTCGCCTCGCTGGTCACCGATTTCATCGAGCTGTCGGGCGACCGCAATTACGGCGAAGACGCCGCCATTCTCGGCGGCACCGGCAAGTTTCTCGGCCGCCCCGTGCTGGTGATCGGCCACGAGAAGGGCCGCACCACGCAAGAGCGCCTGAAGCACAATTTCGGCATGGCCCGCCCGGAAGGCTATCGCAAAGCCGTACGGCTGATGGATTTGGCCGAACGCTTCTCGCTGCCGGTCGTCAGCTTCGTCGATACGGCCGGCGCCTATCCCGGCATCGGCGCGGAAGAGCGCGGCCAGGGTGAAGCGATCGCGCGCTCGACCGAGCGCTGCCTGACGCTGGGCGTGCCGATGGTTGCCGTCATCGCCGGCGAAGGCGGCTCCGGCGGCGCCATCGCCATTGCTGCGGCCAACACCGTGCTGATGCTGGAGCACTCGGTCTATTCGGTGATCAGCCCTGAAGGCGCAGCCTCGATCCTCTACAAGAAGAAGGGCGATGAAGAACCGCGCTCGGATCGGGTGAAGGAAGTCGCCGCCTCGCTGAAGATCACGGCGCAAGACCTGCTCGAGCTGAAGGTCATCGACGGCATCGTCAAAGAGCCGGTCGGCGGCGCCCATCGCGAGCCCGCCGCGGCCATCGCCGCCGTCGGCGCGGCGGTCGCCCAGGCGCTCGATAAGCTGACGCCGAAAACCGAGACCGAACTGCGCACCCACCGCCGCGAGCGCTTCCTCGCCATCGGCCGCTTCGACGCCGAGCACGGCGCCTCAGCCTGAGATTCAGGTGCGGCTCAGCTCGGGTGCGTTGGTAATATCCGCTGACGCGCCTATGCTCCGCATCGGAGGACATCACCATGGCTGACGATCTCTCTCGCCGTTCTGTCGCTTTGGGTCTGGCTGCTTCGGCGCTCGCGCCAACGGCCGCGTTGGCTCAATCCGAGCAGACCTATTCGCACGATGAAATCCTCGCCGCCGCGCAGCGCTTCTTCGGCGCCGGCGCTGAAGGCCTCGCCACCGTCATCGATCATGTGTTCGAGGACCTGGGCCGGCCGAACGGCTACATCGAAGGCAATGAGGGCTCCGGCGCGATCGGCGTCGGCTTGCGCTACGGCGACGGACGCCTGCGGCTCAAGGGCCGCAGCGGCGCCACGCGTGTCTATTGGCAGGGCCCCTCGATCGGCTTCGACACCGGCGGCAACGCCTCGCGCGTGTTCACGCTCGTGTACAACATGAGCAACCCGGATCAGATTTTCGAGCGCTTCCCAGGCGTCGACGGCTCGGCCTATTTCGTCGGCGGCGTCGGCGTGAATTATCAGCGCCGCGACCACATCACGTTGGCGCCGATCCGCGCCGGCGTCGGCTTCCGCCTCGGCGCCAATATCGGCTACCTCGCTTACTCGCGCCGCCGCCGCATCAACCCGTTCTGATCGCTATTCAGCGGCGCTCTTGCGCCCTTCCGCGAGCGCACGCTGCCGCGCTTCGTGCCGCTCGCGGAACTCTTCCGCAAAGGACGACGCGAGAATGCCCGTTGGCATCGCCACGATGCCGACGCCGGCAAGCGCAACGAACCCCGCCGCGATGCGGCCGAGCACGGTCTCGGGATAGACATCGCCATAGCCGACAGTCGTCAGCGTCACGATCGCCCACCAGAGCGAGCGCGTTATCGAGCCGAACGCTTCGGGCTTGGCATCGCCTTCGATGAAATAGAGCAGCATCGCCGCCACGTAGAGCTGCGCCGCCGCCACCGCGAGCGCGGCCATCAGCGGCGCCCAGGCGCGCTTCACCGCAGCGCCCACAATCGCAAACGCGGGCACGTAGCGCGCAAGCTTGGCGAGGCGGAAAAGACGCAGCGCCCGCAGCGCCGCGAGCCAGCCCCCGTGCAGGCCGGGCAGAAACAGAAACACGATCAGCTCGGGCAGGAACGCCAGCACATCGGCGATCGTGATCGGCTGCGCCAGAAAGCGCAGCCGCCCTTCAACGCCGCGATGTTTCGGATTCTCGCCTTCTGACCAGAAGCGCAGCGCGAACTCGAGCGCGAACGCCCACAACACCGTCCCGTTGATCCAGGCCAGCAAGGGCCGCGTCCACGATGGGAACGGCGTGTCGGGACGCAGCGCTTCGGTTTCCAGCGCGAGCGAGGCGAGGCTGATCATCACCAGAACGATGATGCTGGCGCTGAAGAAATTGATGCCGCCCGGATGATCGGGCTCCAGCCAATCGTGGATGTACGCCTTCGCCGTCGCGTGCTTGCGCTTGATCAGAGCCATGCGCGGGCCCCTCCCCGCGCGCAACCTAGCGCAGCGCCTTAAGCGGGCGAAGTCAGTTTGAGGCCAATAATCCCGGCGACGATCAGGCCGATGCAGCCAAGCCGCACCACGTTCGCGCTTTCGGCGAACAACATCATGCCAAGCAACGCCGCACCCACCGCGCCGATGCCGGTCCAGACCGCATAGGCCGTGCCGATTGGCAGCGTCCGCGCCGCCTGCGCCAGCAGCCACATCGACGCGATCATCGCCGCGACGGTGATCGCGGATGGCGCAGGCCGGGTGAAGCCTTCAGCGTATTTGAGCCCGATCGCCCAAACCACTTCGAGTGCGCCGGCAATGGCGAGCATGATCCACGCGTTCATCGCCCGATCATAGGCGATGCCTGCGCGCCCGCTAGCCCCGCAGCGTCCCGCCTGTCGCCTTCATCACGGCGCTAACGATCTTGGCGCTGACCGCTTCGATGTCGGCGTCGGTCAGCGTCTTCTCGCGCGGCTGCAGCGTCACTTCGATGGCGAGGCTCTTCTTGCCCGGCTGCATGCGTTCGCCGCGATAGACGTCGAACAGATTCACATCAGTGATCAACTGCTTGTCGGCGCCGAAAGCGGCGCGAACCACGTCCGCCGCCGGTGCGCCATCGTCAACGATGAAGGCGAAGTCGCGCGTCAGCGGTTGCAGATCGAGCTTTTCCAGCGGCGGCTTGCTGCGCCCTTTCGCGCGCGGCGCGGGCAGCGCGTCGAGGAAGATTTCGAACGCCAGCGCTGGCGCCTCGACGCCGATCGCTTTGAGCGCGCGCGGGTGGATCTCGCCGTAATAGGCGATCACCTTAGGCCCGAGCTTGAGCGCGCCGGTGCGGCCAGGGCGCCAATGCGCGGGCGCATCCGATGCGGTCTGCAGCGAAGCGACCGGCGCGCCGAGCGCTTCGAGCACCGTCAGCACGTCGCGCTTCACATCGAAGATGTCCGGCTGCGGCGCGGCGCGCCAATGCCGCGGCGGACGCGCCCGCCAAACCGCCGCGAGCGTGCGTTGCTGACCGCCATCGCTGGTGTTGGCATAGGCGGGGCCGGCTTCGAACAGCCGCGCATCGTCAAAGCCGCGGTCGGCGTTCCTCTGCGCGGCGGCCAGTAATTGCGGCAGCGCGCTCGGGCGCATGCAATCGAGGTCGGACGCGATCGGGTTGGCGACCAGCATCTCTTCGGCGCCGCCGCCGAATGCCAGTGCCTGCGCGCGCGAACAGAAGCTCCAGGTAATGG
Organism: Hyphomonadaceae bacterium; assembly: GCA_016791365.1. Taxonomy (GTDB): domain Bacteria; phylum Pseudomonadota; class Alphaproteobacteria; order Caulobacterales; family Aquidulcibacteraceae; genus Vitreimonas. The sequence goes on along the minus strand of JAEUMT010000026.1, from coordinate 101,874 downwards.
CTTCGTTATAGCCGAGCGCCGCCGCAGCGCGGCGCGCCAGCCGCGTGCGGCTCTCGCCAACACTGGCCGGTGGCGGACGGAAGCCCGGCGCGCGCGGGGGCGCGAGCACCGGCATCTTGTCGTAGCCCTCGATGCGCGCGACTTCCTCAACCAGATCGGCCGGCCCTTCGATATCGCGCCGCCAGCTTGGGGGCTGGACGATGAAGTTCTTCGAGCTCTGCCCTTCCCCGCTCACTTCGAAGCCGAGGTCCTTCAGCACCGCGCGCACGCGCGGCGCCTTCACATCGATGCCAGCGAGTTGACGCACGCGATCGGGATCGAAGGTGATCGACTTCGGCGGCGCAGGTTCTTCGCCGGCGATCATGATCTCGCTCGGCTCGCCGCCGCAGAGTTCAAGGATGAGGCGCGTGGCCAGTTCGATGCCAGGCGCGACGAAGCCGGAATCGACGCCACGCGCGAAGCGATATTGCGCGTCGGTGGTCAGCGTGAGCGCACGGCCGGTTTGATGGATCAGGGTCGGATCGAACAGCGCGCACTCGACCAGGATGTCGGTCGTGGTTTCGCTGACGCCGGAATATTCCCCGCCGATAACGCCGCCGAGCCCCAGTACGCGCTCATCGTCGGCGATCACGCACATCGCCGGCGTGACGGTGTAGACGTTGCCGTTGAGCGCCTTGAAGCTTTCGCCTTCGCGGCCCATGCGGGCGCGGACAACGCCGCTGAGCTTGCTCGCATCATAGACGTGCAACGGGCGGGCGCGGTCGTGCGTGATCAGGTTGGTGATGTCGACCAATGCGCTGATCGGCTTTTGACCGATGGCGCGCAGGCGCTGCTGCAGCCACGCCGGAGACGGCCCGTTCTTCACGCCGCGAATGAGGCGGCCCACGAACATCGGACAAGCCTGCGGCGCTTCCGTCGCGACTTTTTGCGGCGACGGATAACGGCCCGGCACAGGCAGCACGGGCTTGGTGGTTTGCTTGCCAACGCCAGCCGCAGCCAGATCGCGGGCGATGCCGGCGACGCCGAGCCAATCGGGGCGGTTCGGCGTGACTTCGATGTCGATCACCGGATCGTTGAGGCCGAGCGCTTCCGCGAGCGGCGTGCCGACTTTGAGGGCGGCGTCCAGTTCCAGGATGCCGTCGGCATCGGTGTCGAGTTCAAGCTCAGCGCCGGAGCAGAGCATGCCGTTCGAGACGACCCCGCGCACCGGCCGCGCTTCGAGCGTGATGCCGCTGCCGGGAATGGTCGTGCCGATCGGCGCAAACGCGGTGACGAGGCCGGCGCGCGCATTCGGCGCGCCGCAGACGATTTCGAGATTGCCGAGCGCAGTTTCGACTTGGCAGACTTGGAGTTTATCGGCGTTCGGGTGCTTGGCGGCGCTGATGATGCGCGCGACGGTGAAGGCCTTGAGCTTCTCGCCGGCGTTCTCAACGCCTTCGACCTCAAGACCCGTCATGGTCATGGTTTCGACGATAGCGTCGATCGAAGCATCAGTGGCGAGATGCTCTTTGAGCCAGGAGAGCGTGAATTTCATTGGATGCTCTCCGTAACTCCTCCCCCGCGTGCGGGGGAGGTCGTGAGCGAAGCGAGCGGGAGGGGGAAAGTCCGGCAGACGGCGCTCGCCCCCTCAGTCATCACGCTGCGCGTGCTGACAGCTCCCCCGTGAACGGGTGAGCACTTAAGTGCGTGCGTCATCACCCCACTCCCTGCGCGAGGCCAGGCAACAGGAACGGGCTGAAGCCGTAATGTTTCAGCCAGCGCGTGTCGGCGGCGAAGAAGTCGCGCAGATCGGGCATGCCGTATTTGAGCATGGCGAGGCGATCGATGCCCATGCCGAAGGCGTAGCCTTGGTATTTGTCGGGATCGATGCCGCAATTTCGGAGCACGTTCGGGTGCACCATGCCGGAGCCCAGAATTTCGAGCCAATCGTCGCCGGCGCCGATCTTGATCTGACCGCCGGAGCGATCGCAGCCGACATCGACTTCCGCGCTCGGTTCGGTGAACGGGAAATGGTGCGGGCGGAAGCGCAGGCGCACGTCGTCGACTTCGAAATAAGCCTTGATCGCGGCAATCAGCACGCTCTTCAGATCAGCCATGCTCGTGCTCTCATCGATGACGAGGCCTTCGATCTGGTGGAACATCGGCGTGTGCGTGGCGTCGGAATCTTTGCGAAACGTTCTTCCCATGCAGATCATGCGGATGGGCGGCTTCTGCTTTAGCATGGTGCGCACTTGCACGGGGCTGGTGTGCGTGCGCAGCACTTTGCGCGCGCCGTCTTCGCCTTTCGCATCGAGGAAAAACGTGTCGTGCGTCTCGCGCGCCGGATGGTTGGGGGGGAAGTTCAGGGCCGTGAAATTGTTGAAGTCGGTCTCGATGTCCGGACCTTCTTCGACGGAGAAGCCCATTTCGCCGAAGATGGCGGCGAGTTCTTCCATCACCTGGCTCACGGGATGGATGGTGCCGAGGCGCGGGCGCACCGGCGGCAGCGTGACGTCCACGGCTTCGCTCTGCAGCTGACGATCGAGCGCCGCTTCGGCCATCACCGCTTTCTTGGTGACGATGGCCTCGGTGACCTTGTCTTTGAGGACATTGAGACCGGCGCCAAAGGTCTTGCGCTCATCCGGGCTCATTGAGCCCAGGTTTTTCATCAGCGCGGAGATGGAGCCCTGCTTGCCAAGGGCTTCGACGCGCAGCGCTTCGAGCGACGCTTCATCACTCGCGGCGGCGACGCGCGCGAGCAAATCGGTCTGGAGCGCTTGCAGATCAATATTGGCGGTCATGGCGCCGTCCTTTTTGCTCACCCGTTCACGGGGGAGCTGTCAGACCGCGAAGCGGGCTGACTGAGGGGGCGGTGCGCCGCTGTGCTTGCAAGCACTCGCGCGGTTGCGCCCCCTCCGGCCGCTTCGCGGCCACCTCCCCCGCTTCGCGGGGGAGGAAACCACGGAGTGTTATTTCAGTGCGGCTTGGGCCTGGGTGATCAGGCCTTTGAAAGCCGTGGGCTCATTCATGGCGATATCGGCCATGACCTTGCGGTCCAGCGTGATACCCGCCTTGGCGAGCCCGCTGATAAATCGCGAGTACGTGAGGCCCTCTTCGCGAACCGCGGCGTTGATGCGCACGATCCAGAGCGCGCGGAAGCTGCGCTTCTTGGCCTTGCGATCGCGGTAGGCGTAGAGACCAGCCTTCTCGACCGCGGCGTTCGCGGTGCGGAAGGTGTTCGAGCGACGGCCGTAATAGCCCTTCGCCTTTTTCAGAACTTTCTTGTGACGGGCGTGCGCGGTGACGCCGCCTTTAACGCGTGCCATGGGTCAGTCTCCGCTCAATCGAGGCCGTAAGGGATCCAGAGCTTCACGCGCTTTGCGTCCGGCTCTGCAATCGTCGAGGTGCCGCGGTTTTGGCGGATGTATTTCCCGTTGTGGCCGATCAGGCGGTGGCGTTTGCCGGCTACGCCAGCCTTCACCTTGCCCGAGGCCGTGAGCTTGAAGCGTTTTTTGACGCCGCTCTTGGTCTTCATTTTCGGCATTTCATCCTCTTTGGATCAGGCGCAAGGCCGAAACCCCACGCAAAAAGGGTCGCCACGGCATGCCGTACAGGCCGGGCCACCCAAGAAGGCGGGGCTGATAGCATAGGGGTTCCGGGCCGGCAAGGCGGCTGCGGACCCTTGGACCCGAGCGCCCGGCATGGTTAGTCTGGCCCCAGGTGGGAGCAAACCGAATGGTGCGGCAGCCAACATCCCTGGCCGAGGCCAAGGAGATTTTCCGCGAGGAAAAGCAGAAGGTCACCGGCTCGCTCTCGGCGATCGCCGGTTCGCGCTGGCTCACGGCCATCCTGGCGACGCTTGTCATCGCTTTCGGCACCCATCTCGCCTATGCCCCGGCGAGGCTGCCGGCGGTAGGGGGCGTCAGCTTGGCCGCGGTTGGCCTTCCGCCCAGCGTCGATTTCGGCTTCGCCGGCGATCAGGCCAAGCAAGCGGCGGAAGCCGCCGCCAACAGTGAAGCGCGCACACGCGCCGAGGCATTCGTCACCGCCAACGCCCAGCGCATTCCGATCTTCAACGCGGTCGCGTTCGGCATCGCGCTACTGCTCTTGTTCGGCAACATGTGGATCATGACCAAGCGCCGGCCCTACTCGCGGGGTTAGCCGCGGCGAAAACCGAAACGGTATGGCGGCTTGGCGCCTTCGGGCCAGTCGATCCAAGGACCGGGCGAAATCGCGACGAGTTCGAAGGCGCCGCGCGGCGTTTGAATGACGCCTGCGTCGTCAGCGATTTCGCGCTCGCCAACGCCTTCGACGTTCACACGCAGACGCAAGCGGCCGGCCCAAACGCAGCGCGCATTTTGCGGGCAGCGGCTGTCTTCCAGCACTTCAAGCGGACGAATGCGCAGACCGTCGCCGAGATCAGCCGTCTCGTTGATCCCCGCCGCAACCACGCCTCGCGCGCGAAGCGCTTCGGCGCGCTGGGCGAGGTCCATTTGGATGTGGTGCGGCAACGGCGTTTGCGGACCGAGGCCGCCATCATTGGTCGCGCAGGCAGCCAGGGCGAAAGCCGCAAACAGAATGGCACGCATGAAAACGTCTCTCCGTATTTGCAGCGATCTAAGACGCCCTGGCCTGAACAGCGGCTTATGAGGCGCGCGGGGCCATCACCATGACGACCTGGCGGCCTTCGAAGCGCGGCTCGTGCTCGACCTTGGCGATGCCATCGAGCTCGGTGCGCATGCGATCGAGCAGATCCATGCCGAGATTGGTGTGCTGCATCTCACGACCACGGAAGCGCAGGGTGACCTTCACCTTGTCGCCCTCTTCGAAGAAGCGATGAATGGCCTTCATCTTCACTTCGTAATCGTGGTCATCGATGTTCGGACGAACTTTGATTTCCTTGAGTTCGACCCGCTTGGCCTTCTTGCGCGTCTCGGCCTTCTTCTTCTGCTCCTCGAACCGGAACTTGCCGTAGTCGAGAATTTTGCAGACAGGCGGGACAGATTGGGGCGCCACCTCGACCAGATCGAGGCCAGCTTCGCGCGCTGCATCCAGCGCGGCCGAGATGGGCATTTCGCCTTGCTTCTCTCCTTCGGCATCGATGAGGAGCACGCGTGGAACTCCGCGGATATCCTCATTCACCCGCGGGCCATCCTTTGAGGGGGGCGGCGCGGCGTACGGACGTCTGGCTATCGGGCATTCTCCTGTGGTTGTTGATAAAACGCATGAGCGCCGCGCCCTTTCAGGCGCGGACTCACACTTAGAATATTGCTTGTCATTGGCTCCGCATCAAGCGGTAGCGGCGTGTCTATAGACGCCGCAATTGCGGAGTTGGCGATCAACCTGGTCGACCGGCAGGTCGGCGATCACCGCGGCGGTGAATTCCACCACCCCGCTCCGTCCACGAGGCGCGGCGGGCGCGCCCTTGGCCGTGGAGCTTAGGAACACCAGGCAAGGCGCGCCGGCGGCGGCCGCCACATGCATCAGCTCGACATCGTCGCCTACCGCGAAGGAGGCGCGTTCAGCCAGGCAGATCGACTGGAAGAGATCGGGACGGGTGACCAGGTTCTTCACGCGCGGCTCGGCCTTGGCGATCGCCGCGCCAATTGCCCGCTCGTCCGTGCCGCCTAGAACCACCGGCGTCACGCCATTGTTGGCGATGCGCTTGGCCAGATCGATGTACTTGTCCTCGGGCCAGCGGCGGTTCGACTCCACATCGGAGCCGCGCGGCATCAGCAAGACATACGGCCCGCGCAGACCGAAATAGTCGGGCTGCATGCGCGGCGCATCGCGCATCACCGAACGCAGCCAGCTCAACTCAGGCATCAACGGCGCTTCGCTCAAGCCCGCCACGGCAAGCTGCGCGGCGAAGCGATCAAGCGGATGGGCGAACACGCGATCAGCGCCAATAAAGGCGTGGCTCGCGCCCGCGACAGGGCCGGACCATTTCGGCGGCCAGGGGCGCAGACCCTGAAAATAATTGCTCGTCCGGCTCGACCCTTCGAGATCATAGACCATGTCGTACTTCGCGCCACGCAGGCGCTTGATCAACGCGGTGATCGCTTGCGGCTCGGTTGGCTTGCCATCGGCTTCGACCGCATCGAAGTACGGCGCCTTCTCGGCAAGCTCTTTCGTCGTCTCGGTAGTGAGCAGCGTAATGCGCGCGCCGACGTGTTCTTCGCGAATGCGCTTCGCCGCGGCGAGCGCTTGAATGAATGTGGAGATGCCGCCGAGTTGGATGACCAACACGCGCTTGGCGCTTGTATCGCCGTCCGCTTCCGCAGCTGGCTTCCGCCAGATCATACATTCTCTCCTAGAGCACCGGCCGCGCCGCTGCCTTGTCGGCCTTGCGGGATTCGGCTTCGCCTATAACTCGTTGGTAAACCGCTAATGTGGCCGATTGCAGGGCGAGCTTTGAATAAAGCGCGCGCACGCGCTCCTGGCCCATTTTCCCCATATCAGCGCGTTTTTCCGCTCCCGCATCGACCATTCGTTCTATTGCGCCACACAGCGGCCCCGCCGCGCCCGCCGGTACGAGAAAGCCGGTTACGCCCTCCACGACCGTTTCGGTGTAGCCGCCGAGATTGGAAGCGATGACTGGAACGCCCATCGCTTCGGCTTCAACGGCGCCGCGTCCGAAGGCTTCCGGTTCAATGACGGGGAACACCGCCATGTCGGAAGCCGCGAACGCCAAAGGCATCTGCCTCAGGTGGCCGACAAGCGAAACGACATCTTGCAGTCCGCCGGCTTTAATCGCGGAAAGCATTTCCTGGCTGTAAGCACGCCGGCCCTGATCATCGCCGGCAATGATCACCTTGATCGCATTGGGGCGGCGTTGCTGCAGCAACCGCACCGCTTCGATCAGCACCATCTGACCTTTCCAGCGCGTAAGACGCGCGGGAACAAGTACGACGCATTGACCGGAGCTTACGCCCCATTTTGTACGCAACGCTGCAATGTCATCGGCGCTGATCTTCGCAACATCAAACACGTCGAGATCAACGCCGCGCGGAATGGCGGTGATGCGCTCCGGCATGACATCATGATTGGTGAGGATATGTTCGCGCGTAAACTCGGAATTGGCGATGATCGCGTCGCCGCGCGCCATCACCGAATTGTAGAACGCTTTCAGGGGCGACTTGGCGTTGTAGATGCCGTGATACGTGGTCACGAACGGCACCTGCGCCATGCGCGCGGCGAGCATCGCGCTCCATGCCGGAGCGCGCGAGCGCGCGTGGATGATCCGCACGTTGCGTTCGCGCGCGATCTTCGCGAGCTTGAACGCGTTAGCGATGAGCGTGATCGGATTTTTGGACGCCGCTGGAATGCGGATCAATTCGCCGCCGGCCGTCTTGAGGTCCGGCTCAAGACGACCGCCGGCGGTGGCAACCAAAGCGAGCCCCCCGGCGCGGCTGATTGCTTCCGCAATTTCAAGCGTAGTCCTCTCGACCCCGCCAGCGTTAAGCTCAGGAGTTACTTGCAGAACCGTCAGGTTGTGACCTTCTTGCAATGCTCGACGTTTGCCCGTTGCCCGCCCGTTCCGGCTAAACCGATGTTTGATAACGGTTTTGCTTAACAAGGCGCTTAGATTCATTAAACGCGCGGTATTGGGCGGTTTTGCTCACCCGCCGCCGCCCCCGGAGTAAGCCATGGCGCTCGGCCAAATCGAGGCTTTTGAGCATCAAGGGGTACGGATCGCCTACGAGCGGGTCGAGGGCGACAGCCCGACCTTTGTCTGGCTCGGCGGCTTCAAATCGGACATGGCCGGCACGAAGGCGCAGACGCTCGCGGACTGGGCGCACGAAACCGGCCAAGCCTTTGTCCGATTTGATTATTCCGGCCACGGCCGGTCCGGCGGCAGGTTCGAAGACGGCACGATCTCAAGCTGGCTTGGCGACACGCTCGCGGTGCTCGATCAGCTCACCAGCGGCCCGCTTGTACTGGTCGGCTCGTCCATGGGGGGCTGGCTGGCGCTATTGGCCGCCCGCGCGCGCCCAGATCGGGTGTCGGGGCTGTTGCTGATCGCGCCGGCAGCGGACTTCACAGAACGGCTCATATGGCGCCGACTTACGCCAAAAGAGCAGCGACAGATGCTGGCGAACGGTCGCCTCGAACAGCCCTCCGAATATTCGCCGGAGCCCAACATCATCACCCGCGACCTCATCGAGGATGGGCGCAAACACCTCGTCATGGATGGGCCGATACCCTTCAACGGCCCCTGCTATATCCTCCAGGGCCAGGCGGACCCCGACGTCCCGCGTGAGCACGTCATCGAACTCGCCAGCCTGATAACAACCGACAACGCATTGCTGCATCTGATCAAGGATGGCGACCATCGATTGTCACGCCCTGAAGACCTCAAGGAGCTGGTGAAACAGGCGGCGGCGCTTGCCAGGCAGCTCGCGCACTGAGCGGGGTGTCTTGGAATTGCCCGCTCTTTCGGGCATCGGTGGACCGTCCTGAGGGGGACGACGGGGAGTCCTAGAGTTCATGTCGATGTTCGCCGCCCTGATCATTCCGCTTGCCTTGGCGCAATCCGCCCTCGCGCCGACCGGCGCCATCGGCGAGCGTTTCGCGCAATGCCTGCAGCTGGTCGAAGACGATCCGGTGCGCGCCTACGAGGAAGGCATGGCATGGGCCGCGGAAGCGCAATCCGTGCACGCGTATCGCTGCGCTGCGATGGCGCTCATCGCCCAGAACCGATTTGACGAAGGCGCGCGACGGCTGACTTCACTCGCGAGCGCTGTGAACCCGGAGAACTCGGGCCTGCGCGCGCAATTGTGGTCGCAAGCCGGCAACGCGTGGCTCCTCGCCCTCGAACCTTCGCAAGCACGCAGCAATTTTACGCGCGCAATCACCGCTCTCCAAAGCACGCCGGAGCAATTGCCTGACCTGCTTATCGATCGCGCCCGCGCATACGCGATGGAACGCGACTGGCGCCTTGCGGAAGAAGACCTGTCACGCTCGCTCGACATTCGCCCGGAAAACGCACTCGCCCACCGGCTGCGCGCCACCGCGCGAATGAATCAGCGTTCCTACGAACTGGCCGAAGCAGATGCGCGCGCCGCGATGCGGCTTGAACCGGCGAACGAGGAAAACACGCTCGTGCTGGGCGATATCCGCGAAAGCGTGCGCACCGGCGCGCCCTACGAACGTCCGTAACCGGCATTTCGCAATTTCAGCGACGGAAAGACCCTGTGCGTCCGTTTCAATGGACGTGAGGGCCTGATCGCTGGAGGCGAACGTGACTTTGAAGGCAATTTTTGCTGGTGCATTGGTGATGCTGGCTGCGTGCGCAACACCTGCCGCGGCGTGGACGCAAGTCGGCGTGCGCGAGGTGCGCGATGGCACCGATCGTGACGTTATCGTGCTGGAAGGCCCGCGCCAATTCGAACGCATTAAACTCTGCGTTTATCGCAATCCGGTGCACTTCTACGACCTTGACGTCTTCTATGCCAACGGCGGCCACCAAGACGTCTCCGTCCGTCAACGCATCAACCCGGGTGAGTGCACACGCGCCATCGATCTCAATGGCGGCGATCGAAACATTACGCGTGTCGCCATGGTGTATGAGGAAACCAGCTTCCGCCGCCGCACCGCGACCGTCCGGCTTTTCGCTGAGAACTAGGGAATAGCATCCGCATCAGGCGCGGCTGCGATCTGACCGAGATCGCAGCCGTCGCCGGGTCGGTGGCAGCGCGATTTGCCTCCGGCGCTAACTCCGCACCCAACCAACCGCCGGATCGTTGAAATCAACAACGTCGCCCAACTCATACACGTTGCGATAGCCGTAGCCGTAGAGGTTGATGAACGTCTGGATGTTGAGCGCCAGCTCAACGCGCTTGAGGATCACGGGCGCTGCGTTATTCGAGAAATTGTTGTTGCAGTAGATCAGGATGCGCACGTTCGGATCGCGCAACGCGTCGCGCAGACTCCGATCGGTGAAGTCCGTGAACGGGAGGCTGATCGCGCGATCGATGTGACCTTCCCTGAACGCATCGGCCGAACGTGCGTCGAGCACGATCGTGTTGGGCTCGCGCGCCATGCGTTGGAAATCCGCCAATGAGACCAAACGATCGGCGCGATAGCGCTCAACCTCGCCGGTCAGATTGCGGAAGCCGCTATAGTTGATCTGCGCGGCGGTGTTCGGCGGCTTTTCCTGCGCCAACGCACTGGCGGATATCAAACCGATCGCGAACGCCAAGAACACTGCACGCATGAGAACCTCCGCCTCCGGAAGAAGCTACGGGCGTTCGAGAACGACCTGCCTCCCCTGTTCATGGGAGCAAGCGCGTGGTTTTGGTTCTTATTGGGGCTGAGAGTTGATCATCGTGAGGAGATAGGGCGCGCCCACCGTCAGGAATCCGCCGATCAGCAATCCGACCGGCATGCCCATCAAAGCGCCGACATAGCCATTGCCGAGCCGCTCACCCCAATCGAGGCCGCGTCCGCCGAGGCGGATCACAAAGCCCAGTGCGCCGCCGATGAGCCCGCCCATGCCGCCGTAATTCCAGCCGAGCACGCAGAGCACAATCATTCCCGCGAACGCCGCAAGGGCGAGCAACAGCCTCAATCCGTTCAAGCAGGATCACTCCCTCGCGAGGCGCGCAGCTACCAGCCTGCCCCGGGACTCTCTTGGCGTGTGTTCCGCCTCCGATGCAAGCGTCAGAGGCGCCGCAGCCGCCCTAGAGCCGCTGTTCTGGGAGGTGCGCGCCGCCATTTGGCGGCTGGTTTGGCGCCGGCGCCACACGTCGGGACAAGGCCTCGCGCTGCGCCGCCGCGCCGATAAGGCCCAATTCCTGCGGCGTCAGCACCAGCAGCTGACCAGAGGCCGCCAGCGCTTCGGCGATGTTTTGGCGCGTCTGCATGTCCATGATCGCGAGCAGCGCCGTCAGCGCCGCCGGATCGCGGTTCTTGAACACATCCGCGAGCTGATCGATCTGCTGAGGCCGTAATGTCAGCACGCCCGCCGCACGCGCCAGCGCACGCACCGCTGCGTGCTGCTCCGGCGTTGCGTTCGCCGGCAGCGAAGTCGCCGCGCCCACGATGGCAACCGGCCCGCCGGCCGCAAACTCATCGGGCTGCTGGTAGGTGAAATTCGCCGTATGGAAGCGTACGCCGAGCGCCATACCAGGTTCGCCGGCTTCGTCGCCTTCGCTCTCATCACGGCGCAAGCGCTCGATGGCGCCACGCTCGACATCCTGGAGTGACGCGCGCAAATCCTCGTCGTTGCGTTTTCCGATTTCGGCGCGGAAAGCACTCTGAATGCGGCTTTCCATCGCCAGTGAAAACTCTTGTATCTCATACACGTGCTTCAGCAGCGCCCGATTCAAACTGAACTGCACGCGTGAATCGACGATGACCTTGTGCGAATCCGCCGTCACCGCTTCAAATGGCAGCGGCGCACAATAATGCGGACGCAAGTTGATCGCGCCGGTGCGCGGATCCATGAGTTTGCGCGTTCGCCGGGCGCCTGTTGAAGGATCCAACGCGACAAACTCGATATGCGGCGCCGTTGGGCCCTTCACGATCTGTTCGTCGAAATCCCAGAGCACAACCTTGCCTTCAAGCGCACGACGAAAACCGCGATCGTCTTGCGTGATGTAGGTGCGATCGTAGCGCGCTTCGAAATAGCGCCGCGTAATGTAGAAGATCGCCACGAGCACGAGGATGCTCACGAGCACGGCGACGGAAATCATCAGCGCCACAGACATGGCGAACCCCGCTAATTGCAACAGCGAAACAAGCCTAACCTAGTCAAGCGCGCCTTGCACCTCGCATGCGCGTGAAGCGCGAATTACCGGCTCACGCCCTCGGTGTTGGGGCGATCCAGCGTCAGCACACAGCCGGCGGCGCCGGACGTGCGGACGTCACGCGCGCGCGCCACGATCGTCGAGGCCCGGCCGCGCACGTATGGGCCCGGATTGTCCGCGCGCCAGCGGTTTGGGCTCGGCAGCACCGCAGCCAAGCGCGCAGCCTGCAACGGCGTCAGGTCGGCAGCTGAGACGCCAAAGCGCGCACGCGCCGCGGCTTCAATGCCGAAATTGCCGTCACCCCATTCAGCCGCATTCAGATAGGCTTCCATGATCCGGCGCTTGGGCCAGAGAAATTCAATCAGCGCGGTAAAATAGGTTTCGAAGCCTTTGCGCACCCAGGAACGCTCGGGCCACAAAAACAGGTTCTTCGCCGTCTGCTGACTCACCGTAGATGCGCCGCGCGTACGTCCGCCGCGCCGGTTCGATTCCATCGCATCCTGGATGGCTTCGATATCAAAGCCGTCGTGCGCACAAAAATTCGCATCCTCAGCCGCGATGACCGCGCGCACGACATGAGGCGACATCCGATTGATCGGCACCGGATAGTGGCGAATCGTCTGCCCTTCCGCGGCGCGTTGCATCATGAGCACCGTCGAGGGCGGGTCGAAAAAGAGGTACGCCGTAGCCCACGTCACCGGCGCTAGCACGAATGCGATGAAGAGCACCGTGATGGACGTAATGAACAAGCCATAGCGCTTGCGGCGCTTTATGCGGCCAAGATCGAGATCAAGATTGCGTTTCGCATCACGCCGCCGCTGGCGATCACCCGGACGCGCCGCCGGCTCCGGCATTGGGATTTCCGGCTCGCCGAACGGATATTCTTCTTCATCAAAAGCCGAACGTTGTGCGGTTTCGCCATAGGCGCGCTCAAGGTCCGGCAGTGGCTCTTCGTGCAATTGCTTCGCGGCGGCTTCGTGAATGCGCGGCGGCTCAGCGATCGAAGGAGGCGCTTCGGGCGCCGGCGCCGGAGGTTCGGGTTCGGCGTACACGGGCTCCGGGGCCGACGGTTCATACGCTTGCGGCGGCTCGGGCTCTGGCTCCAACGCACGCACCGTTTCCGGCGGCGCTTCGAACATTGGTTCAGGAGGAAGCTCCGGTGGCGGTTCGTCCGCCGCAACAGGCGCCGACGGTTCAACAAGCTGTGGTTCGGGTTCCGACGCCATTTCCGGCGCAGCCGGCTCTTGCGCGATCAATACTTCATCAGCGATGGGCGGCGTTTCGACGATGCGCTCCGGCGGCGCGGTGTCGCTAAGCTGCGGCGGTTCAAACGCCTCCGGCGCGACCTCTTCTTCGGCGCGCGGTTCGGGCGTGGCGTCGCCTTCGTTCTTCGGCTCTTCCTCGTCCGGAATCATCGGTCCCATTCCTCAGCCACGCTCGCGTCCCCCTCGCGCGGCCGCCGGGCCGATTTGAGGCGCTGGAACGCCCCGGCGTCAAGCAATCGCCGCGCGGCCCATACCGCCATGCCGCGCACAAGTGGGGATGAATCCGTCAATAAACGCTCGGCGACGGGCGCGAGCGAGACATCGCCACTGTTGCCAAGAGCGCAAACGACGTTCCGCACGAAGCGATCCCGGCCAGTTCGCTTCACAGGCGTGCCGGCAAATCGCGCGCGAAAGTCGGCATCATCAAGCGCCGCCAATTCCGCCAGCGGCGCCAGGCGCAACTCATCGCGCATCGCGAGGCGCGCCTCGCGCGATGTTTCGGCGAACTTGTTCCAGGGACAAACGGCCAGACAATCATCGCATCCGAACACGCGATTGCCGACAGCTTCACGAAACTCAATCGGAATTTGGCCCATGTGCTCAATGGTCAGATACGCAAGGCAACGGCGCGCATCGAGTTGGTACGGCGCCGGAAACGCATTCGTCGGGCATACGTCGAGGCATGCACGGCACGATCCGCAATGATCGTCCTCCAGCGCATCAGGCTCAATCTCGGTTGCGCTCAAGATCGCGCCGAGAAACAGCCACGAGCCGTGCGTGCGCGACACAAGATTTGTGTGCTTGCCCTGCCAGCCCAGCCCCGCGCGTTGCGCCAACGGCTTCTCCATCAAGGGCGCGGTATCGACGAACACCTTCACATCCGCCGCCGTCTCGCGCGCCAACCAATGCGCGAGCTGCTTGAGCTTGCCTTTCACAACATCATGATAATCCCGTCGCGCGGCATAGGCCGATACGATGCCGCGCTCCTTGCGTTGAAGCAGCGCAATCGCATCGTCATGGGTCGCATAATTCTGCCCGACTAGGATCGCGCTCCTTGCCGCCGCCCATAACATCCGCGGATGCTCACGCGGGCGCACGCCGTCGCGCTCGTCCGCAAGCCACGACATGTCGCCGTGGCGCCCCTCGTGCAAGAATTCCCGCAACCGTGCGCTGGCGGGCCACGGTTCATCCACCGACGCGACACCAATGGCGTCAAAACCAAGCGCCCCGGCCTGTTGTTTGAGAACCAGAGAATCCACTGCCGCCATATGACGCAAGCCGGCGCCGGCGTCGATGCCGCTCACCCACCAACGTTCAAGCCGCGGCGGCGGCGCCCTTCGCGTCACTGAGCGCGTGCTTCAATCGCGGCGCCATTTCGATCGGGCATATCTGCCAGAAGCGCCCGCGCGCTGCGTCCCAATTGGTCAGCAACTGCGCGGCACGCGGCGAGTCCGTGCGCTTCGCGTGCTCGCTTACCAGCGCCTTCAACACCTTTTCCCAGTGCGCTGACGCGAGGCGCTGCCAAATGATCGAGTCCGGATTGGCGCGATCGGCGAAGCGTCCGTCCTCGTCATAGACGAACGCCATGCCGCCCGACATGCCGGCGCCGAAATTGTCGCCCACGTCGCCGAGAATCGCGACCGTGCCGCCGGTCATGTACTCGCATGCATTGGCGCCAGCGCCTTCGACCACAGACGTCGCGCCCGAATTGCGCACCGCAAAGCGTTCACCCGCGAGACCGGCCGCGAAAAGTTTGCCACCCGTCGCGCCGTAGAGGCAGGTGTTGCCGATGATGGCGCCGGCCTCTTCTCCCGGCGGGGGCCGAAGCACGATCAATCCGCCCGACAGTCCCTTACCGACATAATCGTTCGCATCGCCGGTCACATCGAGCGCGATACCTTGCACCAGCCAGGCGCCGAGACTCTGACCGCACGACCCGCGAAGCTTCACGGTAAGCTGACCTTCGGGGAGCGCATATTGGCCGACGCGGCGCGTGACGTGCGCCGACGCGCGCGCGCCGATCGCCCGTTGCGTGTTGCGGACGTTGAACACGAGTTGCTTCTTCTCACCTCGCTCGAAGAAGCCAGGGGCCTCGTCAATAAATTCGTGGTCCAACGCTTGCGGCGGCTCGTTGCGGCCAAGCTGGGTGCAGTACGCCGGATACGGACTGTCGACGCGCACCAGCAACGGATTGAGATCAAGATCATCCAAGTGCTCGGCGCCGCGGCTAAACTGGTGAATGAGTTCGGTGCGACCGATCACTTCGTCCAAACGCCTGAAACCAATCTGCGCCAGAATCTCGCGCACCTCCTCGGCGATGAAGCTCATCAGATTCACGACTTTGTCCGGCGTGCCGGTGAAGCGCTTTCTGAGTTCGTCGTCCTGGGTGCAGACGCCGACAGGGCACGTGTTCGAGTGGCACTGGCGCACCATCAGACATCCCATCGCCACGAGCGAGGCGGTGCCGATACCAAATTCTTCGGCGCCCAATATGGCGGCGACGACAATATCGCGGCCGGTGCGCAAACCGCCGTCCGTGCGCAGCCGCACGCGGTGGCGCAGATTGTTGAGCATCAAAGTCTGATGCGCTTCGGAGAGCCCCATCTCCCAGGGAATGCCTGCGTACTTGATCGACGTTTGGGGGCTCGCGCCCGTGCCGCCGACATGGCCGGATATCAGGATCGTATCCGCACCCGCCTTGGCGACACCCGCGGCCACCGCGCCGATGCCAGATTGCGCAACCAGCTTCACACACACGCGCGCAATCGGATTGATCTGCTTCAAATCGTAAATCAGCTGCGCCAAATCTTCGATCGAATAGATATCGTGATGCGGCGGCGGTGAAATCAACGACACACCCGGCGTTGCGTGACGCAAACGCGCAATCAGCTCCGTTACCTTGAAGCCAGGGAGCTGCCCGCCTTCGCCGGGCTTGGCGCCCTGCGCGACCTTGATCTCGATTTCGCGGCATTGATTTAGGTATTCGGCCGTGACGCCAAAGCGGCCGGACGCAACCTGCTTCACCGCCGAGTTCGCGTCGTCGCCGTTTGGCAGCGGCGCATAGCGAGCCGGATCTTCGCCGCCTTCGCCGCTCACGCTGCGCGCGCCAATCCGATTCATGGCGATATTCAGCGCGCCGTGCGCTTCCGGCGACAGCGCGCCCATGCTCATGCCAGGCGTCAGGAAACGCTTGCGGATGTCATTGACGCTTTCGACATCGCCAAGCGGCGCCGGCGGATACAAGCCCTCGCGCACTTCAAGCAGGTCGCGCAATTGAATGGGCTGGTCCTTGCGACGTTCGCGAATGAACTCGGAATATTTGCGATAGGCCTTGTAGTCGCCGGTATCGCACGCGTTTTGCAGCTGGTGGATTGAATCGGCCTCAAGCGCGTGACGCTCACCGCGCGCGCGATAGCGATACTGTCCGCCGATGGGCAACGCGGTCAGCGTTTCATCGAAGGCGCGGGCGTGTTGATCCAAGGCTTCCAACGCCAAGCCGGAGAGGCCAATGCCCGACACGCGGCTCGTCAGACCGGGAAAGAACTCGTCAACGAGCGAACGCGACAGGCCGATAGCTTCGAAATTCAAGCCACCGCGATAAGACGAGATCACCGAAATGCCCATCTTCGAGATGATCTTGAGCAGGCCTGCCTCAAGCGCCGCGCGATAGTTCGCCGCCGCTTGCTCAGCTGTGAGCTTGCCCGCAAGCCCGCGCGCCGCGCGATCGGCGATCGTATCCAGCGCCAAATACGGGTTCACAGTCGTCGCGCCGCATCCGATCAGCACCGCCGCATAGTGCGGATCCAGACACTCCGCCGCGCGCACGGTGAGCGAGCAATATGTGCGCAAACCCTTCGCGACCAGGTGCGAATGCACGGCGCTCACCGTCAGTATCATCGGACAGGCGATGCGATCGGGACCCTGCTGCTTATCGGTCAGCACGACGTGCGAGCGCTTATAAAACGAGACCGCCTGTTCCGCTTCGGCGCGGATGCGGACAAGCGCCTTGCGCAACGCGGCCCCTGCATCTTCTCCAGGCTCCGGCGCCGGGAACGTGCAATCGATGCGCGCGACGTCATCGCGCATCTCGCGCATCATGCGCGTGTACATGCCGTTCGTTAGAATCGGACTGGCGAGCACGTAAACGCGCGACTGCGTTTCATCCTGCGCCAGGATGTTGCCGAGGTTCTTGAAGCGCGTCGTCAGCGTCATCACCCGCCCCTCGCGCAGCGGATCGATTGGCGGATTGGTGACCTGACTAAAATTCTGCCTGAAATAGTGCGAGAGTGGGCGGTTCTGCTCGGAGAGCACCGCCAGCGGCGCGTCATCGCCCATCGAGCCAATGGCTTCCTTGCCATCTTCCATCATGGGCTGCAGCAACAGCTCGAGATCTTCCATCGTGAAGCCCGCCGCCGTCTGGCGCTGCAACAGCTCGGCGCGATTTTTGAAGAGCTGAGCCTCGGGACCTTCCAGTTTCCTGTCGAGATCGATTACGTTGTCGAGCCATGCGCGATACGGGTGTTGCGCCGCCAGCGCGTCAACGAGTTCTTCGTGGCGATAGAGTTTGCCGGCGTGGGTATCGATCGCCACCATCTGGCCGGCGCCGATGCGTCCGCGTTCGATGATCTTGCGATCATCCAGCGGGCACATGCCGGTTTCCGACCCGACAGCAAGCAAGCCATCCCCGGTGCGCGCATAGCGCAGAGGTCGCAGCCCGTTGCGATCCAAACCCGCAACCGCCCAACGCCCGTCGAACATGGCCAGCGCCGCCGGCCCGTCCCAGGGTTCCATCACCGCGTTGCAATATGCATAGAGCGCGCGGTGCTCATCTTTCATCGTCCGCGACTTCGCCCAGGCTTCGGGCGCCAGCAACGCTTTCGCCATCGGCGCCGCGCGCCCGGCCCGCACCAGGACTTCGAACACATTGTCCAGCGCCGCGGAATCCGAGCCGCCAGGTTGAATGATCGGCTTCACATCATCGCCGGCATCGCCGAACGCATCGGACGCCATGGGAATTTCATGGCTCTTCATCCAATTGATGTTGCCCTTCAACGTATTAATCTCGCCATTGTGCGCGAGCATTCGGAACGGCTGCGCCAGCCGCCATTGCGGAAATGTGTTGGTGGAATAGCGCTGGTGGTAAATCGCAACAGCGGAGACGAAACGCTCGTCACGCAGATCAGGATAGAACGCATCGATTTGCGCGGCCAGGAACATGCCCTTGTACACTAGCGTCTGCGCTGAGAGCGAGCACACATAGAGTTCGGGGATATTCGAGGTCAGCGCGCGCCGCTCGATGCGGCGCCGTACGAGAAAGAGGTCACGATCAACCGTATCGTCATCACGCCCGAGCGGATCGTGCATCAGCACCTGCTCGATCTCCGGCCGTGTCGCGTTCGCTTTCTCGCCGATCTGGCTGATATTCACTGGCACCTGGCGCCAGCCATACAGCACAAATCCCGCGCGAATGATCTCGCTTTCGACGATCACTCGTGCGCGTTCTTGTGCGCCGAGATCCAAACGCGGCAAAAAAATCTGACCGACAAAAATCGGCCCGTTCTTAACGTCGTGACCGGTGCGCGCGACCTGCTCGCGGAAGAAGTCACGCGGCGCGTCGATGAGAATGCCTGCGCCGTCACCGGTCTTGCCGTCGGCGTCCACGGCGCCGCGGTGCCAGACAGCCTTAAGCGCCGCGATCGCCAACGTCACCACGTCGCGACGCGGCTTGCCGTCGATGGCCGCCACCAATCCCACGCCGCACGCGTCGCGCTCGCTCTCGGCCCGATAGAGGCCCTCGCGCTCAAGCCTCTCACGTTCGCGCAAATAGCGCGCAATGTCTTCGGCGCCGCTCATTGCGCGGCGACCCTGGCTTGCGTCTGGATCCACTCGTGCATCGCGTCCGCCGCGTCGCGCCCTTCGCGGATCGCCCACACCACCAGCGACGCGCCTCTCACGACATCGCCAGCCGCATAAACGCCCGGGACATCCGTCGAGAAGGTGACAGGGTCTGCTTTCACAGCGCCCCAACGCGTGACGGGCACATTCCAATCGCTCATATCTTCGGCGTCAAAACCAAGCGCGGCAATGATGAGATCACCAGGCACTTCATAGCCGCTTTCGGGAATCTCCCGCGGCGTTTGACGGCCGCTCTCGTCAGGCTGTCCAAGGTGCATGCGCACGGCCTTCACCGCGGGTGATTTGCCGGCACGGACAGATTTCGGCGCGGCGAGCCAATCGAACGCAACGCCCTCTTCCTCAGCATGCGCCACTTCACGCTGCGAACCCGGCATGTTGGCGCGGTCGCGCCGATAGAGACAGGTTACGCTCTTTGCGCCCTGGCGCCGTGCGGTGCGCACGCAATCCATCG
Organism: Hyphomonadaceae bacterium; assembly: GCA_016791365.1. GTDB lineage: Bacteria > Pseudomonadota > Alphaproteobacteria > Caulobacterales > Aquidulcibacteraceae > Vitreimonas. The sequence continues at coordinate 82,510 of JAEUMT010000026.1, read as the reverse complement.
CCGTGTCGCCGCCGCCAATCACGACGACGCGACGATCCTTTGCGTTCAGCACGCCGCTTTCAAACTCCGGAACGTCATCACCTAGCCCGACACGGTTCGCCGCAATCAGGAAGTCCAGCGCCTTGACGACGGCGCGATCATTCGGCGCGTTGAGGGGCTTCGGTTTGTAAACGCCGGTCGCGATCAGAACCGCCTCGTGCTTGGCGCGGAGATCGGCGAATGTGATCGTCTCCCCCACATTGCAGTTCAATTGGAATTTCACGCCGCCATCGATTAAGCGCTTGGCGCGCTTCTGCACGACGTCCTTTTCGAGTTTAAAATTCGGAATGCCATAAATAAGCAGACCGCCGATGCGATCATGACGATCATAGACCGTCACCTGATATCCGCGCTGGCGCATGCGCTCCGCCGCCGCCAAGCCGGCCGGGCCGGCGCCGACAATGCCGACACTCTCGCTGCGCTCGGCGCGCGGCGCGAGCGGCGCAACCCAACCTTCGCGCCAGGCCGTATCGGTGAGGTATTTCTCGACAGCGCCGATTGTAACCGCGCCGTGCCGGCTCTGCTCGATCACGCACGCGCCTTCGCAGAGGCGGTCTTGCGGACAAATACGCCCGCACACTTCCGGCATCGGATTGGTCGCGGCGGAAAGCTCGTAGGCTTCCCGCAACCGCCCCTCGGCGGTCAGCCGCAGCCAATCGGGGATGTTGTTTTGAAGCGGACAGTGCGTTTGGCAGAACGGAACGCCGCACTGGGCGCATCGCGCCGCCTGCTGAGCGGCTTTCTCGGCAATGAAATCCGCATAAATCTCGTGGAAGTCGCCCGATCGCTGCTCAGCGGGGCGTTTTTCGGGCATGGCTTGCCCGATGAACACGAATTTCTGCATGCGTTCGGCCACGAACGCCCTCCAAATGGCGTACAACGGGGAGATTATTTCTCTATGACGGGATTCCCGCGCCGTTCAAGCAATGCGCTGTCGCGGGCGTGCTGATTGGCCTGAATCTGGCACCTTCCGCGCATCGGCGACGCACTTCATGGTCACCCCGGCTCATTTTGGGGGCGCCTCTTGGACCTACTCGATCTCGCCCGCGCGGCGCTTCTTGGCATCCTCCAGGGGCTGACCGAGTTTTTGCCCGTCTCATCGACAGGGCACCTGCTCATCTTCGGCAGGGCCATCGGCTACGACGACCCGGGCGGCGTCTTCACGGTGATGATCCAGCTCGGCTCGATCCTCGCAATCATGTGGATGTATCGCCAGCGCATCTGGGATGTCGTCACCGGTCTGCCAACCAAGCCCGAGGCGCGGCGCTTCGCACTGATGTTGTTCTTCGCGTTCCTGCCGGCGGCCTTCATCGGCCTGCTCGCCAACAATTTCGTCCGGAACGAACTCTACCTGCGTCTCGACATCATCGCCACGGCGCTCATTCTTGGCGGCTTCGCCATGCTCGCGATCGAAAAATGGCCGCCGAAGGTCGAGGTGAAGGAAGCATCCGAAACACCGATCTGGCGCGCCATCGGCGTCGGGGTCTTCCAAACGCTGGCGCTCATCCCTGGCGTTTCGCGCTCCGGCGCCACGATCTTTGGCGGCTTGGCGCTTGGTCTAGATCGCCGCGCCGCGGCCGAGTTTTCGTTCTTCCTGGCGATGCCGACAATGGTCGCCGCCTTCATCCTCGATTTCATGACGGTGAAGGATCACATCACGCCGGACCGTGTCGCTGAAATCGCGGTCGGATTCGTGTTCGCCTTCATCTCCGCGCTGATCGTGGTGAAGCCATTCCTCGACTTCGTGACGAAAGTGGGTTTCGGGCCGTTCGCGTGGTATCGCATCGTTGCAGGCGTCGTTTTGCTCGGCGTCCTGGCGATGGGATGGCTGTGACGAAGCTCTACACGATCGGATACGAGAAAGTTGGACAGGCTGATTTCGTCGCCGCGTTGAAGGCGGCGAAGGTCAGGACGCTCGTGGACATACGCGAAGTTGCCAATTCCCGGCGCGCTGGGTTCGCGAAGAAATCACTCGCCGCGGCGCTGGACAGCGCCGGCATCACCTACCTTCATATGAAATCTCTCGGCACGCCGAAGCCGGGACGTGAAGCGGCGCGCAAAGGCGATACGCCGACCATGACGCGCATCTTCGAAGCAAAGCTGGTCGAGCCCGAGAGCCAGCTCGCGTTGGCGGAGACGGCGGACTTGGCCAAGCGCGGCCGCACCTGCATCATGTGTCTTGAGCACGATTGGCGCGGCTGCCATCGCGCTATCGTCGCGCGGCGCATCGAGGACGCGTTCGGCCTTATGCCTGAGCACCTCTTGCCCGAACCACGCTGACGACCGCCATCGCGAGGAGCGCACTCCATGCGAGTGCAAATGCCAGCGCCATCACGTTCGACAGATTGATGTGGTCGTAGGCCGCGGCAGCGACGCCAAAAGGCGGCAACATCAGCAGCGTGCCGAGAATAAGCCGCTGCTTGTCGTTCGTATAGCAAATGCCGGCACAGAACACAGCGTGCGCCGCCAACAATACAAACTTCGTCCACGCGCCGAGCTGCGAGTATTGCAGCAATTGCCCAGGCGTATCGAGCACCTGTGTGATGCCAAGCAGACTGAAGGTTTCAAGATAATCCGCAACGGCAGCGATCAACGCAGCGCCAACAGCCATGACCACCAGCGGCCGCCGCCACACACCGTCGGCCAGGAGCAACGCCGCGCAGATGCAGAACAGCGTGTAAATCGGAATGAACGCCATCACGTCCAGCCGGTTCACAGCATCCATGGCGCCGACAACGAGCGGCCGGCATGCGTGATCCGGCTCCCCGAAGATCGCGATCAGGTCGCCCATATTGCGCGCGAACTCGAACTGCACGACAGCGCCACGCGCCATACACGGCCCAGCGGCAGTCACTTCCGGCAAGAATCCAAACGCGACGGAAATCGCGAGCGTTGCGACGCCGGTTACGATCGTCGCGATCGGCCAGAATCGCCCGCTCAAGCGGGGTTCTGCCTGGTTTGGAATTGTCCGTACGGGCGGAAGCGCCACAAATAGCCCGGCGCAATCGCCTCGACGGTTTCCAAGGGACCGACGCCGAGATCCTGAATCGTCAGCGCGTCCTTGTCGATGCCGACGACGTTGTCGCGCCGCAGCGACGTCACTTGATCGCCTGTCAACGGGGGATCGAAGGGCAATACCGAGAACACGGCGTTCACGAGAAGACCAATCGGGTGCGCGACAAAGAACGGCAACGGCACGCGCACGGCGCTCCGGTTGGTCTCTTCACAAATGTAGTCGATCAATTGTTTGAATGTGTATGTCCGCGGACCACCGAGTTCGTACACACGCCCCTGGGCCCCGCGTTGCCCAAGCGCCGCAACCACCGCGTCCGCGACATCGCCTACGAAGATCGGTTGAAACCTCGTTTTGCCGCCGCCGATCAAAGGCACCGCGCCGGCCATGCCGTGCAAGAACGGGTTACGGGCCATCTCGGCGAAGCGGTTGAAGAACGCATCTTCGGGGCCGAACACGATTGAAGGACGCAATATGGTCGCGGTCGGCGCCGCCGCCAACACCGCGCGTTCGCCGCGATACTTGCTGCGCGCATACCGAGAACCCTTCGGCCCCGCGCCGAGCGCCGACATTTGCACGACGCGCTTGATGCCGCGCTTCGCCGCGGCTTCGGCGATCAGTTGCGCGCCTTCAACGTTCAGGGTCTCGAACGTTTGCTTGCCGCCTTCAAACATCGTTGACACGAGATTGACCACGGCATCCGCTTCATCGAGCGCCGCATCGATCGACTCCGGAAAGCGCACGTTCGCTTGCACAAGCTGCACTTGGCCGACATCGCCCATGACGCGCAGTTCAGCGCCAAGATGCGGACGCCGCATTGCAATGCGCACGCGATACCCCCGCCGCGCGAGCGCGCGAACGACTTGTTTTCCAATGAAACCGGAACCGCCGAAAACAACGACGAGATCGCCCGAATTCATGAAGCACTCCATCAGCGTAGGTTCAGAGCGTGTGCGCGATATTCGCAAACTGAGGCCCGGAACTTTGTCGAGATGTGTCGCTATGAATGGTTCGACATAAATTGGCAACAGCCCGGGAACCAGGACGTCGCGACAGCTTGGCTCATGTTCCTACGGAACGATGCTGACGCGGCGGATTTGAAACCACGAGGCCGAATGGCCCGCACAACGCACTAAGGAAGGTACTATGAAAAAGTTTCTTGCAATGGCCGTCGCCGCGAGCGCGCTCGCCGTCGCCGCCCCTGCGTCCGCGCAAAGCTGGCAAAGCATCAACCAGCGCCAGGCCAATCTTGACGCGCGCATTGACGCCGGCGTTCGCAATGGTTCGCTGACGCGCGGCGAAGCTGTTCGTCTGCGCGGCGAATTCAACGACCTCGCGCGCCTCGAAGCGCACTATCGTTCAAGCTACGGCCTGTCCGACTCCGAGCGCCGCGACCTCGACAACCGCTTCGATCGCCTGAGCTCGCAAATTCGCTATGAGCGCAACGACCGGCAGGACCGCGACAATTGGCAGCCGATCAACCAGCGTCAGCGTCAGCTCGACAACCGCATTGATCGCGGCATTCGCAACGGCGCGCTGAATCGCCGCGAGGCGTACAGACTCCGCGCCGAGTTCAGCGAGATCGCGGCGCTTGAATCGCGCTATCGCCGCAACGGCCTCAGCTTCGAGGAACGTCGCGATCTCGACCGCCGCTTCGACCGTCTGGATGCGCGCCTTGAAGCGTCGCTGACGGACTGGGATCGCCGCAACCGCCGCGGCCGCGGCTAAGCTGCCCGTACTGCAAAGCGGAGCCGCCGATGCGCAAGCATTGGCGGCTTTGCCATATCCTGGCCGCGTTGTTCGGCGATCCAAACGCGTATGAGCCGCCCGCAAACAATCCGCTTGCGTGAAAGCCGCGCCCCGATGCGCGTCGGCGCGAAGATCATCGACGCTAAATACGAGATCATAGGCCGCCGCACCGCATGGGGCCGGATCGCCGCCATTGTCACGGCTGTCTTCTGGGCGGCCGCCATAGGCTTTGCCGTTCCGCAAATCTGGAACTTCGCCCACAATGTCAGCGTCTATTTCGCCGCGCAATGAAACGCAAACGGGCCGCTATCGCTAGCGGCCCGCGGCAGAACGATATGCGAGAAGCTTAGTACGTCCCGATGAGGCGCGCGCCCCAGTGCGTCATCGCCTCAAACGGCGTCGCGTTGTTGCGCTCACGCAGAGTGCCGCCGCCAAAATTCCAGCGCGCGCCAACCTGAACGACATCCGAGCCAAAAGTGAACGGGGCCGGGTCATCCGTTTCGAAATGATCGTACGCAAGCGTAACGCTGACCGGCGCCGACCACAGCTTGAATTCGGTGTTGAGGCCGTAGCTTTCGAGATCAGCCGTGCCGCCGGTGGATTCGATCTCACCTTGGCCGATGTTGACGCCAAAGCGCACATCCGGCGTGAGATAGAAATTGCCGCCGAGCAGCGCATAGGTCGTATCAAGATCGGTGATGACGTCGCTATCGCCTACGGCGTAGCTGGCCGAAACGTTCCACTGCTCGCCGAAATCGTACATGCCTTCGACGCCGTAGGCGTTCTCCTGTTGCGACGCGAAATCCCAATTGGTCGCGAAGCCGCCAACGCGCCAAGACCCGGACTGCCAGTAGAGGTGTCCCTCAAGCGTGGTGTAATCTTCATCACCGCCCGACGTATCGACACTTCCAAAGGCCGCGCCAACTTGCGCGCCCCAATTGCCGTTATTCCAACCCCAAGCGCCCTCGGCCTTCCAAGACTCGTTCTCGACGTCCAAGCCGAAAACCTCTTCGTCCACGTCATTGTATTGGACGCCGAGATAGCCCTCGGCGGCGGCAGGGGTAGCAGTCATCAACGCCGCGGCGGCGGCGAGCAAGGTGAGCTTTCTCATGCGAGTGTCTCCAGCCAGAATGCACCGCATACTACCGCCGAGTCGTCGGCGCTAATACGCGTCGCGCGCGAGATAATGTGCAACAGAAACCGCATATTGCGGGGTTGGCAGGAGGATGTGGCGAATTAGCCACTCAGGCGCGCGAGTTCCTCATCGCTGATGTCTTCGTTGGAATAGACGTCCTGCACATCGTCCAGGTCGTCGAGCTGATCGAGCAGTTTCATCAGCGTCTCGGCGCCGTCACCTTCCACCGGAATGGCGATATCGGTGCGCCAGACGAACTTGGCGCTGGCCGGATCGCCGAATTTCCTGGCAAGCCCCTGCGAGACCGGCGCAAGCGCGTTCATCTCGCACGTGATGACATGCTGCTCGGCTTCGACCACGCAATCGTCGGCCCCGGCCTCGATCGCCGCTTCCAGCATTGCGTTCTCGCTGGCGGCGGTCATCGGATAGCGGACTTCGCCGACCTTGCGCCACGCGTTCGAAACCGAATTCGATTCACCCAAATTGCCGCCGTTCTTGGCGAACGCCGCGCGGACTTCGCCGGCGGTGCGGTTCTTGTTATCTGTCAGGCACTCGACGATGACGCCGATGCCGCCGGGGCCAAAGCCCTCATAGCGGATTTCGTCCAGGGTTTCGGCGCCGGCGCCGCCGCCTTTGTCGATGGCGCGCTGAATGTTGTCCTTGGGCATGTTCACGGCCCGGCCGGACGCCATGGCGCGATAGAGCCTTGGGTTGGCGTTCGGGTCGGTGCCGCCGAGTTTCACCGCCGCCTGAATTTCACGGGCGATCTTGGTGAACATCTGGGCGCGCTTTTTATCCTGCCCGCCCTTGCGGTGCTGGATGTTCGCGAATTTTGAATGGCCTGCCATGGGGCCGGGTACTAGCCGGGCAGCCCTCCCGGCTCAAGCCGCTGCGGCGCTTTGGGATGTTTCGCCGATGACGTTTGCAACCCAGGGCGCAATCATGGAATTGAGCTTCCATGAGCAAAGCGCGGCGTGGGTCCGGGCGCGCAGAAACCGCGCGCTGGACCGATCTCCAGGAGGCAGACCTGCTGGAGCTACCCCTGAAGAACCTGAAGGTTCGCCTTGAGGGCACCTGGCTGGCCGATTGCCTGGCTGACGTGAACGACGAATTGCGTAAACGCGGCCTCAAGATCAAGATTCACGGATGGATCTCGGACGAATGGTTCAGCCCGCCCGAGACGCCGGGCATCGCCTTCCCATTCTACCTCGCGCATCCGCGCCTGCGCCGGCTTGAACGCAAGATGATGCTCGAAGTCGAGGGCGGCACGCGGCGCGAGTGCATGCAATTGCTGCGGCACGAAGCCGGTCACGTCGTGGAGTACGCGTTCGGCCTTCACAAGCGCAAACGCTTCCAGCGGCTCTTCGGCCGCGCCAGCGCTCCCTACCCCGATCATTACCGGCCCGATCCAAGCAGCAAGAAGCACGTGCAGCATTTGCGCCGCTGGTACGCGCAGTGCCATCCCGACGAGGATTTCGCCGAGACGTTCGCTGTCTGGCTGACGCCGCGTTCGAATTGGAAGAAGCGCTACGCGGCATGGCCGAAGGCGTTGGAGAAGCTTGAATACATCGACGAACTCATGGCGGAAATCGCCGGTGAAAAACCCGCGGCGCAAAAACGTTTTGAAGTCGATCCAGTTTCCAAGCACAGGATCACGCTCGGCGAACACTACGCAGCCAAGCGCGAACGCTACGCCATCGAAACACCCACAGTTTTTGATCGCGAATTGCGCAAGATGTTTCCCGAGGACGCGCGAAAGATGAACGCGCCTCAAGCAAGTTCAATCATTCGTAAGAATCGGGCGCGGATTATCCGGGCCGTGGCGAAGCGGACGGGCGAGTTTCCTCTCGCGCTCAATGCAGCGATCGACGACATGATCTCGCGTTGCAATGCGCTGAAACTCCGCTCGCCACGTGGGGAAACAACGGTGCGGGCTGAAATCACGGCGATGCTGAGTTCCAAAGCGATACATACGCATTACCTGGCAACCCGGCGCCACTGGTTCGCCGTATGAAGAGCCTGCGCGTCCTCGTTATCTGCCGCCCGGATCAACTACCGCCGGACACGCTAGAGGGCCTCAGCGAAAAAGAAATATACGCGTGCAAGACCGAATGGGACGTCTTCACGACGCTGCGCGCAAGCGGCCATGAAGTGCAAGGCCTCGGCCTCCAGTTCGATCTGTCGCCGCTGCGCGATGCCGTCGATACGTTTAGGCCCGACATCGTCTTCAACCTGCTGGATCAGTTTCACGGCGACACGCTCTACTGCCAGCACGTCGCGAGCTTCCTCGAACTTCTAAAGGTCCCCTACACGGGCTGCGGCCCGCGCGGGCAGATGCTGTCGCAGGGCAAGGACCTGTCGAAGAAGATCATGAAGTATCACAACATCCCGACGCCGGCCTTTCTGGTCGTGCCGATGGGACGCAAGGTGAAACGCCCCAAGCGCCTCAAATTCCCGCTGATCGTCAAAAGCGTCACCGAAGACGCATCAGCCGGCATTTCGCAGAACTCCGTCGTCGACAACGACGAAAAACTCGAAGAGCGCGTCGCCTTCATTCACGATCGCCTCGGCACGGCAGCGATCGTCGAGCAGTATATCGACGGACGTGAGATTTATGTCGGCGTTCTCGGCAACGATCGCCTGCAGGCGTTGCCGATCTGGGAGCTGAAGTTTACCGCGCTTGCGCCAGGCACGCTGCCAATCGCGACCGAGCACGTGAAGCACAATGTCGAATACCAAAAGAAGCGCGGTGTCGTTGACGGCATCGCCGAAGATCTAAGCCCGACGCTTGCAAACAAAATCCGCGACATGGTCAAACGCTGCTGCCGCGTTCTTGAGATTGACGGCTACGCACGCATCGATTTGCGCCTCGACGCCAAAGGCACGCCGTACTTCATCGAGGCCAATCCCAATCCGGAAATCGCGTCTAGCGAAGAGCTTGCGCAATCAGCGCTCCACGACGGCCTCGCCTACCCCGACCTCTTAAATCGCATTCTGCAGCTCGGCCTGCAGCGCGCGGGCAAGGAGATTATGTACGTCGAGCGCCCTAGTCTGCGGCCCCATCGCCGCACGGTGATGGCGGCCAGCGATATAGCGGCAGTGCGGGAATAGTTAGACTGGCGCTAGCTGCCGCACGCTTCGGATCGCGTGCCAATCCAGGCGATGCGCGCCCCGGCACTAAGTGTGACGACATCCACGCGGACACACCTGTTCAACAAGTCGGGCATGTTGCGACCTTGGTATCCGGCAAATATCTCGCACCTCGGCTTTAGCACAAATGCACGCTCACTTACGACGAACGTGACTTCCGCGCAGCCAGGCCGACCTCGACGAAATTGCGCCACTCTGCCTTCGACGGACTCAAAGTCGCCTGCGGCGTAGGCGGATCGAAGTTGTTGATGGCCTCTCCAGAGAGACCAGTTTGCTGCGGCGCCCGAAGCAATGATAGCACGATTAGCGCGTTTGCGTGCGCGCGATGCCAACGTTCCTTTGAATACATGTAGGCCCAAAGCCCCATGCCAAGCCCCAAACCTGCCAAGACGATTGAAGCTGGATAGGGTTCGAACGGCGCGACAGTTACATCGTAGAGTACGTCGTAGGCAGGCGTGATGGTCGTCATTGGTCCGACGCCGAGCGCCCACGCAATCCCTCACCGCGCCCACACCGGATCGCTTCTCGTGGCGTCACAACCCAATCCAAATGCGCGTCGTGCGGACCTGTGGGCACTACGCCCATCTCCTGCTCCGCATAGGCCAAGCCAACGGCGATCGCGCCATGGGCGCGGTAGAGCGAGATGATGCGGTCATAGTGGCCGCCGCCTTGGCCGAGGCGCCGGCCGGCGCGATCGAACGCGAGCAGCGGAACAAGAAACAAGCGCGGGCTGAGATCGGCGCCATCGGGCGGCGGCGACGGCACGCCAAACGCGTCCGCACGCAAGGTCTCGCTGCCGCGCCATTGCAGGAAACGCGCGGGACCGGCGCGGCTCTCCATACGCGGTAGCGCCACGGTGCGGCCGGCTTTCGCCAGCGCCGCCAACAACGGCCGCCCATCAATCTCGCCGCCAACGGGCCAATAGCCGGCGACCGGTGAAAGCTTCGCCAGTTCGAGCGGGAAGTTCTCGATCAGCTTGATCGCGGCGTCACGCGGCTCGACCGCATTGCGCTCGGCCCGCATCAGCATGCGCGCGTCAGCTTTCGCGGCTTCGAGTTCGGTGGGAGTCATGACGCCGCGCACTTTGCTCCCCCGCATGCGGGGGAGCTGTCAGCGAAGCTGACTGAGGGGGCGACGCGGCCCCCCTCGTCGCGCGCGGCGCCCCGTCCCCCTCCCCCCCCCCCTCTGTGCGCCCCCCCTGGTGGGGGGGTGGTGCCTGCTTCGGTGTGGGGGGCGCCCACGCTGCCCCCTTCGTCTCGCGCTTCGCGCGATCCACTTCCCCCGCACGCGGGGGAAGAAAACAAAGGTGGTTGGGCGGCACCACATGCGCCGTAAGGATTGCTCATCCACTCGAACCCTAGCGTACTAGGTGGGCGCCAGGTGCTGCAGACCAGGGTCCGCGACAGAGCCAGCTCCCGAGAGAGATGATACGGTCCCAGGGATGAAAGCGCCTCTCGAACGCCGCAGAAACCGCCCGCGTTGAATCTAATGCGGGGAGCGCCTTCCCTCAAGCTCTGCCTTGCGCAACCCGCAGCGCGCTGACGCGGCCGCGATCTGGCGTGTCGGTTGGTTCCAGAGGCGGCTCAACTTGCAGCTGCGCCTCAACCAGCATGTCCGTCAGCCGCTCGATCTCCATGCGCGCCCGCGCCAACGCCGCGCTGGTGGCTTGCGCCTCGTCGATCAGGCCGAGCGCGACAAGCACCAGACGCCGCATGGCGCCCACATCGCCGCCGAGGCCCTGCAGGCGCGTTTCCAGCACCTTAGCCAAATCTTCGAGGCGGCGCGTGTCGCGTTCCGCGCATTCGATGGCGTAGTCCTCGCCCAGGATTTTCACGGTGGATTGCATCAGCGTAGCGCCTCCCTGGCTGCCGCGTTGAAAGCTCTGACGGGCAGAGCGAGCGCCTCGGCGGATGCGTCCGCATCCGCGCCCTTGGTTTGGTCCAAGGCGGTTTCCAGAGCGTCCAGCGCCTCAGTGAGAGAATCGCTCGCCATTGCGACGAATTGTTACGTCCGTGATCGATTCGATGGAAGGCTGACTTGCTGTTCCGGGCGTGGACGCAACGGCTCTTTGCAGTTAATCCCGGGCCATCAAAATCAGCATTTTTCCGGGAGCGAGGCTTATGAGCGTGAAGGTTGCCATCAACGGGTTCGGACGCATCGGCCGGAACGTTCTGCGCGCGATCTATGAAAGCGGCCGCACGGATATCGAGGTGGTGGCGATCAACGATCTGGGCCCCGTCGCGACCAACGCGCACCTGCTCCGCTTCGACAGCGTCCACGGCAAGTTTCCGGGCGAAGTGAAGAGCGGCGAAGACTGGATCGATATCGGCCGCGGCAAGATCAAGGTCACGGCGATCAAGAACCCGGCCGAGCTGCCGCACAAGGATCTGGGCGTTGCTATCGCGCTCGAATGCACCGGTATCTTCACGGCGCGCGATAAGGCAGCCCTCCAACTCGAAGGCGGCGCCAAGCGCGTGATCGTTTCGGCGCCGGCGGACGGCGCGGACTACACGGTTGTGTACGGCGTCAACCACCAAGGGCTGACGAAGGATCACGTCGTGATCTCGAACGCTTCGTGCACGACGAACTGCTTGGCCCCGGTGGCGAAGGTTCTGCATGACGCGATCGGCATCGATCACGGCATGATGACGACGATCCACAGCTACACAGGCGACCAGCCGACACTGGATACGCTGCACAAGGATCTCTACCGCGCCCGCGCCGCTGCGCTGAACATGATCCCGACGTCGACCGGCGCCGCCAAGGCGATCGGCCTCGTGATCCCCGATCTGAAGGGCAAGCTCGACGGCATCTCGATCCGCGTGCCGACGCCGAACGTCTCGGTCGTGGACTTCAAGTTCGTCGCCAAGCGCGCGACGACGAAGGAAGAGATCAACGCTGCGATCAAAGCCGCCTCGGAAGGCGCGCTCAAAGGCGTGCTGGGCGCCACCGATCACCCGAACGTCTCGATGGACTTCAACCACGATCCGCACTCGTCCATCTTCCACAACGACCAGACGAAGGTCATGGAAGGCAAATTCTGCTCGGTGCTGAGCTGGTATGACAACGAGTGGGGCTTCTCGAACCGCATGGCCGATACGGCCGTGGCGATGGCGAAGCTGATCTAGTCTTGGCGAAGCTCAGTTTCTACGAACGGGTCGTCGTCGCGCATTGCGAAGACGACCCGAGCTTTGTCGGCAAGGCCGGGCACGTGCTCGGCGTTGGCGAAGAGGCTGGACAGCCTGTTTCGTATGGCGTGCTGCTCGAAGGCTCGAGCCAGGTCATCTGCTTTGCCGAGGAAGAGTTGCGCGGCACCGGCGAAATCGCCGACCGTGCGCTCTTCTACGATGCGCCAGCGCTGCGTATTCGCGTGATCGACGGCAAGGGCGTGATCGTGGATTGAGAGGACCGCTATGGGTTTGGCGTTTACACTGCTCATAGCTTCGCTCGCGGTCTTCTGGCTCAGCACGCAACAATTCAAGCAACCGTGGCGGTCGCTGATTTGGTTTGCTGGCGCGATCATGCTTGCTATGTCAATTTGGTTTTTGGCGAACGCAAACGATCATTTTGGCTTGTTTCGCGCAGTGATCGACGCGTGGGAACACCGAGCAGACCCAGAGAACGCAGTTCTTTTTCAGGCGTTCTCACGCAATGTGCCGTCAGTAAGCGGTTTCATTCCCCAGCTTCTTGATCTGTTTGTCATCGTAGCCGCGGTGATCGGCGCATTTGCGTTGATCGCCTTCACACGTGGCGAGCACATCGAACGAGCGCTTCGGCCTTCAATCTTCGTTCTGTGGGGATTCATGGCCGGCGCTGTGACTGCGCTCATTGTTGTGGCAATTGGTTTCGGCGGACAGGTTCGGCAGCGAGGTTATTTCGGCCAGTTGGCCGAGGCGGACGTGCATGATGGCGACACGTTTTGGATCGGCGAAATGCCGCTCCGTCTTTGGGGCGTCGACGCTCCGGAGCTCACCCAAGTTTGCAGCGGTGTAGAAGACTGTGGTGGGGCAGCAAGGCGGCAGCTTCTGGAGATCGCAGGAGACGGATTGCTGCGCTGCGAGCAAATGCAACGGCACTCGGGATCGTACGTAGAGTCATTTGGACGACCCCTTGTTCGGTGCTGGGTTCGGAAGGGCGATGGATCGGAGTTCGATTTGGGACGCCGCCTTATCGAAGAAGGCTTCGCGGTGCAGTACGAGGGCGACGCTTCGTTTGGATACAGCGACGCTGAAGCTAGAGGTCGTGACGCCGGCGTCATGGCGGGTTGTTCCCTCGCCCCTGAAGTCTGGCGTAGAAATCGAGCGGCGAGAGCGGAATTCATCGGAACAAACACGCTCCCCGCCAATGTCAGATCAATGGGACAATGCGGCCAATGAAACTCCGCCTCCCTCACCTCACGCCTGTCGCGAAGGGACAGCTTTGGGGGATGGGCGTTGGGCTTGGCGCGGCGCTGCTCGCGGTTGAGCACTTTGACGTTGGCTATCGAATTTTCTTCATCGCGTCGGCGGCGGCGTGGGTGGCGAGTGAATTCTTTCTCGCGCGGCGGCTGACCGGCACGGACCGAAAGACGATCGCGCTCGCCGTTCTCAGCGGCATTTCGTTTCCGTGGATCGGGTTTCTACTCGCATACCTTCTGAACGCTATCGCGCCGTAATATGGACCGCCGGCGTCCCGCCGGCATGCTGTGGCGCTGGCCGGCGAGGCGCCGGCGGTCCATACACGTTTCAGATGAACGCAACAGCGTTAACGCATGCGATGTGCGCCAATCGCGATATGCGCGTTCGGCGGCACTATCGCAGCTTCTCGAACTCTGCGTCGGAGCTGTGCTTCGCGCTCGCAGCATTCGCCTGCGGCCTTTTCGACGCGCCGGTGTGGCTAACAGCACTAGCGGCGATCTCAATGCTGGCCTATTGGACCGTCACGCGAAATTCGGTGCTGAACCGATTGCGCGGCGCGACCTGGGCGACGGTGATGACCTTCGGCTTTGTCGTCATCATCTCCATTCAGGTCGGCTGCTATTGGCTCGGCCTCGTCGCCGGGGGCTCGATCTAAAAGTCATGACCAAAGTTTCCATGCACGCCGTGAGCGCGCCCATATTCGTGCGCAATCTGAACAACCTCGCGTCGATGCTCGCGAAGGCCGAACAACAAGCGAAGGCAAAGGGCTACGATCCGTCAGTGTTGCTCAATGCGCGCCTCGCGCCCGACATGTTTCCGCTGACCAAGCAGATCCAGATCGCGACAGATCACGCAAAAGGCTGCGCGGCGCGGCTTGCCGGCGCGCAGATTGAGGCCATTGAAGACACCGAGACCACGTTCGCGGATTTGCAGGCACGCATCAAAAAAGTGCTGGCGATCGTCGAAAGCTTCAAGCCAGAGCAATTCGAAGGCTCGGAAAGCCGTGAGATCAGCATCAAGATTCCAAACATGGAACTGAAGTTCAGCGGCCTCGACTACGTCAACCAATGGGCGATGCCGAACTTCTATTTTCACACCACGATGGCCTACGCGATCCTGCGCCACAACGGCATCGAACTCGGCAAGAAAGACTTCCTGATCGGGTAAGACGCAATGGCGCGGCGGCCCAATATCGGCTCGGCAACCACGGACTTCGCCTTCTTTGCGCTGGCGTTGATCGCTGGCCTTGTCGGTCTGCCGGTTTTGTACGCGGTCATGGTTTTTGTCGGCGCGGTCGCCTCGTGGGGTTGGACGCGCCGCCGCGCGCTCATGGCGATGAAGCCCGCGACGCGCCTTGCGCAAGGCGCCATTGCAATTGCGATGATTGCCGTCGTCCTGGGCCTCGCTTATTGGATCGGCCTGCTGATTACCGGGAGACACCTTTGAGCTTTCGCCGCATCGAAGACGCGCCGCCGAACCAGACCGCGCTCGTCCGTGTCGACTTCAACGTACCGATGAAAGACGGCGCGGTCTCCGACGATACGCGACTGCGCGCGGCGCTGCCGACCATCCAGGCGCTAACCGCCAAGGGCTGCAAAGTCGCCCTGCTCGCGCACTTCGATCGCCCCAAGGGCAAGCGCGTGCCGGAAATGTCGTTGCACCCCGTCGCGGCGCCACTCGCAAAACTCCTCGGGCATCCGGTCGACTTCGCTGACGATTGCGTCGGCCCCGAAGCCAAGGCCGAGATCGATGCGATGCCGGCTGGCGCAGTGATCCTTCTCGAAAACACCCGCTTCCACGCCGGCGAAGAGAAGAACGATCCTGAGCTCGCCAAACAAATCGCGGCGCTCGGCGATTTCTACGTCAACGACGCGTTTTCCGCCGCGCACCGCGCGCATGTCACGACCGAGGGCCTCGCGCATTTGTTGCCCGCCTACGCAGGCAAACAGATGGAGCGTGAGCTTGATGCCCTCGACGCCGCGCTGGGGACGCCGAAGCGCCCGGTGCTCGGCATCGTCGGCGGCGCCAAGGTTTCGACAAAGCTCGATCTCCTGCAGAACCTCATCAAAAAACTCGACAAGCTCGCCATCGGCGGCGGCATGGCCAACACGTTCCTTTACGCGCAAGGCGTCGAAATCGGCGGTTCGCTGGCTGAGAAGGACATGGCCGACACCGCGCGCGCGATCCTGGCGGCGGCGAAAGGCAAGTGCGAAATCCTGCTGCCGGTTGATGTCGTGGTCGCAAAGGAAGTGAAACCGCATGCCGAAGCGCGGATCACCGGGCTTGATGACATCGCGGCTGACGAGAAAATTCTTGATGCCGGCGAGAAGACGGTTCGCAAACTGCGCGAGGCAATGAAGCACTCACACACGCTCATTTGGAACGGCCCGCTTGGTGTTTTCGAAGTTCCGCCGTTTGATCAGGCTACAGTCATAGCCGCCCAGGAAGCCGCCGAACTCGCGAAGGCCGGCAAACTCATCGCTGTCGCCGGCGGCGGCGATACGGTCGCGGCGCTGAATCACGCCGGCGTCGCCGATGATTTCACGTTCGTAAGCACCGCCGGCGGCGCGTTCCTCGAATGGATGGAAGGCAAGCCGTTGCCTGGCGTTGAGGCGCTAAAGCGCTGAGCTAACAATCGCCGACTGAAACAATTTTCATGTTCAGCTTTCGCAATCTCCACGGCGCGATCGCTGCGACATATTGTTTTTATGTGAGAATGTAACGTGCGGTGAACAAGCAGCCGCCTCATGAGTTCAGTCCTCATCACGAATCGTGCCAACTGATCCCATGTCCGAAGCATTCGCCCTCGCCTACGCCGACAACGTGCATCGCGAAGCGGTGGACGAATTTGCATCAAGCTTGCTCGCGGTTGCTCAATATCCAGACGCAATATCGGTCGAGTTTGAACGCCAGCTGGAGACGTTCTTGGTCGACATGAACGACGCGGCAATTGCGACGCGGGAGCTAATCCAGGAAATCGACGCGCTAATTCGGTGAAACCGGATATTTCTGCCGGGCGCGGTCAATCTTGCTCTGCAACAGCCGCGAAATTTTTTCGAATTGCGAGAACACGCGATCATTCGCTTTCAGGCGTTCTCCTGCCTTCTTTAGCGCTTCGCCAAGCCGATAGTTTTCAGTTCTCAGTCCGTCGCGCTCCCGCTTCAAATCACTGCAATCTTTGATTAGACGGGCGATTTCGAGCTGTTGGTCAGCACTTTCCTTTGCGCTGAGCTTGTTGATCCATTCGCGCGTGGCCTGGTCCGCCCGAACAACATCCGTGGGCAACGTGATCGGCCGCATATACTGCCAAATCGTACTGATGCGCTGGCTTATGTTGTTCACGGTGTAGCTGAACACGATCGAAATGGCGGCCGCCGCCACCAGGCCCTCAGTGAGTATGACCCAAACTGAAGGCCATTGATGGGACTCGATTTGCGCGACATTGCGTATCCACATTGCCGCAAAGTCTTGTAGCCACCCGTTCAGGGATATTCGCCAGCCGTTCTCGACCGCAAGTTCTTCGAGTTTGAAGAAGGTTAGCGCGAGCCCGCCAGCAAGCCCCGCAAGTCCGCCAAGGGCTCTGAGCACCCTACCAAGCGCGGCCAGCCACCCCTCCGACTTCCGGGTTGATGGCGCGGATGGGTCTTGCTCCTCACGCGTCGCACTGTCGTCCATCTGCCACCCCCTATCGTTGCGGGCTGGTAATATACGACCTCCCTCCCCAGCGAAACCGTCCTGTGGAAATCTCCTCCCCGGCGAGACTGTGAAATCGCGCACACATGCGATGCTGCCATGCCCCTCCGTCGCGTGGCGTTTTTGAGAAGCCTGCGCTAAACCCCCGGCCATCACTCAAAATCAGGGGCGGACAGGTGAATCTCGAAGCATTGAACAAGGTCGCGGACGCCATGGTCCAGCCGGGCAAGGGTATTCTGGCCGCCGATGAATCGACCGGCACCATGGGCAAGCGGATGGACGCGATCGGCGTGGAAAACTCCGCCGACAACCGCCGCGACTATCGCGAGATGATGTTCAGCGCCAAGGACGCCATGGCCTACGTCTCGGGCGTCATTCTCTATGACGAGACCATTTGGCAGGATGCCGCCGACGGCACGCCGCTGGTCAAGAAGATCACCGACAACGGCTCCATCCCCGGCATCAAGGTCGACGAAGGCACACGCCCGCTTCACGGCGCCCGCCCGGGCGAACTCATCACCAAAGGTCTCGACGGCCTCGATAAGCGCCTGCCGAAATATCATGAGCGCGGCGCGCGCTTCGCGAAGTGGCGCGCGGTCATCGATCCGACCAACATTTCCCACGCCGGCGTGCTCGCCAACGCGCACGCCCTCGCCCGCTACGCCAACCTCTGCCAGGAGTTCGACATCGTGCCGATCGTCGAGCCGGAAGTGCTGATGGATGGCGATAACGACATCGAGACGACATACGCGGTCACCGAATGGGTGTTGAAGGAAACCTTCCAGCAGCTCTACTTCATGAACGTGAAGCTCGAAGGCATCGTGCTGAAACCGAACATGATTGTGCCAGGCAAGAAGGCCGCGAAGCAGGCGTCTGTCGATGAAGTGGCGCAAAAGACCATCAAGTGCCTCATGGCGTGCGTTCCGGCGGCGGTGCCGGGCATCGCCTATCTTTCAGGCGGCCAATCCGACGAACTCGCAACCGCGCACCTGTCGCGCATGAACGAGATCGGCGGTTTCCCATGGCAGATGACATTCTCTTATGGCCGCGCGCTGCAAGCCGCGCCCCAAAAGGCCTGGAGCGGGAAATCTGAAAATGTCGCCGCGGGGCAAGCGGCATTCCTGCACCGCGCGCGCATGAATGGCCTCGCCAGCCAAGGCAAATGGAACGAAATCCTGGAACGCCAGCACGCCGCGTAAGCGCGGCGCGCGGTCCGGATCAACGCAACGGCTCCGCCCTCAAAGCGGGGCCGTTTTGCTGCGCGCGACGAGGTTTGTACAACAGAGTAAATAGAAGCGCGCAGGCGCTTAACTACGAATGCTCCAAATCTATCCGCGATATTAATTCTTCTCGGCTACCGTCACACCAACTTGCGGGAGCGGCGGCTCGTGACTTTGGTTTCACTGCTTTTCGGTTTTAAGGGGCGCATCAACCGCGTCCAATTCTGGCTCGGCAACATCGGTGCGGGCTTCGGCGGCATCATGCTGCTGTTCCTGCTCGGCGTGATGTTCATACCAACCGCCGAGATCCCGAAAACCGGCGCCGGCATGTTGCACATGATGTCGGTGATGGGCCTGGTCCTGTTCCCGCCGCTCGCACTCATCGCCTGGATCAGCTTTGCGCTGCAGACCAAGCGCTTTCACGATCGCGGCCGCAGCGGCCTGTGGACGCTACTGCCTCTGCTGCCGGGGTTCATGATCTCGGCGACAGTGTTCGCGGCGCTCGCCGGCGGCGAAACACCCGAACAAGCGCTCTCCTCCATCGGCACGTGGCTGCTGGTGACGCAGGCGATCAACCTTTTCATGTTCGTCGATCTCGGCTGCATGCCGGGCAAGAACCAGGACAACAAATACGGTCCGCCGCCGGGCGGCGGCGCCGGCGGCGCACCCTTCGTGCCGAACCAAAATGCGCCGGCGAAAATGCCGACGCCAATCCCGGGCATGAGCTTGGCGGGCGCCGAAAGCGCAATCGATCGCGCCATCGCCGCACGCGAAAAACAAGCGCCCGCGACGCAAGCCGCGCCGCGCCCCGCCTTGCGTCCTGCCGCGACAGCGCCAATGCAGCCTGCGACGGCCGGATCGTTCGGACGCCGCGTTAGCCGCTAGCAATCACCAGGAATTGCCCCAGCGAGAACCAAGTTCGCTGCGCAGAATATTCATCTGGTAGCTGAGACGCGGCAGCTGCTCTTGCGCCACGCGGATATCGTCGTTCACGTCACGACGCTCACGCCGCATGCCTTCGATCGTGTCACGGATACGGCGGCGCTCATCATCGGACGTCGCCGCCTGCAGCAAGCCTTCCTGTCCGCGAATATCGTCATCGAGTTCGGCGCGTCGGCGCGTGGCGTTGTCGACATTGCGCCGCGCCTCATCGATGCTCTGCTGCAGATCATAGACCCGGCGGCCATCGCCAAGCGCGTAGCGGAAATCTTCATCAAGATCCGCGGGGCAATAGCCGTTGAAGGTGCCGCCACGGCGCGCGAAATCAAACCCGCGCGGCGGCTGACAGAAGGCGCGCAGACCATCGGCGAAA
Organism: Hyphomonadaceae bacterium; assembly: GCA_016791365.1. GTDB lineage: Bacteria > Pseudomonadota > Alphaproteobacteria > Caulobacterales > Aquidulcibacteraceae > Vitreimonas. The sequence goes on along the minus strand of JAEUMT010000026.1, from coordinate 62,802 downwards.
CCGCTGCGATAGGCGTTCGCGTCGGCGCTGACGCCCTTCTCGGCGCAGCTTTGCGCGCGATTGGCGAAGCCATCCTGTCCGGTGCGATCAGCGTCGGCATAGCCAAGCTGGCGCCAATCAGCGACAGCGCACTCTTCGGCGCTCATCGTCTCGCACCCCGCCAGCATAGCCAACGCGACAACAGCTCCCGCGAGCGCCCATGCGTGAAGTTTCATTCCACTCCCCCTGGATCAGTCCCACGCCAATCAGTATGGACAGCAATAGATGAGCCGTCGAGCCCGCCTGTATCTGATCACGCCACCCGCGTTCGCGTTGGATACGTTTGCGCGCACGCTTGAAGACGCATTGAACGGCGGCGATGTCGCGTGTGTGCAGCTGCGCCTGAAGGACATGCCGGACACGGAAATTCTGCGCATCGGCGCCGTGCTCAAGCCAATCGTGCAAGCCGCGGACGCGGCCTTCATTCTGAACGATCGCCCCGACCTCGCGACGCGGCTTGACGCCGATGGCGTCCATGTCGGCCAAAGCGATGCGAGCTATGCGGAGGCGCGCCGTCTCCTCGGCACGGAGCGCATCGTCGGCGTCACCTGCCACAACTCGCGCGATCTTGCGTATGCGGCCGCGGAGGCTGGTGCGGATTATGTCGCGTTCGGCGCATTCTACCCGACAAGCACCAAGGACCCATCGCATTGGGCCGATCCAGAAATTCTCTCGATCTGGCAGGAGACGATGGAAACGCCGTGCGTCGCCATCGGCGGCGTCACCATTGAAAACGCCGAGCCGCTCGTGCGGGCCGGCGCGGATTTTCTGGCCGTTTCCGCCGGCGTATGGGCGCATGCCGAAGGGCCGCGCGCCGCAATTGAGGCGTTCAACATTCTGTTTGATCGCGTGGCGGGGTAGGCTCCTCCGACAATTCGGAGTCGCCAATGTCCAACGCCGTCCAGGATTTGCTCAGCCAACTGCGTCAACGCGCCAAAGAGCGTCCGGCCCCGACCGACGTCACCGCGCCGCAAAGCTGGGGGGATAAGGCAGCTGATGCGATTGCCGCCGTTGTCGGCTCCTGGCGCTTCATCGCCATTCAATCGGCGCTCTTGTTTGCCTGGATCATCTTCAATGCCGTGAGTTCAAGCCGCGTCGACCCCTACCCGTTCATCCTGCTTAACCTGCTGCTTTCGTTTCAGGCGGCCTACACAGCGCCGGTCATCATGATGAGCCAGAACCGGCAAGCTGAAATAGATCGCCGCCGCAGCATTGAAGACTACGACATCAACTGCAAAGCCGAACTGGAGATCGAGACGCTTCACCAGAAGATCGATCTCCTGCGCGAACAGGAAATCGCGCGCCTGACGACGGCTGTGGAGCGGCTTACTAAACTGCTCGAAGAAAAACGTGGCTGATGTCCGCGTCAGCTTGCGGCCTGCGCGGGCGAAGCGCAGAGTCGGCCGATGGCCGATGATCCACCGCCCCCGATCCTACAGCTGACGCCGCTCAATCCGGCGTTTCGCGACGATCCGCACGCGCTTTACCGCCAGCTTCGCGAGCATCATTCGGTCTATCGCGACGACATGGCCGGATCACACGTCGTCACGCGCTACAAGCTCGTTCGCGAACTGCTGAACGATCGCACCATGCTGCGTGGGCCGGACAAGGTCGAACCGCCGGGGCCGTTCAATCAGCGGCTGATGGAGAGCTTCGAAGTCGATCCGGAGACGGGTGAAAAACGATCAAACTCGATCCTGTTGATGGACGAACCGCACCATTCGCGTGTGCGCCCGCCGATCGCGAAAGCGCTCTATGCGCGCGCTGCCAAGTGCAAGCCGCTGGTGGATGAGATCATCGACGAGAAGCTGGACGCCGTCGAGCCGCGCGGCGGCTTCGACATTCTCGGCGACTTTTCCATTCCACTGCCGATCGATGTCATCGGCGCCATTCTGGGCGTCGATATCGAACGTCGCGCCGAGTTTCGCGAATGGTCCGAGGGCGTCATTCAGATCCTGAACCCGTTCCGCACGCCGGATCAGGTCGCCGTCCTCGAACGCTCCGGCGAAGCGATCACCAGCTATTTCGAGGAACAGATCGCCGACCGCCGCGCCCACCCGAAGGATGATCTCATCAGCGATGTCGTGACATTGCAGGCGGAAGGCGCGCAGCTGAAAGACCGGGAGATCGTTTCAAATCTCATCGGCCTTCTCGTTGGCGGCAATCTCACGACCAGCGATCTCATCGGCAATGGCGTCTATGCGCTACTGACGCACCCTGATCAGCTGGCGAAACTGAAAGCCGATCCAGGAATCGTCGCGCAAGTCGTCGAGGAAATTTTGCGGTTCGACGGCCCTGTGGATATCACGGCGCGGGTGACGCCGCACGACATGGAAATTGGCGGCTGTCCAGTCAAAGCACGGCAGTCCGTGATCTCGCTGCTGCGTTCGGCGAACCACGATCCTGACATCTTCGAAAATCCGGACGCGTTTGACGTCTCGCGCAAGCCAGGCCCGCACGTCGCCTTCGGCGGCGGCTCGCACATTTGCATTGGCGCCCCGCTCGCGCGCATCGAGGCGCAGGCGGCGCTGGTGAAGTTGTTTCACCGATTTCCGAACTTGCGATTGGCGCGACCCGACGAAAGGCCAGAGAAACGGACGCTGCCGTTCTTCAACGGCATTCAGCGCCTGGACGTGCTGATCTGACCAGCGCCGCGCCTATGGACCGCCGGCGTCTCGCCGGCGATCCATAGGCGTTAAACGTCCCGGCTCCAGTCGGATGCGCGAACCGCCGCGAGGTGACGCTCGAAGACTTGTTTTTCCAACTCGTCGCCGTCGCCAGGCAGGAAGGCGTGTTTCTGCCAGTAGCCGCGGCCGGGACGGCCAGTTTCCTTGCTGACGACCAGCACATCGAGCGGCGGTTCGCGGCGCCGGCGGTTCTGTTCCGCGATGGCGTCGAGCGCGCCCCAGAGTGAGTGCTGGTCGAACTCGCCGAGTTGCAAGCCTTCGTCTTCGGCGGCGGCGCGCAAGGCGTCTTCGGCTTCCTTGTAGGTGTAAGGCGCGTCGCCAGCGAGCGCGCGCTCAATCAGCATGGCGCGCAGCAGATTGACCAATTCTTCCTTCTGGCCGCCGCCGCGCAAACGCGCGTTGCGCGCGATGTTCTTCTTCCCGACCAGCAAGCCGAGACGAAGCAGCACTTTTTGAAGCTCGGGATGATCCGGCGCGCCATCCCATTGTGTGAGGTCGGCGGCTTGCAACGCATCGAACGGCGGCACCAACGAGCACGGATGGATCGTCACCGGCACAAGGATGCCGCGATCGAGACCGATTTGCGCTTCGCGCATCACCCAGTGCGACGAGACGGCGGCAAAGCTCCAGCAGACAATGACGGCCTTCGCCTTCCCGATCTGCTCGAGAATGCGCGCCTCCCATTCCATGCCAACTTCGATACCGGCATCGAACCACACCGGCACGTCGAGATCGAGCAGCAGCGTGTAGAGCGCTTCAACGCGGGCTTTGTCCTCGCGTTTGTAAGAGATGAAGACGTCGCTCATGCGGAAATGAGTGATAGTGAGATTCGGGTTACTTCTGTGTCCTCGATTGGCGCGAGACCCAGGCGTAGCTGATGAACAGCAGCACGCCGAAGAGCGCCGCGCCCACCCAACGCGACGTCGCAGCGAAGTCTTCGCCGACGATCGCGATGGGCGCTGGATTGCCTGTGGCGACGATCAGGCCGGCGTTGAGGATGCCGAGCAGGCTTTCGCCGACGATGAGGCCGGAGGCGAGCAGAACGCCGAAGCGTTTGGCCATTTCGGCGTTCTCACGCTTGGAGACGGCGCGGTCATAGAGCCAGCCGATAATGGCGCCGACGATGACGGGCTGTGTCGTATCCATGGGCAGGTACATGCCGATGCCGACCGCGAGCGGCGGAATGCGCATGGTTTTGAGGAAGCCGAGAATCTCGTCGAAAAAGCAAACGGCGACGCCGATGGCGGCGCCGATGCCAATGAGGTCCCAGCGGAGCTCAGCGTTGAGGACGCCGCGGGCCAGCGTAGAGATGAGCGTCGCTTGCGGCGCGCCGAGCGGATCGGCCGCGATGGCGTCGCGGTTGGGATCACCGGGGAAACCGTAGGCGTGGTTGAGGAGATCGAGCACAGGGCCAATGACGAGCGCGCCGGCGATGACGCCGACAATGAGCGCGATCTGCTGACGCCAAGGCGAGGCGCCGACGAGTTGGCCGGTTTTCAGATCTTGCAGGTTGTCGTTGGAGATGGTCGCGATCGAAAACACCATCGCCACAGCAAAGAGCGCGAAGGCGACGAGCGCATCGGTTGCGCCGTCGCCGAGCACGGGCTGGGCGAAGGCGGCGAGCAGCAATGAGCCAATGACGATCGACAAGATGCCGATGCCGGAAACGGGGCTGTTAGAGGCGCCGATGAGGCCGGCCATGTAGCCGGCGACGGTGGCGATGAAGGCGCCGATGACGACAGTGAACGCAACCCCGCCGAATACGAGCGGCCAGGTGTAAGGCTGCAGCGTCGGCGCGTCTTGGATGAAGAGGAAAAGCAGCGCGCCGATGGCGACGAGGCAAACGAGACTGAGGAGCGCGATCGTGCTCATGGGCATGTCGCGATCATCATGCGCGCCGGTCTTGGCGGCCGAGCCGGCTTTCATCGTATCGGCGATGCCTTTGGCGACGGGGCCGACGAGCTTGATCAAGCTCCAGATGGCGGCGACGCCGATCGTGCCAGCGCCGATGAAGCGCACCTGGCTGCGGAAGATGGTTTCGGCGGTTTCAGCGATCTCGCCAGGCATGCCGGCGGTAAGATAGGGCATCAAAAACGCCCACGAGATCAGCAGACCGCAAAGCATGGCGATGCCGACGCTGATGCCAACAAGGTGGCCGGCGCCGACGAGTGCGAGCGAGAAGCCGACGGTGACGCCGCTTACGCCGGCGCCAACGCGGAAGAACTGCGAGACGGTTGCCGCGGCAAGACCCATGAAGCTGATGATCTGCGCGCCGGCCGCAATCAGCGCGCCCCACAAGACGATCAGCGGACCCCTATTGCGCTCCAGCACGTTCTCCGGCGCTTCGTCGCCGGTCGCGCCGACCTTCAAGACTTCGGCGGCGGCGACGCCTTCGGGAAACGGCAGCGGCGAATTCACAACCAGCGCACGGCGCAGCGGGATCGAGAACAGCACGCCAAGCGTTCCGCCAAGCGCGCAGATGAGAAACGTCGTCAGAAAATCGAAACCGCGCCAATAGCCGATCATGACGAGGCCAGGCAGCACGAAGATGATGGCCGAGAGCGTGCCGCCGGCGGAGGCGACAGTCTGCACAATGTTGTTCTCGCGGATGGTGCCGGTATTGAAGAGCCGGAAGATGCCCATCGAGATCACGGCCGCGGGGATCGACGACGCGATGGTGATGCCGACGCGCAGGCCGAGATAGACGTTGGCCGCGGTGAAAACGATGGCGATGAGCGCGCCGAGAATGAGAGCGCGAAGGCTCAGCTCTTTGTCCAGCATTTTGTCCCCTTTTGAGGCCTTATAGCGCTCGCGAGCACCGCGGCGAGGTTTTGCGACGAAAACGCTGCCCCGTTGGCGGGCCGGAACCGGCGATTGTGGAAAACTCCGGTCTTTCCTTGGCTTGCCGCAACGATGGCTCCCGGCGCTGCGGCTGCTGCGCGGCCTTGGCCCGGAAGCGGTTGGAAAACCCCGCGAACCCGCCTACCTGTTCGACCATGACAGGAGCCTACGACATGATCGGTTCGATCACCCGCCTCGACGACGAAGACGACAAAGACAAGAACCCGGCGGACGGCCGCAATGCGCCGGACGTGATCGAAAAGGCGCTGTTCGAAGCGCGCGTCGTGATGCTGACCGGTGAAGTGAACGACATCCAGGCGCGCCGCGTGACCGAACGCCTGTTCGCGCTCGCCGCCCAAAACGCCAATCCGATCACGTTCGTGATCTCCTCGCCCGGCGGCCACGTCGAGAGCGGCGACATGATCCACGACGTGATCAAGTTCATCAACGCGCCGGTCCGCATGCTGGGCACTGGCTGGGTCGCCAGCGCCGGCGCGCTGATCTATTGCGCCGCTGAGCGTGAGAACCGCTACTGCCTGCCGAACACGCGCTTCCTGCTGCACGAACCGCGCGGCGGCGTCGGCGGCATGGCGTCGGACGTTGAAATTCAGGCGCGCGAAATCCTGCGCATGCGCGAACGGCTGAACCAGATTTTCGCTAACGCCACCGGCCAACCGGCGGACAAGATCAAGCGCGACGTCGATCGCGATTACTGGATGCTGGCGGAGGAAGCGAAAGCCTACGGCCTCGTCGGCAAAATCGTGAAGAGCCAGAACGAGATTCGTTAAGGCGCTTTCGATCTCTCGCAAGCAAGGCCGGGGCGCGCGAGCGGCTCGGCCTTTTTGCTGGGCGCTAAACTGCAGTTGCGAGTTCCCACGTAACCTGGCTTTAAGCGTGATCGTGTATTCACCAAGGCTGACCGCAAGACTTCTTAAGAAGCGCGCGGCCGGGGTTGGTGGAGAATTTCCTAATGCGTCTGGGATCAGCGGCGTCCGCGCTCGCTTTGTTGCTTGCCAGCTGTGGCGCGAGCAGCGATAGCGCGCATCATGAACAAGCATCGGCCGAAGCGCATGGCGCTGACGCCGCGCATGGCGAAGCCGCCAACGGCCACGGACCGACGCTCGGTCCGGCCGAGGCGCACGCCGCCACCAACGCGCCGCACGCCGCGGTTCAACAGGCCGCTTCACACTGGGGCTACGGCAATCAGCGCGCTTGGGCCGGGGTCAGCGGCCTCTGCGGGCGCGGCCAAGAGCAATCCCCCATCAACCTCTCCAGCGCCGCGCCGATGGCGGAAGTGCCGGACCTCGCGCCGCACTATTTGCCGGTCGAAGGCGGCTTCGTGAACAACGGCCACACCCTGCAATTCAGCCCCGCGCAGAGCGCGGCGACGCTGGGCATCGGCAACGACAACTACACGTTCGCGCAATTCCATTTTCACGCGCCGGCCGAACATATGCTGGACCGCCGCGCGTACCCGGCCGAACTCCATTTCGTGCACCGTAACGAAGCCGGGCAACTCGCCGTTGTTGGCGTATTCATCGAAGAAGGCGTCGAGAACGGCGCGCTCGCGGCGTTGCTTGAGCATGCGCCCCGCGAACATGGCGACGAATTCGCGGAGCATCTAAGCGTCAATCTGACGGCGCTGCTGCCGCCCGATCGCGCCTATTTCGCGTATGCGGGCTCGCTGACGACCCCGCCGTGCAGCGAAGGCGTCCGCTGGAACGTGCTGCGTACGCCGATCACCGCTTCGGCGGAACAGATCGCCGCGCTCCGCGAGGCCCTTGGTTCAAGCTCGCGCCACACCCAACCGGTCAACGGCCGCACGGTGCTGTTGGGCAGCTAGACCGACGGTCGAAACCACCCACAGCGCGCGCTAGCGGCTGAACTCGGCATGATTGGTGCTGGAGATGCGTTCCGTGCTGTTAAGCGAGGCGCAAAGGAAGACGCCCGCCCATAGCGCAATCGAGAGTGCGCCAACGAACCGCGTGCGAACGGACGGGGTTTCGGCGATGTCGAGATTGAACAGGCGGTGAAACATCACGGCGTTGAGAAGGCCCAACACGATCAAGCCCATCTTGGGCAGGAAGTAGGTGTGAACGCCAACCGCGATCGGATCGAACAACAACAGCACCGAGCCGCTCAGAAGCGCAACGACGGCGCCGCCAATCGACCACGGCAACGCCAGCACCGCGAGCTTGCGGAGATTGATTTCGCGCATCACCCCAATGATGCGCAGATCGACGATCAGGATCGAGCCCAGCAGCACAGCCGCCGAGGCGACGTGAGCGAAGACGAACAGCCAGTCAAAATCCTCGAAGCGATAGAAAAACGCGCGAAGTTCGGTTGCGCTCAGCCATAGCAAAAATGCATCGAACCACGGAACGCTGAAATCGCTGTACGGGTTCATTGCGCTGGAGGTGCTTCCACAAGCGCGCGAAGAGCGGCGGCTTTTTCTTCGAACTGCACGTCCGTGGCGCGCGGCGGGTTCGACGGATTGAGCGGCTCAACGAAGACACGAAGTTCCGCCACCAGCGCGGCGGCCTGCGCCAATCGCGGATCCGCGCCCTGATGCGCGGCGAGGATGTCGCCAAGGCGGAAGATGAAGCCCCGCGCATCGTGATACTCAATGAGACTATCGATGCGGCCGCCGACCAGGGCATTTCGGTATTCCTGGCTGGCGACGTTTGCCGTGTCGGCGACGAGACCAAGGACAAATTGATCGTCCGACCATTTTTCGGCTGGGATCAAATTGCGCGCCGCTTGCACCTTTGCGAGCGCGGCATCGAAGGCCGTCGTAAACGTCGGCGAATTGTTTTCGCGTGCGGCAAGCGCTTCGAGGGCGATCAGATCACGATCGAATTGCGCGCCGCCGCGGTGAACGATGATCGGGATCATGTCGCTATAAAGTTCGCGCACCGGATGGCCGAAGTGCGGAAGCGAGTTCTGCGTCTGCCCTGCTTCGATGAGTTCGCGGCCGACTTGCAGATGGCCTTCGATCAGAACCAGGCGCATCGCGAAATCGGCGTCTTCGCGCGCGGCGTCCGCCGGCGCGGGCGGCGCCATATCGTGGGTCGGTTCGCGCTGGCCGCAGCCCGCAATGGTGAGGGATAGCGCAAGCGCCAGAGGCAAAAGGATTTTCATGGCGTCGCTCTACGCTTGTTGCGAACGATACGCAACTAACCCCGCGCATGACCGCGCATCGGAACGCCGCTCAACCCGAAGAGCGACTGCAGCGCCGCGTTGAGGGCGGCAACGTAGGCTTCGAGACTAAGCCGCTTAGTGGTGAGAACTGTCCAAACGCCATCCTGCGCATAGGCGGCAATCAACACTTGCCGCGCGGGGATTTGAGGCATGCCCGGCGCCAATCGCTCAAAAAGCGCCAAAGTTTCTTCGCGGCCAAGCGCCGGACTCGCGAGCAAGATCGTTTGAAGACGCCCGCCGGCATGCGCGATGAGATCGAGTTCCCACTGAACCCCCTCCCCTCGATTGGGAGAAAGCACGACAGCGTGCGATGCGCCGGCAAGCGCCGTGACAACGTCTTGCCATTGGTCGCCGGCCCCTTCGACAAAAACGCGCGCCGCGCCAAGCGGCGGTGTTGGATCGCGTGGGTCGCCGATGGCGATGACGGGACCGTACGGCGACCCATGCTCAAGCAGAATTTCGTCAAGGGTGCGGACGCGGCCGACGCCAGCGGGCCAACGCGCGAATGGATCTCCGCCACGCGCATACAGTTTTGTGCTGTCTTGATTAAAGGCGCGCAAAAACAATACTGGCGGGCGCGCATCCCATTCACGAACACTCTGATAGAGCTTCGTCGCTCGCGTATCCGCCAGCCGCGCCAGAAGATCTCCCGCTCCAACAATGTTGAGCAGCAGCAAAGCGCCGATCACCGAGCACACAACGACAGGATTGAATGACTCGACTTGCTCTTTCGATGTGCCAAGCGCCACCGGCAAGAAGAGCAATGCGAAGAGACCAAGGTTGAGGACGGCGACACCGAAATAGAGCATCGTCACGACGCTACGCTTTTTGCCGACATATGAGAGAAAGCTCGGAAGTCCGAGATAACGTCGGAACGACGTCAACAAACGCCAAGGCGAAGGACGCCAACCGCGCGCAGAGCAAAAATCGGCTGAGCGGCTTGTGAGTTGCCACCAGCCAGCGCGCATGACTTGGTAGCTGATCGCACACGCCACAATCGCGAAAGCGCCGAGCCACAAAGCGTCGTAAAATGGCAGGTCCTCTCGATAGTTGTCCGACCGCATATCGACACCCGCGGTCGCAAGTGCGGAATAAATGGCGGCCATAGCCAGGAACACCATCAAGAACAGCCCCAACACAAACAGCGCCAACCCGACAATGCGGCGATGGAGCAAGTCGATGAGAGCGCCGCCGATCGACACGACGATCGCCACCGGCATCACAAACAGAAGGAACACCAGCACAACCCCAAGCGGCGCCACGGCTGCTGAGGCGAGGCCGCCTGCGCCAACTGAATAGATCGTCGCGCTAAGCGTGGTGGCGAGAATGCCGAAGACTGCCGCGACAACAAAAGACGCGCTGAGTGCACGGACAAAGAGATGACGAACATAGCCCGCTGCGGCCGTGTCGATTGAGCGTACGGATGTCGTCATCTCGGCTCACTTTTTAATGAGCATAGCGATGATGAGACATTGCGAAACACGCGAACGACTGGCTTTTCTGTCCGCACCGTAAGGAACAATGCTTGGCAGACTATGTCGAAGGTCTAGTTCTGACAGAATAGCAAGGAATTGCGGGGGTTTTTGACTGTATTCGTCGCTCGCGCGCCCCATTCTCGCCTTGTGCATAAGTAGAAACGCGCTTCGTGTCCGCACGTGCTGCGAGCGGGTCCACGCCCACCTTTTTCGTTCCACCACGGTAGCGCCGCTGGCGTGCCGCGCGATGTAGAGAGACCAAGATGGCCGTTCGCTGGATCGGACTTACGCGTCCGAACAAGAAAAATCACCGCGCGCGCAAGGATGCGCACTCGTTGAAGCACTCACTCCACGCACTCGGCGCGGGGGGCGTGCTTGTTCTCGCTGCGGCGATGAACTTCGCCCTTTATCCGGACGCGCTCGCTGCTGTTGTAAGTGGCGAACGATCGATCGTGGGATTCGTTCCGGAGGAACCTGCAGGACGCACGGTTTCCGATCAGCAACCCGTCGTGTTGAACGAAGATGAAGTTCGCTTGCTGGCCGCGACCGTCTGGGGCGAAGCGCGCAGCGAGGGCGAAGATGGCATGCGCGCCGTGGCGCATGTGATGGTCAACCGCGTTGGACCACGCTTTGGCGAAGACCTTTCGACTGTCATTCTTTCACCGAAGCAATTTTCGGTGTGGAACCGCGGCGACCCAAACCGCCGCACCGTTGTGAACCTCGCGCGCGATCCCTCGAGCATTGCGACCGATCCAGAATGGGCTGTCGCCGATCGCGTTGCCCGTGAAGTGCTGAGCGGTCAATCCGTCGATCCGACTGGCGGCGCTCTCTTCTATCACACGCGCGGCGTCCGCCCACGGTGGGCGCGCATCGGCGAAGGCCGGCAAGTGCTTGGGCAGCACATCTTCTACAGCGACGTGCCAGATCCAGGCGTCCGCGACACGCCGCGCCTGATCGATGTCGCCCAATACTTGGGTCAAGCGATCACCGGCGGTGAACCACGCACGCAGCGTGCTTCAAGCTCGCGGCGCGGACCACGTGCGGGCCGCGTCAACGGTGTGATTCAATACGCACCGGCAAGTGCGGCGCGCCAAGCGCTGCCGAGCGAAACGAACGCGACGACGGTTGACGTCAACGGCGCCGCGGCGCCGACGATGAATGGCGCTCCGGTGGTGAGGCCCTCGCCTGTCGATACCGTCACGCCGACAACGGCAGGCGCTGGCGCGCCTTAAGCAACAATCGCAATGTGAAATCTGTCCATGAGGGCGCGATGCAAATCGCGCCCTCATTTCGTTTGAGTGCTTTGCGGCGGCGATGACGAGGGAGCGCCAAAACAAAAACACCGGCGCGAGGCCGGCGTTTCCGTTCGAAAATCGTCTTGAGACTTAGTGGCTCTCGCCGCGCCAGACTTGCTTGTAGGCGAGGTAGAGAAGGCCGGAGAGCGCCAGCAGGAACGCGAGCACCACGATGCCGAGGCGCTTACGCGCTTCCATATGCGGATCGGCGGCCCATTGCAGGAACGTCGCCACATCGGTCGCGTATTGCTCAACCGTTTGCGGGGTTTCCGTATCCGCGTACGGGACAGCGCCATCGGCCAAGGGCGGCGCCATCGCCAGCCAGCCACCCGGGAAATACGGATTGTGGTGCAGCGTGCCACGCGTCTGGCCGTCATAGCCCATCAGCAACGAACGCACGTACGGCGCGCCGCCATGGCGGGCATGGGTGATAACCGAAAGATCCGGCGGCGCCGCGCCGCCGTTCGAAGCGCGCGCCGCGATCTCGTTCGGGAACGGGCGGCGGAAGCGATCCGAGATGCGGCCCGGACGATCGGTCGGCTGACCGGAATTCGGATCGATGTCGGTGATCATGTGGCTCTGCGCGATGGCGCGGACGTACGGATTGTCCGTGACCTCAACGAATTCGCCGCCATGCTCAGGACGCCCGACGTGGGGCTCCGGTTGGTGGGTCTCTTCGTTCTGCACCATGTAGAGCGCGAACGGACCGCCCTCTTCGCCAAGGTGGCGATAGGCGAGGTGGTTCATCGAGTGACAGTTCGCGCAAACCTGGTTGTACACCTGGAAGCCGCGCTGAACGGCCGCCATGTCATACGAGCCAACCGGACTCTCGAACGAGAACGGATATTTTTCCGGTTCTTCGCCATGAACCGCGGCCCAAGCCACGCCCACGCCCGCGAGAACGAGCACCGCGGCAGCGGAAATTGCACGCAACATTACGGCGCCCCCTGCGCAATCGGCTTCGCAATCGTGTCTGGCACGCGATCAGGGCGCTCGCGCAGACCCAGGATCGGCAAGATCACGAGGAAGAAGAGGAAGTAGTAGAGCGTCAGCACTTGCGAGAAGTTCGTGACGGTGAAGCGCGGCGGAAGGCTGCGAACGACCGTGTAGAACGGCGCGGCCTGGCCGACTTCCGCTTTCATTTCGGCGATGTGCTCTTCCAGCAAATCCGGCGTACTGGCTTCCACGGTCTGCAATTCGGGATTGCCGCCGGTGACGACGCGGATTGTGCCAGTTGTCTCGCCAGTGCGCGTCACAGCCGTCATGTCCGCGCCTTGCGACCGCGCTTCAGCCTCGGCGGCGTCAGCGGTTTCCTGCCATTGAGCGGCCGTCGGCGCTTCGATCGAACGTTCGCTCAGCTGCCCCTCTGCGACCCAGCTCAGCGTTGCCGTGAACTGACCCGCCTTCAACAGGATGTTGCCGGGGTTCTGGCCGCCGCACCAACCGAGGAAGACGCAGACGACCACGAAGATCACGAAGAACTGACGGGCGATCGGGCGGTAGCGCATCGAACGCACGCGCGAGGTGTCCAGCCACGGCAGGATGAAGAGAACGCCGATCGAGGCGAACATCGCGAGCACGCCCGCGAGCTTTGAATCGATCGGGCCAATGTTGAAATCAAAGGCGCGGAGGATCGCGTAGAATGGCAGCAAATACCATTCAGGGACAATCTCCGGCGGCGTCTGCAGCGGGTTGGCCGGGATGAAGTTGTCGGCGTGACCGAGTGCGTCCGGCATGTAGAACACGAACACGGCGAAGAGGATGACGAACAGCGTCGTTGCGAACAGGTCCTTGATCGTCGCGTGCGGCGTGAACGGCACCGTATCGGCTTTGGACTTTACGTCGACACCGACCGGATTGTTCTGCCCTGCTTCGTGCAGCGCCCAGACGTGGAGGGCGACCACACCGGCGATTACGAACGGCAGCAGGTAGTGCAGCGAGAAGAAGCGGTTGATCGTCGGCTGGTCGACCGAGAAGCCGCCCATCAGCCAATTCTTGATGCTCTCGCCAACGAGCGGCAGCGCGCCCAGGAGGTTGGTGATGACGGTGGCGCCCCAGAAGGACATCTGGCCCCATGGCAGCGTGTAGCCGAGGAAGCCGGTCGCAACCATCAGCAGATAGATGATGCAGCCAAGAATCCAGAGCAGTTCGCGCGGGGCTTTGTATGAGCCGTAATAGAGGCCGCGGAACATGTGGATGTACACGGCCAGGAAGAACATCGACGCGCCGACCGAGTGGATGTTCTGAATGAGCCAACCGAACGGCACGTCGCGATCAATGCGCTGCACGGAGGCAAACGCCATGTCGATGTGCGGGACGTAGTGCATCGCCAGCACGATGCCGGTGACGATCTGCACGATCAGACAGAGGCTCAGCATGGCGCCGAACGTCCACCAATAGTTGAGATTGCGCGGCGTCGGGTAGGCGACGAAGCTGTCGTGCGTCAGCCGCAGGATCGGCAGGCGCCGGTCGAGCCAACGTGTGATGCCGGATTTCGGCTCGTAGGTGGAAGGTCCGCTCACTTAGCGCTCCAAACTTTTAGCCGATACGGATCGCGGTCGGGCCGGTGAAAAGATACGGCGCGACAAGAAGATTTTTCGGTGCGGGGCCGCGGCGGATGCGACCGGACGTGTCGTAGTCCGAGCCGTGGCATGGACAGAACCAGCCACCGAACGCCGAGCCTTCAACGAAGGTCGGCACGCAGCCCAAGTGCGTGCAACTCGCTTGCAGGATCAGCCATGCGGGCTGACCCGCTTCGCCGTTCTCCTGCACCAGACGATCAGCGTCCGTTTGCGGGTCCTTCAAATTGGCGAAGTCGTCGCGCTGCGCGGAGGCAATTTCAGCGGCGGTGCGATGGCGCACAAACACCGGCTTGCCCTGCCACATCACCTTGATCTGCTGACCTTCAGGCACGGCGGCGAGATCGACTTCCGTTGTCGACAAAGCGCGCGTGTCGGCGGCCGGATTCATCTGATCGATGAAAGGCCAAATCGTCGCCGCAACGCCCACCGCCGCGACGGATGCGCCGGCAATGTAAATGAAGTCGCGCCGGGTGGTTTCACCGTCTTGCGTGTTGTGTGCTGCTTCAGCCACTGCCTATGCTCTCCCGGCCTTGGTTCGCTGGCGAAGCTAGGCTAGTCCGGTCGCCCGAGCGCGCGGCGCGTCGCCGCATCCGCCCGATCGATTCCCCGATTCAACCCGATTCTCCGGCGTCGGAGGCATTAACGTGCGGCTGGCTCTCTATCAACCTGACATCCCGCAGAATCTCGGCGCGGCACTTCGCCTCTCTGCCTGCCTTGGGGTGGCGCTGGACGTGATCGAGCCCTGCGGTTTTCCGCTTACCGATGCGTCGATGAAGCGGGCGGCGCTCGACTATGGGGACAAAGCGTGGGTAACGCGGCACACGAGCTTGAAGGCGTTTCAGTCGATGCCGGAGCGTAACGTCGGCCGGCTGGTGCTGGTGGAGACGGATGGCGCCGTCGCATTTCAGAGCTTTTCGTTTTCCACAGGCGACACCTTGGTGCTGGGGCGCGAGAGCGCTGGTTCGTCAGGCGAACTTTACGCGGCGGCGCAGGCCAGCGTACGGGTGCCAATGGTATCCGGGCTGCGCTCTCTCAACGTGATCACTGCCGCAACCGTGGTGCTCACCGAGGCAATGCGGCAAACCGGGGCCTGGGAGAAATTGACGTGAGCGAAGAGCGCAAGGCGCGGGCGAAGGCTTGGTTCGAAGCGCTGCGCGATCAGATTTGCGCGGCGTTCGAGGCGCTCGAGGATGAGGCGCCGGCAGCGCTCTACCCGGGTGCGCCCGGACGGTTCGTAAAGACCCCTTGGCGGCGCGGCGATGGCTCGGCCGATCAGGGCGGCGGCGTCGCGGGGCTGATGCGCGGGCGGTTCTTCGAGAAGGTCGGCGTGCATGTGAGCACGGTGCACGGCGCATTCTCGCCTGACTTCGCCAAGAATGTCCGAGGCGCCGCCGATGATCCGCGCTTTTGGGCCAGCGGCATTTCGCTGATCGCGCACATGCGCAACCCCCACTGCCCGGCCGCGCATATGAACACGCGGCATATCACGACCACGCAATGGTGGTTCGGCGGCGGCGGCGATTTGAACCCGACGCAAAGCTATCAGCGCAGCGAAGAGACCGAAGACGCAAAGGCGTTTCACGCCGCCTACCGCGTCGCCTGCGACAAGCACGGCGACGATCTCTATCCCACCTACAAGAAGTGGGCGGACGAATATTTCTGGCTCCCGCACCGCAACGAACCGCGCGGCGTCGGCGGCATCTTCTACGATCACCACAATAGCGGCGGCGAAAGCGGCGATACGTGGGAAGAGGACTTCGCGTTCACCCAGGATATCGGGCGCGCATTCCTGGAAGGCTATCTACCAATCCTGCGCGCACGCATGCGCCAGCCCTGGACCGAAGCGGATCGCGAAGAACAATTGGTGCAGCGCGGGCGCTACGTGGAGTTCAATCTGCTCTACGATCGCGGCACGACGTTCGGGCTGAAAACGGGTGGAAATGTTGAAAGCATTCTAAGCTCGATGCCGCCAGTGGCGAAGTGGCCTTGAGGCGCTAGCGTGGCTGCACGTTCCTGCGCAGCCACGCCGCGAACTCGGCGTCATCGATTTCGCCAGCGGCAAGCGACAAACACTGCACAATCACTTCCGGCTCGGTGGCGACGACTTCGATACCGTTGACATAGAGAAACGCGTACGCAGCCAGAAAGCCGGTGCGCTTGTTGCCATCGACGAATGGGTGGTTGCGCATGATGCCAGCGGCATAGAGCGCGCCAAGAGCGACGAGGTCGCCTTGGCCGTAGCTCCACGCGTTGTGCGGGCGGGCGAGCGCCGACTCCAACAGGCCAAGATCACGAATGCCGCCCGCCCCGCCATGCTCGGCGAGTTGCTCTTCGTGCATGACCAGTACAGCCTCGACGCCTAGCCACTTGGGCTCGGTCGTCATTTCGCCAACTCGCGCAGCGCGTTCCGGTAGCGCTTCATGGCGCGGCGCGCCGCTTCGATCTGCTCCTGCAGCTCAGCGTCGTTACGTTGAAGCGCCACACCGTCTGGCGTCTCACTCACGCTCAGATCATCCCCCTCGCTGACACCGAGCTTCGCCAGCACGTCCTTGGGCAGAACCACACCCAGTGAGTTGCCGATCTTGCGGACTTTCAGCGTGCGGCCAGCCGGCTTCGCAGACGCTTGGGGCTGGAAGTCGCGCGCTTCGGAATCCTGCACGCCCTTGGGCTTCTTGGTTTCATCGGTCATAACAAGCACAATCTAAGTTATAACGTGCGTTATAACAAGAGCTGACGCGCGGCCTTTTTCTTGCGTGGGGCGAGTGCGTATGACCCCACGCGCCTACCCCCAAGAGCTTAAACCGCTGACTTCGCTCCGATTTATCGCGGCGTTTTGGGTGCTCTTGTACCATTTTAAGGACCATCTGGGCCTTGGAATGGGTCAGTTTGGGCTGGTGGCGGATGGTTATCTTGGGGTCGACCTCTTCTTCACCCTCTCGGGCTTCATCCTGGCGCACGTCTATCTGACGAGCCTCGAAGGCGGCCGGTTTGGGTATGGCGGCTTCCTGAAGAACCGGATCGCGCGGGTTTACCCGATGCACCTGGCGGCGCTGGGCGCGATGCTGGTGCTGTTCGTGGGCGCGACGGCGATGGGCGCGGGCGTTGGCTCGCCGGACGCATTCAAGTGGAGCGATCTGCCGGCGCACCTCTTCATGGTTCACGCCTGGGGCGCGACGAGCGCTGTCGGCTGGAATTTCCCAAGCTGGTCGATCAGCGCGGAGTGGCTGGCGTATCTGCTCTTCCCGCTTGTTGCTGGCTTGGTGCTGAAAGCTCAACACATTCTCCCTCCCCCCTTGTGGGGGAGGGTTGGGGAGGGCGGGCGCGCCGACGCGCTTGTGTCTGCAGACATCAGCGCGACTGATCGCCCCCCACCCCCTGCCCCCGCCCCGCGAGGGGGCGGGGGATTCGCGGTGCTTGCATCACTCGCGCTGTGCGTCGCGAGCTTCTGGGCGCTGAGCAATTTGCATCAAGTGCTGCCGTGGGTCGGCCGCGACTTCTCGCAGATGACCGCGCAGATCGGCGCGCTGCGCATCCTTCCCTCGTTCCTGCTGGGCGTCACACTTTACGCCTTCGGGCGTGAGCACGCGGCGCCGAAGAGCTGGGCTTGGCCAATCGTGGCCGTGAGCACGGGCTGGGTCGTCGCGGTGACGACGCTAGGCTGGTGGGAGGGTCTGACGTGGTTCGGGCTCGCCGGGCTGCTTTACGGATTAGCGGAAACGTCGCGTCATGGCGTCGATGCGCCAATGTCTGGTCGCGTGTTCGTGTTCCTCGGTGCGGCAAGCTACGCGCTCTACATGATCCACCTGCCAATCGACATCGTGTGGTTTCATGCGCTGGAGAAGTTTGGCGTGACGGAGACGTCCGATCTCGCGCTGCGTGTTGGCGCGGTGGTTGGTGTGTTTGCGGTGTGCATCGCGGCGTCGATGGTCGCGTATCTCGTGATCGAGGAGCCAGCGCGGAAGTGGGTGCGGAAGCTTGAGCTGCCGCGCTTTCGCCGCGCACAAGTCTCGCCGACCTAACCCCACCCATTCCCGGATTGGCGCGTAGCGCCAAGTCCGGGACCCATAGACTCGCATGGGTGACAAGAGTGCACGGTCACCCCGCGCTCCTCTTGCAAACAAACGTGTTTATGGGTCCGGGCTCTTCGCTGCGCGAAGCCCCGGGAATGGGTGGTGAAGTGTTAGCTCATCCCCTGCGCCACAGCTTTCAGGCGTTCGATGATCGACAGCTTGTCGTCTGGAAAATCGGCGTCGATCCACCAGTCTTCGACTTCGCGCATGATGAGGCCGACTTTGGGTCCGGCGGGGATGCCGGCGGCCATCACTTCGTCGCCGGTGAGCGGCAGCTTCGGCGCCTTCCACATCTGCGCATGCGCCACGAGCGCCCGCCAAGCTTGGGCTTTGTCGTTGCCGGATGCAGCCCAAGCCAGCATGACCCGGTCGCGGAAGGCTTCGTTGCCGAGCTTGTAGATCGCGCGGCGCATTTCGCGGAGCGACATGTAGGACGTGATCTTCACATCGTCGCCGAGCGCGCCAACGAGCCGGTCGCGCTCTTCGTTTGAGAGCTTCAAACGGCGCGACAGCGCCTTGGCGCCTTCCTGGTCTTCAAGCGCGGCGGCGACGCGTGTCATGGCGTCGACCGGCAGCATCAGATCGGCTTCGAGATCCATGAGCGCGCGCAGACGCGGCGTGTTGTCGAGTTCAGGCAGCGCGCGGGCGCGCACCTCGATTGCGCTCATCCCTTCCCACGCCGCGCGCGGATCAGGCGCACCCAGGAGCTTCTTCACTTCTTTCCAGATGCGCTCGACCGAGAGACTGTCCAGCCCAGCGACGAGATCGGCGCAAGCCTGCAGCCCGTGTGGATCGATCGGCGTGCGCGCGTACCAGGCGTTGAAGCGGAAGAAGCGCAGGATGCGGAGATAGTCTTCTTTGATGCGCGTGGCGGCGTCGCCAATGAAGATGACGCGCCCGGTGCGCGCGTCGTCGAGGCCGCCGCCGGTGGGATCGTGGATGTGGCCTTGGGCGTCGGCGTAGAGCGCGTTCATGCGGAAGTCGCGCCGTTGCGCGTCCTCCTCCCAGCTTTCGGTGAAGGCGACGGTGGCGCGGCGGCCATCGGTGGTGACATCGCGGCGGAGCGTCGTGACTTCAAACGGCTTGCGATCGACAACGACAGTAATGGTGCCGTGTTCGATGCCTGTCGGGTGCGCGGCGAAGCCCGCTTCGGCGGCGACGGCGATGGTTTCCGGTGGCGTGAGCTGCGTGGCGATGTCGAGATCATCGACCGGCGCGCCGATCAGCGTGTTGCGCACGCAGCCGCCGACGAAACGCGAGCCGTCGGCGCGCGCAGCTTCCAGTGCTGCGAGCAGTTTTTGGGTTTCCTTGGCCTTGAGCCAAACGGCGTGGGTGATCGCGGTCATTGCACGGTGTCTTCGCGCAGTTCTGGCATTCCATCAACCGATGGTGGGGCGACTAGGTTATTCGACGTGGGCCACGATTTCGACGCCGCTCGCCGTTACGCGCTCGATGGCCGGCCGTCAAAGGGGCTTTACTGTCTCGCTCGCCCGGGGGACTAATCCGGCAGCGCTTCAAGGCGGGAGCTGAACGTGCCGGGAAAGCCGATATACAGGGTAATGCTGTCGAGCACTTACAAGGAACTCGTAAAGCACCGGGACGCCATCCGCCAGGCGATGCAAACTCAAGAGCTATTCCCGGTGGCAATGGAGAACGACGCCGCGCTCCCCGGCCACGACGAAATAAGTGCTTCGTTGGCAAAGGTTGAAGAAGCAGACGGCTACGTCGGCTTGATCAGCTATCGCTACGGCCAAGTACTCGAGGATCCGGATCGAAATCCGAATGGATTGTCGCTGACCGAATTGGAGTTTCGTCGCGCGGTCGAGCGCAATATTCCCATTTGCATGTTCATCATGCATGGCGAGCACGACATTCCACGACATGCGTTGGATGAAGAAGGCAATCGGCATCGCGAGAAACTCAACGCATTTACCGCGCTCGCAAAAAAAGGGCGCATATATGCGGAATTTAAGTCCGTCGACGATTTGAGAGCGCAAGCACTCCAGTCCCTAGTCAAGCTGCGTGAGGCCATCGAAGCGGAGACGCGTTCCCAGCCTCCACTCGCAGCCGCCACAATCCCGACTGCACACGCTGTCACGACGCCAGGTTGGGAAGTAGTCGATCGCGACGCGGTTGCAAGAATTCGCGCAGATTCGCCCGCTCTAAGCGACATGGTCCAGTTCTTTGACGGCATCCTGCCAACGTGGCGCTTTGCGCTCGCGAGGGGCGTACAGGCGAGAGCGATCGCTGCACGATTGGCAAGTCGTCTAAGCGCGATCCATTCCGGCGCGAACAAGCCGCAAGTGATCCTCCTTGCAGGCGCCGGTGGCGAAGGCAAGTCAACGGCAGTGCTGCAGGCGGCCGCAAGCCTGGTCGAGAATGATCAACAGGATTGGACGTGCCTCTATCGACGAGCGGCGAATGCAGAACTTCCTGAAGATACGCTCGCGGATTTGCCATCTGCGCCCGGTCACGCTTGGGTGGTCGTTATAGACGACGCCGACAACATTGCCGCAGCAATTCTTGCCGCTGTTAAGAGGGTGGCCGCCAGAACGGACATTCATCTATTGCTGGTCGCCCGGGACGCGGAGTGGCAAGCCAAGAAGTTGCTTCCAGGCCTGTGGCAGCCCTTCGCAGACCTTCGCATGGAGCCCCTTATTGGCCTGGATCGTGAAGACGCGAGGCGCATCGTTGCCGGCTGGATCGCTTGGGGCGACCAGGCGATGGGCAACCTGAAAGGCCAAAGTGAAGACGACGCAGTTGCGGCATTGCTGGGCCACGCTCGCGAATTTGCCGCGCGAAACGAGGCCGGTGAGTTGTTGGGAGCGCTCCTCATCACCCGACAAGGTAACGACATGCGCGCTCATGTTCGCACCTTGGTCAACGGGCTCAGCCACGAGCCAGCGATCGGCAGTTTCAGCCTGCGCGACGTCTACGCGATAGTCGCGGCAATGCATGCTGAAAATCAGCTTTACCTATCCCGATCTGTCTTAGCCTTTGCACTGGGGTGCGAACTCGACGCGTTGGAGCGCGAGGTTCTCCTTCCGCTGCGGCGCGAAGCTATGCTCGATTCCGGGGATAGCTGGGTCCTGACGCGCCACCGCCGCATCGCTGAGGCGGCCTGCGCGGTTATGCGCGAAGACGATGACGACGTTGACCGCTGGTACCCCTTCCTTGCCAGAGCGGCGCTAGGGCATTTCCACTCAAATCGTTCGACGCCCGATATCGCGAGTTGGACCTTCAAGCTTGCAAAACACTTTGTTGATGCGGGTGAAGCTCGCTGGCCAGTCGCCGTTTCCGTGGCCAAGGCGGTGTGGGCAGAAGACAGCGAGAATGTGCAAAGCCTAACTGCACTCGCGTCGGTGCTTCGACGCGTCGGCAAAGGGAAGGAAGCGATGGCGGCGCTAAAGGCCACCAATGAGCGCTACCGCAACCATCGCGGAGTACTGTACGAGTGGAGCACAACGGCCGGAACGATTGGGGACCACGGTCTCGATGCGTGGCTCTGCGGGAGAACGTTGGCTGATGGACGTCCGACGCTGGAACCAAGGGATTGCAAGCTCTCTCTCTCGGGTCTTGGCACTGCATTTCGGAAACTGCACCAGGCGACGCACGATAAATCGTACGCCAAGGGGCAGGCGGCGTGCGGCCAACTTGGGTTGCTGTTGAAGAACCTGGATGAACGCGCGGTTGCCTATTTCGAGAACCATATCGCGGACGGCCGTCGAAGCGGCATCGGAGATTTTTCGCCTGAGCAAGCCGTTGAGGCTATACGCAAGGCCGTGATCCTTGGCGCCAACGAGGCCGATCCAGACAATGATCCGGTGTTCTTCGAGAGACTAATCGGCGAGCCTGACGCCTATCGATACACTACGCTCCTGCGCATGATCGACGGCGCTGGAAGGCGATAAGCGCGAAAAGCACGACGCCAATCGACAACTCACGCATGCCCCCTCGTTCAGTGACGCCGAAGCTATGCGTCGCCAGCGTCACCAATTGCTGCAAACCTCAGAGATGCGGTAAGCGCTCCCGTCGACCGCCCGAGGCGACACCTGTTGGCGCACGCAGCCGCCGACGAAACGTGAGCCGCCGGCGCGCGCGGCCTCAAGCGCGGCGAGCAGCTTTTGGGTTTCCGGCGCTTTGAGCCAGCGGCATGAGTGATGGCGGTGGACACTATACTGTTCGCTGAGCAATCAGGACATTGTTCTGGTCATCGGTAATGACGACGCACTGAATATCCGCGACTATAATCCGAGATACTTGCTCGACATCCCGGGGGTTTTGGATGGTGATCCGACCCGCGCTTTGCTGACGGTTCTCAAAAAAGAATGGCGCTCTGGGGGCGATCAGAACCGCGGCTCTGAATCGGTCGCGCATGCCTCGCGCTTGTTCTACCGGCACGGGGAGCGTCCAGGTCAAAGGCGCCGCTCCAGCCGGACGCTGACCGAACAGTTCTTCGTTGTACCTCGCAGGCTCTCGTTCAAATATCGCGTTCACCGTTCGCGTAACGCGAGTGACTGTCCAAGTTGCGCCGTACGAATTTTGCCCCTGATAAGTCCCGTTCGGTCTGTCGGACGAACTCAAAACCAGATCGATGTTTCCGAGTGTGGAATAGCGAATGCCGCCGTAGTGGGGCGAACCATAGAAGACGGTGAACCAGTCCGTGTTGAGATTTCGCACCGCGTAACTCCGGATCTCGAAACGTCCGGCGTCCGCATTGTAGGTTGCGTATTCGGTGTCGAACGGCGCCGACACCAACATCCGCGACGAAATTCCAGCGAGCGCCGCTTCGACGCGGGTCTGGTATTGGGCGGTCGTCTCAAATTCGTCCTTCGCGGGAACGGAAGAGAGCGCGGTGGCAGCGGCGTCGAACGAGATTGGGCTGATTTGCGTACCCGCCATCGCCTCGCACTCTTGCGCTACCGCCGCCCCACCGGAGGCAAACACAAAAAGCGCCGCGGCCGCCACAATAAGAAATCTCATTCGCCCCTCCATCGGCGCTCATCCTAAGTCGGTCTCGTGACGACAATCAACGTAAAGCCGCTCCCGACCGCCGTGCGCCATTTTGACGGCGTCCACGCGCGCGTTCGATGACGCAGATGATCGCGGCGCCAGCAATGTAGGCCATGAGGTCTGACCAATCGAAGACGCCGCCGAGGACGGTGCGGGCGATAGTGTTGTCGCGGAGGCCAGTAGCGTCGAGAAAGTTGAGCGCTTGCGCGATCTCGATGACGAAGGCGATTGCGAGTGTGATTGCAAGCGTCGGGATGAGCTTGAGCGGCGTGGCGGCGCGGAGCGTGGCATAGACGAGCGCGACGGCGAGGACGTCACCGACATAGGGCCGAATGAAGCCGTCACGCACGAACAGCGCGATCAAGATTTCGACCGCGAACAGAACGATCGCGGCAACGAGGTAGCCGAGCCTCAAGTCTTCTTCTTCGCCGTGTTAAGCGCCGCCGCTTCCTTGATCAGCGCCTTGAATGCCTTCTCGTTCAGTTCATCGCCTTCGTGAATGTCGATGGCGCGGCGTGTGCCGGCGTCGAGGCTTGCGTTGAACAGCTTAGAAGGATCATCGAGAGACGCGCCACGAGCAAAGGTGAGCTTCACCTTGTCCTTGTAGGTCTCACCTGTGCAGACGATGCCGTCATGCGACCAGGTCGGGACGCCGGCCGGCCTCGACGGCTTTTTCCATTTTTGCTCTTCGACCGCCGCGGGGTCAGCTTCTTTGATGAGCGCCCGCACGCGCGCGAGCGTCTCGCCGCGCCAGTCGTCGGCGACAGGCGTTTTCACAACAACCTTGGCGGGCGCTTTAGTCGCTTTCTTGACCATCTTACAATTTCTCGCCAGGGAATTTGATTGATTGTTTCAGCCACGACGCGAACTGCTTTTCATCGAGTTCATCGCCTTCGTGGATATCGAGATAGCGCACATTCTTTTGCTTCGAGGCGCCAGGCGGCGCCGGCTTCAGCGAGGCGCCGTTGAAAAACGCGACCTTCACGTACTTGGTGAAGCAATGGAAGCTCAGAAAATAGACGTTGTCTGAGACGCCATAGAACGGCGAATTCCATTTCACCGCCTTTTTCACGCGCGGAAGCGATTTGGTGATGAGGGCATCGACACGTGCGGCCACGTCGCGTTTCCAGCCAGGAATAGCAGCGATGTACGCCTGCACCGGCGCATCGCCGTAGCCCTTCGGAATTTGCGGATTCCCGCCAGAGAGCAATTTGGGCTTGCGCGCAGCTTTCTTCGCTGGCGCTTTCGCCTTCGCGGCTTTCTTCGCCATGCCTGCCCTCAAGCTTTCGCGCGACGCCATTTAGCGGCGTAGGGTTGGAAGAACATGTAGATGCCGGTGAGCGCGAGCAAAGCCAAGGGCAAGAGCGGCGCGTAGGACATCCACATGATCGGCTCCGGCTGCGCAAGCGCGATCGCGGTGGCGATGACACTGACGACGAAGAGCGCCGAGACCCAGCGATGAAATTGGCGAATGAATCTGCTCACGCGGACCTCCTGTTTCGGCGCAGGTTGCATCAGGTGCGCGTACATCAGCCACGCGCCTGGATCATTTTCCAGCCATTGCCGGATGGATCGCGGAAGTTCGCATCGACGCTGCCGAAGCGCTCGATCGGTTCTTGCGTGAACTCCACGCCCCTGGCGCGCATTG
Organism: Hyphomonadaceae bacterium; assembly: GCA_016791365.1. GTDB lineage: Bacteria > Pseudomonadota > Alphaproteobacteria > Caulobacterales > Aquidulcibacteraceae > Vitreimonas. Next base: position 37,951 of record JAEUMT010000026.1, on the reverse strand, counting down.
CGTCGTAAGCGGCGCGGCAATCCTTGACGCTGAGCACGAGCGGCGGCATTGCGCCCTTGGCGACCATCTCGCGCATCGTTTGTGCGGTGGCGGCGTCAAGCACCGGTTCCTGCGGCAAGAAGAGGCCGAGTTCAAAGTTGGGCTGATCAGGATGCGACACGGTGAGCCAGCGATAACTCCCATTCTTTGCATCGGTTTTGACCGTGAAACCCAGCTTGTTGACGTAGAAATCCAAAGCCTCGTCCTGGTCGTGGACGTAAAGACCGATGACGCCGATACCCATGAAAACCTCCTATGTTTCCTCGGCGTCGTTCTTATCGGCGGCCTCCTGCCGGCGCTTCTCCGAAACTGCGGTTTTGAGGTCGGGGCGATACGCGGCGCTGATGAAGCAGTGCGGGACGTGATCGAGCTGATGCGCGGCCCCCTGCTCGCGGGAGCGGAGTTCGGACGGGCTTTCGCCGGTGATGTCCTTGAAGACGCGGCCGAAGGACCCGAGGCTTTGCCAGCCGGTTTGGAACGCAATGTCGATGATTGGCTGGTCGGTGTCGCGCAGCAGCGCCTTGGCGCGCTCGATGCGGCGCGTCAGCAGATAACGATGCGGCGGGATGCCGAAGGCGTCCTTGAACGAGCGCGCGAAGTGCGCCTCCGAAACGCCGCTGACGCTCGCGAGCCGCTCCACCGGCCACTCCTCCTCCGACGCCGCATCCATGCGATCCTTGGCGCGGAGCAAACGGCGGAGCAGCGCGAGGTCCTGGCTAGGCATAGAGCCGCTCGTACAGCGCGCGGACCATGCCCGCTGTAGCGCCCCAGATGTTTCGGCCCTCATAGGGCATGGCGTAGTAGAAGCGCCTATGACCACGCCATACGCCTTCCCGACGCTCGTGGTTGGCGGAATCGAATAGGAACGAAAGCGGCGCTTCAAACACGCCAGCCACCTCGCGCGGGTCGAGCGTGAGTTGGAAGCCCGGCTCGACGAGGCCGACGATTGGCGTGATGCGATAGCCGGTGCCGGTTTCGTATTGATCCCAGGCGCCAATGGCTTCGATGAAGCTTGCATCGAGGCCGATTTCCTCGCGCGTTTCACGCAACGCGGTTTCGACGGCGCTGGCGTCGCCTGCCTGTACGCGCCCGCCCGGAAATGAGACCTGGCCGGGATGGGCCGGGGTTTCTTCGGCGCGCTGCGTGAAGATCATCGTCCAGCCTTCGGGGCGCTTCACGATCGGCGCGAGCACCGCGGCAGGGCGGAATTCGGCCGGCCGATCAACCCAATCTTCGTTGAGATCACCGTCACTGCGCGTGCGTGGCGCCGACGGCGCCGCGCCGAGCGGATCAAGGCGTACGCGCAGAAGGGATTCCAGGTCGGACGTCACAAGGCTTCACTAAGCGTGCGGTTTGTCCCACGCAATCTCGCAAACCTGGCACTGTTGGCGCGGCGATGACCGGACTAGGCGCCCTGAGGCTGCGCACCGCCCCAGCCGCCAGGCGCGGGTTGCTCGTCCTCGTCCGTCACCGGCAAAGCCGGCGCGGGAGGCGACAGTGTCGGCGGCGCATCATCCGGGCGATCGAGCTTTTCGCCACGCAGCACGCTTGCGATCTCTTCGCCAGACAAGGTCTCGTATTCGAGCAGCGCTTCAGACAAGCGCCTGTGATCCTCAGCCTTCTCGGTGAGGATTTGCTTGGCCCGCTCGTAGCCTTCGTTGACGAAGCGCTTCACTTCGTCCTCGATCAGACGCGCCGTCGTGCCCGAAATGTTGTTCGTGCGCGCCACGGAGTGGCCGAGGAAGATTTCTTCCTGATTGTCGCCGTACGCAACCAGACCGAGCTGATCCGAATAACCCCAGCGCGTCACCATGTTGCGCGCAAGGCCGGTCGCGGCCTGAATGTCCGACGAGGCGCCGGATGTGATCTTGTCTTTGCCGAAGTGCAATTCTTCCGCGACGCGACCGCCCATCATCACCGCGAGACGTGACGTCATCTGCGTGAAGTTCATGGAATAGCGATCGCCTTCCGGCAGCTGCATCACCATGCCGAGCGCGCGGCCGCGCGGCACGATCGTCGCTTTGTGCACTGGATCAGACTCCGGCACGTTAAGCGCAACAATGGCGTGGCCGGCTTCGTGCCAGGCGGTGAGTTCTTTTTCCTTCTCGCTCATCGCCATCGAACGGCGCTCGGCGCCCATCATGACTTTGTCTTTCGCGTCCTCGAACTCGCGGCCCGTAACGACACGCTTGCCGCGGCGCGCCGCAAGCAGGGCAGCTTCGTTGACGAGGTTGGCGAGATCGGCGCCCGAGAAGCCTGGCGTGCCTCGCGCGATCGTTTTCAGATCGACGCCCTGCGCCACCGGCACGTTGCGGGTGTGAACGCGGAGGATTTTTTCGCGGCCGGCGACATCCGGATTCGGCACCACGACCTGACGGTCAAAGCGGCCCGGACGCAGCAAGGCGGGATCGAGAACGTCAGGACGGTTGGTCGCCGCAATCAGGATGATGCCTTCATTGGCTTCAAAACCGTCCATCTCGACGAGCAGCTGGTTGAGCGTTTGTTCGCGCTCGTCGTTACCGCCGCCGAGGCCGGCGCCGCGATGACGACCGACAGCGTCGATTTCGTCGATGAAGATAATGCAGGGCGCGTTCTTCTTGGCCTGCTCGAACATGTCGCGGACGCGGCTGGCGCCGACGCCGACGAACATTTCGACGAAGTCCGAACCTGAGATGGTGAAAAACGGCACGTTGGCTTCGCCAGCGATCGCACGCGCGAGCAACGTCTTACCGGTGCCTGGCGGGCCAACGAGCAGCGCGCCCTTCGGAATCTTGCCGCCGAGGCGTTGGAACTTGCCCGGGTCTTTCAGGAACTCGACGATCTCGCCAAGCTCTTCCTTGGCTTCATCGATGCCCGCGACGTCATCGAAGGTGATGCGGCCCTTGGCTTCGGTGAGCAGCTTCGCCTTCGAGCGGCCAAAGCCCATCGCGCCGCCGCGGCCGCCGCCCTGCATCTGACGCATGAAGAAGAACCAGGCGCCGATCAGCAGCAGCATGGGCAAAATAGCCAGCAGCATGTCGCCAATGCCGGGGCCCTGCTTCGGTTGCTTGGTGTCGACCATGACGCCGGCGCGATCGAGGCGATCGACGACGTTCGCCATCGTGCCCTGCGGAAGATACGTGACGAACGTTTGTTTACCGTCTTTCGACGTCGCGATGATCGTGTCCGACTGGGTGGTGACGCTTTGAATGCCGCCGCTCTCGACGCGATCCATCAATGCCGAATAAGGGAGTTCCGTCGCATTGCGCAGAGCGCTGTTCCCGCCGTTCATCGCGGCGAACAGAACAACGAGCACAAGGGCGACGACGCCCCAGATAAGCAGTGAACGGATGGGCATTTTTGGTCCGACCTTTTCGCGCCGCTCCAGCCGTGCCGGAGGCGGAAACCAATTCTTCAGCAAGATAGGGACCGCGCCCGCCGCTGAACACCCCTTACTGCCATGAGCGGCGTCAAGGGCGGGTGAACACTTAGGCGCCAAATGGGGCGAAAATCATGGTTTCGCGCGGTTAATGTCGGGAGCGAAGGCGTGTGCGACACGCGCGGCGACGAGCGGACGCAGGCGCAGCAACGTTTCAGCTTCGCGGTAGGTCTTGAGGTCTAAGGCGTTTTTGAAAGCGACGGCGTACGCATTGCGCGCCGGAACAACGCTCCACCCCTCTTCCGGCGGCGTGATCGCGAGGCGCCCGTCCCAGATCGCTTCGACATTCGCGCGCAGAGGAAGCGCCGGGTGCGGCAGCGCACCATCGGCGCGACCGAGCAAGGCGCCCGCTTCCCGGCGCAGGACAACAGCGCCGCCTGTGGTGGAAAACTCGACGCCGCTATGGGTAACGCCGGGAAGGTCGCCGCGCATGACCCGCGCTTCGAGCGCCTCAATCTCCGTCCAAGCGGGCTCCCTGGAGGCGCCGCCGACGGCGGCGATCATGGCGGACAAGGCGCGGCGGCGAACTTCGGCAGGCGCGTTCCAACGATCCAAGCAAATCACGGCGCCATCTTCGAGATCAGCCGATTCAGCGATCAATTTCGAAGCGGCGCGATCAAGCGCATCGCTGCGCAGGCGAAAGCGCGCCGCGAGATGGGCAAGCCGCATGGGATCGAGACCGTCAGCTTCCAGCGCGGCGAGGCGCTGACGGACGCGAACGCGTTCGAACTTTGGGTTGGCGTTGGCAGGATCCTCGATCCATTGGGCGCCGCGTGCGCGCAGATAGATGCGCAAAGGCTCGCGGCGCGCCGCGAGCAGTGGGCGTGCGAGAGCAACGCCCCTGCCTTCCGGCCAAAGCGGCGCGAACGCAAACGGTGCGATGCCCGCCAGGCCGCGCCACGTCGAGCCGTTCGCGGCGCGCATCAGTACGGTTTCGGCTTGATCATCAGCGGTGTGGGCGGCGGCGATGGTGTTCAGCTGGCCGGCGCGAGCGTATTCGCAAATGGCGGCGTAACGCGCCTGCCGCGCTGCCTGCTGAGCGCGATTGGCGCCCTCGTCCCAGCGCAGCGTCAGCACATCGGCGCGTACATTGAGAGCCCGCGCAAATGTGAGCGCATGCGCGCAATCGTCGGCGGAGCCATCACGCAGCGCATGATCGACGATGACAGCGCGGACGCGCCCGGCGCCAAGTTCATCGACCAGCAAATGCAGCAGAGCAACCGAATCGCCGCCGCCCGATAGCGCGACGAGGACCGGCCTATCGCCGGCCCAGGCCATCATGCGCTCGATCGTTAGCCGATCGAGCATGCTGTGAGCTTAAGCGGGGCAGCGCGCCGCGCGGGCTTCGCGGGCAGCGAGATCGCGCACATTGCGCGGCGCGTTGGGATAGCGCGTCGCGAGAGAAGTAAAGGCGCCGCAGGCTTGGCGCAGTTCAGCCGCGTCGTTCGTGCCATCGCGCGCCAATCCGGCGAGCGCCATGCCAAGCCGCACTTGCGCCTCGGGCGCGCGCGGTCCTTGCGGCGTGCGTTGCAGGTACTGAGCAAAACTAGCGGCGGCATCACCGTAATTATTCCGCGCCAACAAAGTGAAGGCATACCAGAAGCGCGCGTTCGGCGTCTGCACCACGTTCGGATAGCGCTCGAGGAAATTCGCGAACGCGACTTCCGCGTCGGGGTAGCGGCCGGCCATCAGGAGAGCCCGCGCGCCCTCATAGAGTTCATCGGCGGTCAGCTCCGGCGTGGCGGCGGTTGCCGGCGGTGGCGTCGCAATGCCAGCGGGTATCGAGCCCAGCGTGCCGGTGTTGGCCTGCTGCGCCGCGTTCAAGCTGGACGGCGCGGGGCCGCCTTCCGAGCGCTGCTCGGCGCTCGGCGTCGTACTGCCGCCGCCCGCTGCCGCATCGCCTTCCACGGGCGGGGTTGAGAGCGATTGGTTCACGCCGGCGAGTTCGCCGACCATGTTGCGCAGCCGCTGAATTTCACGATCGCGCTGATTGAGTTCGTACTGAAGCCGCTCGTTTTCGGCGGTCGCTTCCGTGAGCTGGCTCTGCAGCTCTTCGATGCGATCCTGGCGCGCGTCGGCGTTGCCGTACTGAGCGGGCGGCGGAAGCTGCGTTTGCGCCGAGGCCGGCGCCGCAAAAAGAAGCCCGGCCGCGACGACACTCGCCGCGAGCCGGGTTGTTGCCTGAAACAAGGCCGAACGTTGGGTCATGGGGTTTAAGTCCTAGTCCGCGCGTTCGGGCCAAATTTTGACGCTTACGAGACGGCGCCGCTAACGATGTTGGTGTGTGCGTTTCTGTTCACACTCCACGCCTCTTCGTTCGCGCGGGCGTCGAGCGGACGCTCCTTGCCGTAAGAAACGGACTCAATGCGGTCCCCGGAGATGCCGAGCGACACGAGGTAGTCACGTGCGGCGGCGGCGCGGCGGGCGCCGAGCGCAAGGTTGTATTCGCGCGTACCACGTTCGTCGCAATTGCCGGCGACGAGAACGCGAACGTTCGGGTACTGACGAAGCCAGGCGGCTTGACGCTCGAGCACCGAGCGGGCTTCGGCTGAGAGATCGAAGCGATCGTAGCCGAAGAACACACGGTCACCGACGGAGACGCGGAAGTCTTCAGCTGAGCCCGCACGGGGACCAGACGGCGTCGTAACCGGCGGCGTCGTCGGGCCGCTTGGACCCGGCGTCGGCGTCGGTTCAGGACGGCTGGCGCAAGCGGCCAGTGCGGCCACGGCGGCCAAGGCAATGATGGTGTTACGCATTAGGACAATTCTCCCCTAGAAGCGGCGCATTCGGCGGTCGCCGTACCCCCGGTACAAGAATGCAAACCTTAGTCATGCAGTTCCTACCGCACAATCATGTTCCCTTCACGGCAATAAGGGCGACCAGGCCGGATCGGAGGCGTCGGTTTGCGTCGGAATTCTGCGTAGATTCCGTCCGGTAAGGTCAACGGACCAGAGTTGTGGTCCTTGGCCTTGGCCCTCGCGGAAGAACATGATTACGCGACCGTTCGGCGACCATGTCGGCGATTCATCAAGATAGCTTTCGGTTAAGATGCGTTCGCCACTTCCGTCAGGACGCATGACGCCGATTGCGAAGCGGCCGCCGCTTTGACGTGTGAAGGCGATGAGATCACCGCGCGGCGACCACACCGGCGTTGAGTAACGTCCCTCCCCGAACGAGATGCGGCGCTGACCGGAGCCGTTTGCGTTCATCACGTAGAGCTGCGGAGACCCGCCACGGTCGGAATTGAACACGATCTGCGCGCCATCCGGCGAATAGCTCGGCGAGGTGTCGATGGCAGCGTGGTTTGTAAGGCGCTGACGCGCGCGGCTGTTCAAATCCATCGTGAAAATTTCGGAATTGCCGTTCATATCGAGCGTGAACACGATGCCGTTGCCGTCCGGGCGGAAGCGCGGCGCGAATGTCATCCCGGGAAAGTCGCCCAGCACTTCGCGGCGGTTGGTGTTCAGATTGTAGAGAAACACCCGCGGCGCGCCGGTTTCGAAGCTCATATAGGTGAGCACGCGCGTATTCGGCGCAAAGCGCGGCGTCAGCACCATCGCGTTCGGGCCGGTGAGGAAGCTTGGATTGGCGCCGTCCTGATCCATGATCATCAGACGTTTCACGCGCGCCGTGCGCGGGCCGCTTTCGGATACAAACAAAATCTGCGTGTCGAAGTAGCCGCGCTCACCCGTGAGTTGTTCGTAGATTTGGTCAGCGATGCGGTGCGCAATGCGGCGCCAGCCATCGGGCGTGCGATCGATTTGAAACGCGGTGAGCTGGCTTTCGCCGAACACGTCCCACAAGCGGAAGACGACGCGGATGCGGCCATCGGGCAGCGCCTGCACTTCGCCCACGGCGAGCGCCTGGGCATCGATAATTTTCCAATCCGCGAAGCGCGGCGGCACTTCGAGACCCTGAATGCGCTCAATGAACGCATCCGTGCCAATGGTGCGGAAAAGCCCTGAACGTTCGAGGTCGGCGCGGATGACGCCGGAAATGTCGCGGCCTACCTGTTGCGCCGGCGCGCTGGCGCCAAGGAAGTCGATCACCGCGACCGGCATCGGGTCCAGGTGACCCTGCTCGATGTCGACATGCACGCGATCAGATTGCGCGAAGCTTGGCGGCGCGGTGATCGCAATGGCGGCGATCGCCAACAGCGAAACGAGAAACGATTTCATCAGGCGCATGGGCGTGTAGCCTTCAAATGCTCAACTGCGTGGACGGAATGTAAATTCGAGCCGGTCCCATGTCTCGTAGTGTTCTCCGACGACAGGATCGGTTGGGAATGGAAATGGATCGCATGTGGTGACCGCCCGCTGCGCGCTTTCCACCGCAACGCGCATCGGGGCGTCGAATGTATAGTTGCGCGGGCTGGTAACGCGCGGCGGCCCGCGCAGGTTGCCGTTGCGGTCGAGTTCAAATTCCAGCGTGACAACAAGGCGTTCCGGATCGGCCTGGTCGATCGGCATGCGCCAGCAGCGCATCAGGTGACGTTGCACCAGCGAACGGACGCGATCCTCCATGGCGGCGACTTCGGCGGTGCCGAGACCCGCGCCGCGCTGCGTGCGATCGGCGCGCTGGCCTTCCTGGCGTTCACGGCCGGGTTCGCGTTGTTTGTCCAGCAGGCCGGCGACGGCGGAGAGATCGAACTCATCGCTGTTCTGGCGCGGACGCTGGGGTTGCGGCGTCGGCGATGGCGCAGGCTCTGGCTCAGCCTCGGACGGCGTTTCCTCAGCCGCGGCGACTTCTTCATCGGGCACGTCCTCAGCGAGCGCGCGGACGTTGGATTCAGCCGCCACATCAACGATCTCAATCGGCACGATCGAGCCTGTAGCGGCGGTGATGGTTGAGCGCGTTTCCCAGGCGAGCATCGTCATGATGACGAAACCCACGTGCCCGATCAGTGAAACGACCCAACCGGCGCGCATCTATTCCTCGCGGCGGGTATCGGGCCGGCGCGGGCCGTCGCGTGTATCCGTGACCAGGCCGAGATTGCGGAAGCCGGAGGATGACAGCCGCGCCATGACGTCGGCGACCATGCCGTAATCGGCGGTGGCGTCAGCGCGAATGAAAACGCGCCGGTCATATCCCTCCCGCGAAATAGCGCGCATTTGCGCGACCAGCTCTTCCTTGGTCACCAAGGTTTCTTGCACATAGATGGCGCCGTCCGCGCGAATGGTGATCGACAGCGGATCGGTCTCGCTATCGAGTTGCGGCGCGTCGGTGCGCGGCAATTCAACGGGCACGCCAACCGTGAGCAGCGGCGCGGTCACCATGAAGACGATGAGCAGCACGAGCATGACGTCGACGAACGGCGTCACGTTGATTTCGCTGAGGCGTCCGCGCCGCGATGATCTGCGTCCGCGACCGCGCCGTCCTGAAGCGGCAAGCCCTCCGGCCATCAGCCGCGCTCGCTGAGACGGCGCGACAGGCGCGCCGCGACTTCATCGCTGAACGTATCGAGGCGATCGCCAAAGCGATCGAGGTCGCCGGTGAACTTGTTGTAGAAAATGACCGCCGGAATAGCGGCGACCAGGCCAAGCGCGGTCGCGAACAGTGCTTCGGCGATGCCGGGCGCGACGACGGCCAGATTTGTCTGCTGCTGGGCGGCGATGTTGGTGAAGGCGTTCATGATCCCCCACACGGTGCCGAAAAGTCCGATGAACGGCGCCGAAGCGCCAACCGTTGCAAGCACGCCCATGTTGCGCGACGCGCGGCCCATTTCACGGGCGACCTGCGCCTGCATCAAGCGATCGACGCGATCGAGCATCATTTGCGCGTTCTCGCCGCTTGTGCCGGTGCGGCGCGCTTCGCGCCACTCGCGCGCGGCGGCGGCATACACTCGCGCCAGCGCATCGCGCGCGCGCTCACCGCGATCTTCCATTTCATCGAGGGAACGGCCTGACCAGAATTCACGCTCAAACTTGCGCGCGTTCTGTTCGAGCTCGCCGAACTGGAGCCACTTCTCCACCGCGATTGCCCACGACCACAGCGATGCAACGGCCAAGATGAGCATCACGCCCTTCACGACCGGGTCGGCCTGAAGGAACAGGCTCAAAACGGTGATCTGCTCGTTGCCGGCTTCCATGCTCGCTCCCACTTTCGCGGCCTTCTCAACCGCGTTCCCCACACGGTGTAGAGCCGTATGAGTTTGTCAAAAGCTGGACGCGGAGGGCTCTAGAAATGGTTTAAGCCGTTCTAAAAGCATGAGCGGCGGTTTCTTGGCGCGGCCCGTGAGGCTTATGCAACAGACCTGGACCTTCGCGGTCACCAGGATTTCGCCCGCTTTTTCGAGCGCTTGCGAAACAAAAATGCGCGGCCCGCGCATCGTTTCGAACGCGGTTTTCACCACCAGCGCGTCGTCGATCCGCGCCGGCTTCAAGAACTCCAATTCCATCTTGCTGACGGCGAAAGCAGTTGGATCAGCGGCGGCGGCGAGCTCGTTATGGTGAATGCCGGCGCCGCGAAGAAAATCGCTCCGGCCACGCTCGAAGTACCGCAGATAGTTCGCGTGATAGACGATGCCGCTGAAGTCGGTGTCTTCGTAATAAATGCGCACCGGCAGGTAGTGGATGCGGCCATCGAAGCGGCCTGAATTGGGTGCGTCTTCACTCATGGCGCTTGCCATACACGAAGCACGGCCACGTTAGAACAGCGCCGCGATCGCCGCCGCGCGCGCACGGATTTCGGGGACGGCGGTGGACTCCCAGAATGCGCCGACCGTGATGGGGCCGATTGCGTATATGCTGCCCTGCCCCTGGCCGCGCGCGTCAAGCAAGCGCGATTGCTCGTCAAGGTCGAAGCCCATGTTGGTTGAATGGGCGCGCGCGAGCCCTTCGGAGAGCAATTGCCTGATCAACGGATCGTCCGAGCGGGTGATGTCCATGTTAGAGCCGGTGCAGTTCACAACGCCGGAGACCTCGATGCGATGGCGCACCATGCTGCCGCGTTGACGGTGGTAGATTTCAATCGAGCGGCGGCGGGCATCGGGCGAGACCGAAACCACCTCGCCGGCAAGCACACGAAGCTTTCCCTGACGCTGCAAGTTCTCGGCCCTTTCGAAAATCTCAGGCGCGGCGCGGTGGCGATGGACCTCCCACCAGACGCGCAGATGTCGGAGAAACCGGCTTTGTTCATCGGGAGAAAGTCCGCGCCACAAAGCCGGCGTGACGCTGCGCAGCCGGTCGACAGCGAGCTGCCACGGCTCGCCGCGCTCGGCCATTGTGTGCACTTCCCTGCGGAATTCATGCAGTTTTTGGCTAAGCGACTGCGGCAGTTGCAGCGGCGTCGACGGCGCCGGCATCGGCGGGTCCAGATGTATGCGCGGCGTGAGACCACGACGCGACAGCGCATAAATCGTCCTGGTGCGAGAGCGCGCCGCCAGCGACAGCGCGACATCAACCATGGTGAGACCGGCGCCGAGCAGAAGCACATCACCCTTTGGGATGCGTTGCAGCTCCTTTGCGTCCCACGGATCAAGCACTTTCGCGCCGGCATCCGTGAAGACGGAGGGTGTCGAGACCGGTTGGTTGCCGAGCGCGAGCACGACACCGTTTGCCTCAATGCTCCTGCCGGACGCGAGTTCGATATTCCACCAGCCCGAACCGGCGCGGCACGATACCACTTCACCGCGCAAGAGCTTTAATCCGCCGCTGAACATCGCCGCGCGCTGCGCCTGTTTGAGTGCGGACTGCGTGTATTTTCCGTAGCGGCCACGCGTTGCGAACGTCGTGGGCGGCGCGCCGGTCTTGCTGTGAAGCCACAGCGCGAAATCGTCGACCTTATCGGCGCGCGCGCTCATGTTGGACGCACGCACATTGAGCAGGTGTGAAGGATCCTTGGTCCCGTAGGCCAAGCCCGGGCCAAAGCCGTCGCGGCCAATCAGGGTGACGCGTGCGCGCTTGGAACGGACGATGGCGGCCGCGGCGGCCACGCCCGAAAAGCCAGCGCCGATCACGACGACATGCTTGCGCGTCATCGCTTTCGCGTCCTCGGACTGATCCTGCCTAACCTCAAACCCAACCCCACGGCCGCCAGTGTGGCCCGAACGGAGGTCATTTTGCCCATCCAATGCGGCATAGCTTAGCCGTTTCTCCGGCCGGCAGGCGTTGACATGCAACCTTTCGGTTGCCTATAAGGCGACGTGGACACCGAAGACGAGGCAGTCGACGGCGTTTTCCGCGCCCTTGCCGACAAAAGCCGCCGGGCCCTGCTCGACACGCTTTTCGCGCGCAACGGGCAGACGCTCGGTGAGTTGTGTGAAGGCCGGGGCATGACCCGTCAGGCCGTCACCAAGCACCTGGCGATTTTGGAAAGCGCCAATCTGATCGCGAGCGTGAAGCGCGGGCGCGAGAAGCTGCACTACCTCAACCCGGCGCCCATCCATGAGATCGGCGATCGCTGGATCTCCAAATACGAGCGAACACGTCTCGAAGCGTTGTTCGATCTGAAAAAGGCGTTGGAGAACGACAATGAGCAATAATGGCGATGAGCGGATCGTGCCGCCCGATCTTGTGTACGTGTTCTATATCCGGAGCACGGCGCCGAAGGTGTGGGAGGCGCTGACGTCGAGCGAGTTCACGACGAAGTTCTTCTTCGGCCGCACGGTTGAGAGCGATTGGAAGCAAGGCTCGGCGTGGAAAATGGTGATGCCGGACGGCGCACTCGACGTATGGGGCGAGGTCCTGATCAGCGATCCGCCGAAGAAGCTGCAAGTCACCTGGACAGTCGATTGGGTCGACGAGGCTGACAAAACCGGCCCCGCGATCATCACGTATGACATCGAGCAAGCTGGCGAAGCAGTGAAGCTCACGATGACGCAACACAGCGATTACGCGATTGCGCGCAAGTACATCCAAGCCGGAGCGCAAGGCTGGGCGATTATTCTGTCGTCACTCAAGAGCTTGCTCGAAACCGGCGAGCCGCTGGTTGTAAAGATGGCGCCGCCGAAATGAGCGCACCCATCGTTAGAGCGGAAATGCTGATCCGCAAGCCGGTGGGCGAAGTGTTCAACGCGTTCGCCGATCCGGCCGTCACCACGCACTTTTGGTTCTCAAGGTCCGGCGGCAAGCTCGAAGCTGGTAAGCGCGTGCGCTGGGAATGGGAAATGTACGGCGTTGGCGACAACATCGATGTGAAAGCGATCCAGCCGAACCAAAGCATCCGGTTTGAATGGTCATTCCCGAAATCTAACCTGGTCGAGATGACGTTCAAACCGCACGCCAAAGGCACGATCGTCAGCGTTGTGAACTCAGGCCTGCGCGGCGACGACGTGATCGCCGAAGCGCTCGACCTCACTCAAGGTTGGAATCTCGTGCTTGCCGCCGCGAAGGCGTGGCTGGAGCACGGCATCAATCTCAACATCGTCGCCGATAAGGCGCCGGATCAGAATGTCGAAGGGTGGGAAAAGTGAACAAGCCGGAATTCGTCTATGTCATCTATATCGGCGCACCGAAGCAGAAGGTGTGGACCGCGATCACAACCGGCGAACACACGAAGACGTTTTGGAAGCGCTTCGTGAAATCTGATTGGAAAGTCGGTTCGCGCGTCGAATTCATGTATCCGGACGATCAGACAAAGCTCAGCCACGATGGCGAAGTGCTGGAGATCGATCCGCCAAACCGGTTGGTCATGACGTTCGATCTCAAACCCGAAGACATCGATGAGAAGCCGTCGCGTGTAACTTATGAGCTTGAAGAGCACGAACTCGGCACGAAATTCACGGTGATCCACGAAGGCTTCCCGCCGGACAGCAAAGTGCTGCCCGGTATTTCGAATGGCTGGCCGCGCATTCTTTCGAGCATGAAATCGTACATCGAGAGCGGCAAACTCGGCTAACGTGGAACTCCGTGACAACGCAACCACGCCCCGGCTTACGCGCCGGGGCCGTTTTTGTTGTGCGACGGCGCCGCAATGGGGTCTATGATGTCGCTTAAGGAGCGGCAGACATGGGATTCACACTCGTCACCGGCGCCAATCGCGGCATTGGCCTTGAGCTTTGCAAGCAGCTCAAAGCGCGCGGCGCGAACGTGATCGGCGTTTGCCGCAAGGGTTCGACGGAGCTTGATGCGCTGGATGTGCGCATTGAACCTGGCATCGATGTCAGCGACGCGGGCTCAGTGGAGCAATTGGGCAAGCGCCTCGCAGGCGTCGAGATCGATGTCCTGATCAACAATGCGGGCGTGCTCCAGCCAGGCGACCTCGATCGCATGAGCTTCAAAGGCATCGAGCAGCAGTTTGCGATCAATGCGCTGGGACCGCTGCGCGTGACCACCGCCCTGCTGCCGCTGCTGCACGATGGCAGCAAGGTTGTGATTGTCACCAGCCGCATGGGCTCGATGGCCGACAACGGTTCGGGCGGATATTACGGCTATCGCATGTCGAAGGCGGCGGTGAACGCCGCTGGCGTGTCGCTGGCGCACGACCTCAAAGGACGAGGCATCGCCGTTGGCCTCTTTCATCCCGGCATGGTGGCGACGGAGATGACGGGCAAGAACGGCATTCCGGCGGAAGAAGCAGTGCGCGGAATTTTGGCGCAGATCGATGCCTTGACGATGGAGCGCAGTGGACGCTTCACGCATGTCGGCACTGGCGAAGAACTGCCCTGGTGACCTAGGCGAAAATCGCGATTGCCTGACGGCCGACAGCCAGAAGTTCGCCGGCTTCATTCCACATCGCCATGTTTTGCAGCGAATAGCCGTCAGCGGCCTGCTCACTTGAAGCCCAAAGCAAATGCCAGCCATCGAGGCTCCGCGGCACGCGCGCGACATCAACGGTCCAAGTCATCGTGCTGATCGGCGCGGGTTGCGGAAACAGCACCATAGCGGCGGGCGGCAAGCAGTCGGCGATTGCGAGCAGCGCCGTGGTTGCGTCAGCGCCGCCGGTATCGAGAAAGCGTGTCCACACCGCAAACTCGGGGCGCGTTGCCTCTTTGTCGAACAGACGCCCGCCAGACGCGAGGCGTGTCTCGAAATTATTCCAGAAACCACGCGGCGCGGCGCCGCCCTCCTTGCGGAACGGGTTGCACATCGCGGCAGCGGGCACGCCCGGCATCGCAAGGAAATCGTGCGTGACCTTGCTGTCGCGCCCATTTCCGAACACGAAAAGCGCACGCGCGGCGGGGCCCTCTTCGTTGAAGCAATCCGAGGCGATCAGCGCTGAGGATTTGCCACGCCGCAGCAAGCTGGAAGTAAACCGGAGCTTCCCCGCGGCGGGACCAATAAACGCGAATTGCGCCGAGCGAAGCGGACCAAGCCCTTCGTGCGAACGACGGATGGCTTCATGCGCCAATGCCGCGGTGATGCCGCCGTAAAGCGTGCGCCCCTGCGCCCAAACGCCAGGCGCTTCGATGATAAAACCATCACCTTCCGGGACAAGCGTTTCGACGACGGTGCGCAGCGAAGACATACCGCGTTATGCTTGCGTGGGCGCACAAGCACAACGCTGACGCCAAGGCAGTTGAGCTCAATATCGCGGATGTTGCGGCCTGCGCGAGTATGGTCTCAAGGATGCAGACTGAGGCTGCACTTGCGGAGGGAGACATGGGCGCGCGGACGCGCTACCTCGCCGGGAACCTAAGCGGCGCTCGCGTGTTCCCAAGGCGACCGAGAGGGATGATATGCTCGAACTTGCAGCCGCCATTGTCGTTTCCGCTGTCGCGCTGACTTTTGCGTCGGACATGATTTCTCGCGCGGTGAAGATCGTAGCGCCACGGCGTCGCGGCCAGATTCAGGTCGCCCGGGATGAACTCAGCGCCTGACGCTACGCACCAAGGCTCCGGAACCTGCGCCGCCGCGCGGTCGTTCCATTCGCAAGGCAGGAGCCGGAGGCGTCGCGATGCTTGAGCTTGCAACGATTATCGCCGTGTCAGCGGTGGCGCTAACCTTCCTCACCGACGCCTCGTCAGACACGCTAAACGCCGCGAAGGCCGTACGCCGGATGCGCGGCAAGCATCAGGGCCACAGACATCGCTAGGAAGCCCTGCCACTCGTCATGAAGCCCGACACGCTTGGACTATTTTTCGCTGAATAAACTTCCGCTGCTCGGCGGCGCGCTGGGCGGCTTTTTGCCGAGGCGTTCGTAGGCCTTGGGCGCGGCGACGCGTCCGCGCGGCGTGCGCATGACGAAGCCTTGTTGCATCAGATATGGCTCGATGACGTCTTCCAAAGCATCGCGCGCTTCGGCGAGCGCTGCGGCCAGCGTCTCAACGCCGACAGGACCGCCGGAATAGGTCTCGACCAGCGCATGAAGATAGCGGCGATCAAGAAGATCTAAACCATCGCTATCAACGTCCAGCCGTCGTAGCGCGCGATCCGCGACCTTCACATCAATCGTCTCCTCGCCCGCAAAATCGCGCACACGGCGCAGCAGGCGGACAGCGACACGCGGCGTGCCGCGGGCGCGCTTTGCGATCTCCATCGCGCCTTCGGTCGTTATAGGCACGCCAAGCTTGGCCGCGCCACGCGTGACGATGCCGAGCAGTTCATCGGGACCGTAAAATTCCAACCGCACCGGAATGCCGAAGCGATCGCGTAGCGGCGTGCTCAGCATGCCCGCGCGCGTCGTGGCGCCGACAAGCGTGAACGGTGCAAGATCGATGCGTACGCTGCGCGCGCTCGGGCCTTCGCCGATGATGATGTCGAGGTGATAATCCTCCATGGCGGGATAGAGGATTTCCTCGACCGCCGGCGCGAGGCGATGGATTTCGTCGATGAACAATACGTCGCGCGGTTCGAGATTGGTGAGCAAGGCGGCGAGATCACCGGCGCGCGCAATCACCGGCCCGCTGGTTGAGCGAAAGCCAACGCCCAGTTCGCGCGCGACGATCTGCGAAAGCGTGGTCTTGCCGAGACCGGGCGGGCCAAACAGCAGCACATGGTCCATCGCTTCGCCGCGTGAGCGGGCGGCTTCGACGAACACTTTGAGATTGGCTTTCGCCGCTGGCTGGCCGACGAATTCGTCAAAGCCCTGCGGACGGAGCGCGCGGTCGGCCCCTTCTCCGGGCATGCGGTCGGACGTGACGAGGCGTTCTGCTTCGGACATGCACTCTCCTAGCTCGATTCGGGTTTCCCGATTGTTCCGGCCATCCCGCCCGCAGCATCTGTGGATAAATTTCAAATCGAAACGTCGGCTTCCAGGACAGGCCTTCGTCCTTCGATCAGCGCCGCTTATGGCGACAAACCGGGAAGGACCAAACCATGCGCTACATGTTTCTCACCTCCGGCGCCGAAAACGGGCTGATCCCGCCGCAGCGCATGATCGATGCGATCGAAGATCTGACGACGCAAGAAACCGCGGCGGGCCGCATGCTCGCGCGCGGCGGTCTGATGCCGACAGCCCTGGGCGGCGCGCGGATTGAATCGCGCCGCGGCAAGCTCAAGCTGACCGACGGGCCCTTCGCCGAGACCAAGGAAGTGCTCGGCGGCTTCGCCATCTTTGAGTTCGCAACGCGCGAGGAAGCCCTCGCAGCGGCGCGGAGCTTCATGGAACTGCATCATGAGCATTGGCCCGAATGGGAAGGCGTTTGCGAGATGCGGCCGATGTTCGGCTTTGGCGCAACCAGCGCGGCGGTTGCGGAGTGAGGCGTGTCTAGCGGCTGACTTCCTTGAGCGCGGCGCGGATGAGTTCCGGCGCGGGTGCGTCGGCTTCAAATTGCTTTGCGGCCGATGCAACGGCGCGGGCGGCGCTCGATTGGTCGATGCCAAGATTGACCAGCGCTGAAACAGCTTCCGCGCGCGCACCGCTCGCGGATACCGTTGCCGCTGCGCCAGGGCGCGGCGCGGACGCGCCAAGGCCGATGAACCCTTTGGGACCACCCTTGCCTGTAAGTTCAGTCGCAAGACGCGCAGCAAGCTTGGGGCCGACGCCATTGGCGCGCGCGAACGCGGCCTTGTCCTGAATAGCGATAGCGTCCGCCAAAGCTTCAGGCGGCATCGCGTCCAAAATCCCCAGCGCGACCTTGGCGCCGACGCCGGGAATGGTTTGAAGATGTGCGAACCAGGCGCGCTCTTCTTCCGATGCAAAGCCGAAGAGCTTGATGGCGTCCTCACGGACGTGCGTTTCGATATAAACCCGCGCCGGAGCGCCCACCTGCAGCCGCGCCAAGGTTCGCCCGCCGGCGAGCACAACATAACCAACGCCACCGACGTCGATTAGCGCGGTATCCTCGCCAATAGCCGCGACTACGCCACTCAAAGACCCGATCATTCTGACCTCTTGGGCTCTGTGGTGAGGGGATTCGGGTGGCGGCGAAACAAAACAGGATCGGAATCCTGCGTTTTTCCGCCGCGCCGCAACGTCGCCTCGTCTCAAACTCAAGCGGGGCAGCTTGGCGCGGACGCTCAGGTTGCGGCACAAGGCGTCCAGCCTTCTTGGGGAATGACAAATGTTCACGCGCCGCGCGGTTACCGCCTCTTCGATCGCCCTGCTTGCCGGTTGCGCAACCGGCGCCGGCAACGGCGGAGGCGCAACACCGGCGCCAACGAGCGGACGCGCGGCGATCGGCGCCTTCGGAATCGACCTGGCTTCACGCGACATGAGCGTGAAACCAGGCGATGACTTCTTCCAGCACATGAACGGCGCGTGGTTCGCGACCAACACCATTCCGGATGACCGCACGACGTGGGGCACCAACGCCATCCTGCAGGAAAAAGCAGAACGCGACGTGCGCGTGATCATAGAGGAAGCGGCGCTCGCGGGAGGAGCGCCGGGCTCCAACACCCAAAAGATCGCCGACTATTACAACGCCTATCTGAACCAGGACGCGATCGATGCGCGCGGACTCGAACCGATTCAGCCAGTGCTTGCCGAAATCGCCGCATTGCGCACACACGAGCAAGTCATCCGCCTCGCGTCGCGTCCGGACGTCGGCATTTCACTTCCGATCAATGTTTACATCACTCTCGATGAGGGCAACCCGGATCGTTATCTGACAGCAATCACGCATGGCGGTCTGGGCCTGCCTGAGCGGGAATACTATCGGCGCACCGATGGCGTGTTCCCCGAACAGCGAAGACAATACGCGGCAACCATCGCGCGCATTCTTGCGCTTGCGGGTCAAAGCGACGGCGAGGCAAAAGCGGCGCGGATCTTGGCGTTCGAGACCCGGATTGCCGAACTGCATTGGCCCATCGCCGATCGCCGTGAACGGGAGCGGACCTATAATCTGCGCACACGCGCGCAAGTGCGGGCGTTGGCGCCGCATTTTCCCTGGGACGCCGGGTTCGAGGCAGCCGGGCTCGGCGGCGTTGAAGAGATCGTTGTCGGCGAGCTGAGCGCGATCGGCCCGTTGGCGCAACTGTGCCTGGCGACACCCGTTGCAACATGGCGCGACTACATCACGTGGCACTACATCAGCGGCAACGCGAACTTGCTGCCGCGCGCCATTGACGATGCCAGCTTCGATTTCTTTGGCCGCACCCTCAACGGCCAGCCGCAACAGCGCGAGCGCTGGAAACGGGCGATCTCGTCAGTGAACAACGTGCTCGGCGAAGCTGTTGGCCAGATTTACGTGGAGCGCCATTTCTCCGCGGAGGCCAAGGCGCAGACGCTTGCGCTGGTCGAAAACATGCGCCGCGCTTATGGCGAGCGTATTCGTTCAAGCGCATGGATGAGCGAAGAAACGAAAGTCGCGGCGCTTGAGAAGCTTGCGACGTTCCGGCCGAAAATCGGCTACCCGGATCAGTGGAAGGATTACTCGCAGCTCGAAATTCGGGCTGGCGACGCGTTCGGCAATTCGGTGCGCTTCGCGCAATGGACGTGGGCGCATGAGCTGGATCGACTTGGTAAGCCGAGTGATCGCGAAGAATGGTTCATGGTGCCGCACGCCGTGAACGCGTACTACAATCCGCCATTCAATGAGATCGTCTTCCCTGCCGGCTATCTACAGCCGCCTCTGTTCGATCCAAATGCCGACCCTGCGTGCAATTATGGCGGCGTGGGCGGCGTCATCGGTCACGAAATGGGTCACGGCTTCGATGACCAGGGCGCCAAATCTGATGCGCGCGGCGTGTTGCGCGATTGGTGGCATCCGGAAGACGTCGCGCGTTTCCAGGCGCTGACGGGACGCCTCGTCGATCAGTACAACGCATTCCAACCGCTTGAAGGCCTCAACGTGAACGGCCGCCTGACGCTTGGCGAAAACATCGGTGATTGCGGCGGCATGCAGGTCGCCCTCCACGCGTACATGCTTTCGCTGAACGGTCAGGACGCGCCCGTCCTCGACGGCACGACGGGAGTTCAGCGCTTTTATATGTCGCGCGCGCAATGCCGCCGCGAACTGCGCCGCGATCAATCGTTGCGCAATCAGGTCATGACCGATCCGCACTCGCCTGCGCGCTACCGCGTCAACGGCCCCGCGCGCAACATGGACGCATGGTACGAGGCGTTCAACGTTCAGCCGGGCGACGCGCTTTATCTGGCGCCCGCCGATCGCGTCACGATCTGGTAGCAGTCAGCGCGTCTGACGCGCCGTCTCAATCGCGGTGGCCAGAGTGTCGAGACTGAACGGCTTTGAGAGCAGCAGCAGGCCGGCGCGCTCCGCTTCGCGCGATACGGCCTCGGTGTAGCCACTCGCCAGCACGATAGGCAGATTGAGCTGACGCTCACGCAGCGCGTGCGCGAGTTCGATGCCGTTCTTGCCGCCGGGCATCATCACATCGGAAAAAACCAGACCAACGTCCAGACCGTTGGTGATGGCGCCCAGCGCGGCTTCGGCGCTGGCGACCCGCGTGACGCGCCAGCCGAGATGGCCGAGCATTTCACCGGTAAGCGCGGCGACATTGTCATCGTCCTCAACCAGAAGCGCTTCGCCAAATTCACCGAGAGGTTCGGCGTGCCTGGAAACCGCGGACACGGGCGCCGGATCAGCGACCGCTTCGCCGCGCGGCAGCACCAGCGTAAATTGCGTGCCGACGCCTAGCTGACTTTGCACTTCAATGTGCCCGCCGGATTGTTCGGCGAAGCCATGGACCTGAGCGAGACCAAGACCCGAGCCTTTGCCGGTTTCCTTGGTGGTGAAAAACGGTTCAAAAATGCGTTCGCGTACTTCCGGCGTCATTCCTTCGCCGGTGTCGGAAACCGTAATGCTGACACATTGTGCGGCGCCATCGGCGGGCGCGCCATTGCGTGCGGCGATGGTAACGACACCGCTGCCCTTCATGGCGTCGCGGGCGTTTACGGCCAGATTTAATATCGCCAGCTGAAGCGCGTTTGGATCGGCGAGAGCCGGCGCGACGACGTCGGGCACGTCTATAACGACGCGCACATCGACGCCGAGGCTTCGGCTCAGCAGATCGCTCATGCCAGCGAAATACGCCGGCAGTCTGATCGATTCCGGATTGAGTTCGTGGCGACGCGAAAACGCCAGCAATTGCTTGGTAAGATTGGCGCCGCGTTCAACGGCCTCGCGCATGCGGCCGGTCAGCATTGCGCGCTTTTCGTCATCAGGCGCGCGCGCCAGCATGTTGAGACCGCCAGAGATCACCATCAGCAGATTATTGAAATCGTGCGCGATGCCGCCGGTCAGCTGCCCAACCGCCTCGAGCTTTTGCGCCTGGCGCAGATCCTCCTCGGCTTTGACGCGCGCGGTGATTTCGTTGGCCTCGTGGACGATAGAGATGACTGCGCCACTTGTGTCGCGCATCGGACGCATCGTGAATTCGAACACACGCGCGCCTGTCGGCAATTCAAGGCGCATATTCGGGTGGGCGACAATTTCACCGGTCGCGACGCGTGAGACGGCCTGCTGAATAAACTCCGCCATGCCGGCTGTCGCGCTGAACCATGGCGTCTCCCAGTATTTTTGACCGACAACGTCTTCCTTGCGCGCGCCGATGCCCTCAAGCGACGCGAAATTGCAATCAAGCAAAGTGCCATCCGGCGTCATGTAGCCCTGAAAGAGGTGGCTGGTTTCAATGATGCTACGCAGGCGCGCTTCGCTAGCCTGCAGTGCGGCGGTGCGTTCGGCGACAGCATCCTCGAGCTTCGAACGTGTTTGGCGACGGTCGGTAATGTCTGTGAGCGCAACGCAGAGCCCCTCTTCGGTGGGCGCAACGCGGAGTTCGACAAAACGATTGGGCCGGTACAGTGAATCGGTTTCCAGCACCGCCATCGGTGCGCCGTCCATCGCGGCGCGGAGCAGTTCTTTGAATTGCTCGCTGACGCCCGCGGCGAGCTCCCAATAATTCCTGCCGACAGCATCTTCGCGCGCGATGCGAAAGTATTTCTCGGCCGCAGGATTGAACTCGGTGATCGTCCAGGATCTGTTGATCGCGTAGAAGCCGTCGGAGATGCTGTCGAGCACGCCGCGCAATCGCGCCTCGCTGACGCGGAGCGACGTCAGCAGATTCTGCAAGTCCGGTGTCACGCTCGTGTTGTCGTCCATCCAGGCCGCCCGCCTCGTCCGGATCCGGTTGCACCGGGTCCTGACGGCCAGTAACGCGCCTCCCCCGGACCAGGTTCCCTAGGCGCCAGCGCGCCGTTTGAAGCCGCCATGGGCCGCGTGACAAAGGGCAACGCCCAACGCATCGGCGGCATCGGCGGTCACCTCGCCGGCGGTGGGCAACAGACGCCGGACCATGAAGGAAATCTGGGTTTTGTCGGCGGCGCCTGAGCCAACGACCGCCTTCTTGATCGTGGTCGGCGCATACTCCGCCACTTGTAGCCCGCTCCGCGCCGCGGCCGCGAGCGCCACGCCACGCGCCTGGCCGAGTATCAGCGCCGCGCGCGCGTTGGAATTTACGAAGGTCTCTTCGACCGCCGCCTCTTGTGGCTGATACTTGTCGATGATCTCGGAGAGCCCCTGGAAAACATCGTGCAAGCGTGACGCAAGTTGCTGGTGCGACGGCGGCTTGATCACGCCGTGCGCGACGTGGCTTAGGCGTGAGCCTTCACTCAACACCAGCCCCCAACCGCAATTGTTGAGCCCCGGATCAACGCCAAGGATGAGAATTGCCGTCATGTGCGTTGCTGCCTTGCGTCGAGCGCGAGACGCGCGGCGACCGCCACATAGATGATCCAGAAAATGTTGTTGGCTTGCAGCGCATGGCTTTCGCTCAACGTATAAAGGGCAAACGTAGCAAGGAAAGCAGGCGCCCAAAGACCGGCATGGGCTTGCTTCACCGCGCCAATGCCGCGCGCGAGTGTGGCGAACAATTGCAGCGCAAACAGCGCGACGCCGACGCGGCCAAGGCCAAGCGCCAGTTCAAGCCAGCTTGAGTGCGCCGAAGCAACTTGCCAGGCAACCGCCTGCCGCACCCAGAATGCCGGCCCGTTTTCTGGAATCCAAAACGCGTAATAGCCGTAGCCAAGCCACGGCTTAGCTTCAACGAAACGCGCGGAGGCTTCCCAGATATCGGTCCGTCCGGTCAGCGTGAGGTCTCGACCTATCGCGCTGACAAGCAGGTCAGGCGCAAGCAGCACAATACCCACGACGGTCACGACAAAAACACCAACGCCGGCCGTTCCCATGATCATGTGGATCGGGCCACGGCGGATGATCATGCAAAGGCCGATCATGCCCACGCCAAGCATCGAGGCGATCAGCGCTGTCTTCGATGTTGAAAGCAGAACAAGTGCAAACGCGGCGATGGCGCACGCAATCCAAAGTCTGCGTCGATCAGGGGTGACGATCGCGGCGGCGACGTTGATGGCGACGCCAAGCGCCATGATGCCGCCGAGCGTGTTCTTATGGGTCCAAAGTCCGGACCAGGCGCCGGGGTGCTCGAAGATCATCCGCCCGATGCTTGGCGCCAATGCACCGAGCGCCAGCGAACCCGCGATGAGAATGACGAAGCCGCCAGCAAGAACGTTGAGCAGCGACTTCCAGTCATTCCGCCACGCGAGATAAAGACCAAAGCCCATCGACAAGGCGAGCCACACAGCCCGGCGCAATGTGGCGCCGCTATCGATGGACCAAAGCGTGGAAAATGCGGCGAGCGCGATCAGGCCCATAAGGAGCGGCACGGCGCGCGCCGCGCTGAGAGCCTGCGCACGGTCGCGCCAGATCACCCACGCGAGAAACGCATAGACCGGCAGAAAGAAAATGCGGGCATAGCCGGGCGGCTCGGTCAGCCCCTGGCTTTGTGCGATTGCAGCAAAAAACGGTTCAGAAAATTGCGCGAAGCACAGGGCCGCGGCCACAGGCTCCCAACGCGCAAAACTTGGCGCGGCGGCGGCGGTGGGCGCGTGCGCGACGGACATCGCGATTAGCCCTGCGCCCAATCCCTTGCCAAAGCGCTAACCGGGCTTCAGCATACCTGAAACGATTGGGGATTTTCATGGCTGCTGGTTTGCGCGCGCTGGTGTTGAGCGCTGTTTTCTTGTGCGGGTTCTCGGGGATCGCGGCGGCGCAGGCCCCGACCGAAGCGCAACGCGTCCAGGCGCGGGAAATCTATCAGCGCATCATCGCATTCGACACATCGGTTGAAGGCGCGCAGACGCCGGCGATGGCGGAGTATCTGGCCGGCCTCTTCCGCGCCGGCGGCTTTCCGGCGGCGGACGTTCACGTCCTGCCGATGAACGGCACGGCGGGCCTGGTCGTGCGCTATCGCGGCAGCGGCACGGGCGGGCGGCCGATTTTGCTGCTCGCGCACATGGACGTCGTGCCGGCGCTGCGCACCGATTGGGAGCGCGATCCGTTCGCGCTGATCGAAGACAACGGCTTCTTTTTCGGACGCGGTACGATCGACAACAAGGGCGGCGTCGCCCACCTGACGGCGACATTCCTGCAACTACGCGCCGACGGGTTTGAGCCGACGCGCGATCTCATCATCTGGTTTTCGGGCGACGAAGAAACCAGCGGCGCGACGACCGAGGCGCTGCTGGCGCAGCATCGCGACCTGCTCGGCAACGCGGAATATGCGCTGAACTCCGACGCGGGCGGCGGCCAACTCGACAGCGAAAATCGCGGCATCGCATATGTGCTGCAAACCGCGGAAAAAACCTACGCCAGCTTCACGTTCACCGCGCGCAACCCGGGCGGCCACTCTTCACAGCCGCGCGAAGACAACGCGATTTACGACCTGGGCGATGCATTGGCGCGGCTGCGGGCGTTCCAGTTTCCGGTGATGTGGAACGACACGACCATCGAGAGCTTCCGCAACGCCGCGACTGTATTCAGCGGCGCCGAGGGCCAAGCACTTCGGCGATTTGCCGAACGTCCCGGCGATCGGGTGGCGGCGCGGACGCTTGCGCGCAATGTCTCGCTTTCCTCGATGATGCGTACGACATGTGTGGCGACAATGCTCTCCGGCGGTCACGCGGAAAACGCGCTGCCGCAAACGGCGGCCGCGACCGTAAACTGCCGCATCTTCCCGGGCGTGCCGATCGCCGACGTGCTGTCGGAATTGCGCTCGATTGCCGGAAGTAAGGTCGAGGTCGCGCCAGTCGGCACGACCAACGCCAGCGATGCCTCGCCTCTTCGCGCCGATGTGATGCAAGCAACCGCCCGCGCGGTGCACGCAACATATCCGAACGCGGTGATTTCCCCGTATATGTCAGCAGGCGCAACCGACGGCTTGTTCTTCCGCGCCGCGGGCATTCCGACTTACGGCGTCGGCGCAATCTTTATCAGCGACAATGACGATTTCGCGCACGGCCTGAATGAGCGCGTGCCAGTGGCCTCGTACTATCAAGGACTGACCCACTGGCGGCTATTGCTAACGGAGCTTGCCGGCTCGCATTGAACAAGAAAAAGCGGCTGTCCGTGAAGACAGCCGCTTGGTTCTTTCTCGTTCGCCGCGCGGCTTAAGCGGTCGCGGCCTCGGCGGTGCCGTGGCAATACTTGAACTTCTTGCCCGACCCACACGGGCACGGCGCGTTGCGCGAGACTTTGCCCCAGGTCGACGGATTGTGCCGGTCGAATCCATCCGGCGCGAGCGGCGGCGCATCGCCCCGCACGGCCATCTCGTTTTCGCCGGTATCCGGGTTCTGGTGAATTTCGTAGGTCTGCGTCGGCGCGCGTGGCGCAAGCGCCGCTTCGTCGGCTTGGCCGATTTGCAGACGCAACAGCATACGCGTGATGGTGGTGCGCAGATCGAGCAACATGCGCTCGAACAACGTGAACGCTTCGGTCTTGAACTCGTTCAGCGGATCGCGCTGCGCGTAGCCGCGCAAGTGGATGACCGAACGCAAGTGGTCGAGGAAAGACAAGTGCTCGCGCCAGCGCATATCGACGACCGAAAGCAAAACCTGCTTCTCGACAGCGCGCAACCGTTCGGGGCCAAGCATGGCGGCCTTCTGCGCGTAGGCTTGATCAACCTCGCGCGTCAACCGCTCGATGATTTCCTGCTGCGCGATGCCCTCTTCCGCGGCCCATTTGTCGACCGGCGAATGGAAGCCGAAGATTTCTTCCGCCTCTTCGATGAGCTCCTTGGTGTTCCACTGTTCCGGATACGCCTTCTCCGGCATGTGGCGCCACACGAGCTTCTCGACCACGTCG
Organism: Hyphomonadaceae bacterium; assembly: GCA_016791365.1. GTDB lineage: Bacteria > Pseudomonadota > Alphaproteobacteria > Caulobacterales > Aquidulcibacteraceae > Vitreimonas. The sequence continues at coordinate 12,056 of JAEUMT010000026.1, read as the reverse complement.
TGGCGCATGTCCTTCACGATCGGCGCAACGTCAGCGGTCCGCATGAACTCAATGCGCTGCTCGAAGATCGCTTTGCGCTGATCGTTGATGACGTCGTCGTACTTTAGGAGGTTCTTGCGGATCTCGAAGTTGCGTTGCTCGACGCGGCGTTGCGAGGTTTCGAGCGCCTTGTTCATCCACGGGTGAACGATAGCTTCGCCTTCCTGGATGCCGAGGCCGCGCATGATCGCGTCCAAACGTTCGGCCGCGAAGATGCGCAAGAGATCGTCTTCCAGGCAGATGTAGAATTTCGACTTGCCCGGATCGCCTTGACGGCCGGTACGACCGCGCAGCTGGTTGTCGATGCGGCGGCTTTCGTGGCGCTCGGTGCCGAGCACGTAGAGGCCGCCGGCTTCAAGCGCGACGCGCTTCTTCTGCTCGACATCGACCGTGATCTGACGCTTCAGCTGCGCGATCTGATCGGGCGTTTCATCGCCCTTCAGCGCCGCCTTCAAACGCATATCGATGTTGCCGCCGAGCTGAATGTCGGTGCCGCGGCCGGCCATGTTGGTGGCGATCGTCACCGCGCCCGGAACGCCAGCTTGCGCCACGATCTGCGCTTCTTGCTCGTGATAGCGCGCGTTCAACACCTGGTGGGGAATGCCGCGCTGTTTCAGCATCGTGGACAGAAATTCCGACTTCTCGATCGAAACCGTGCCGACGAGTACCGGTTGCTGTTTGCGGTGCGTCTCTTCGATATCGGTGATCACCGCCTTGTATTTCTCGTTCGCGGTCCGATAGACCTCGTCGTCGTCATCGATGCGCTTGACCGGGCGGTTGGTCGGCACTTCGACGACGTCGAGCTTGTAGATGTCGCCGAATTCCTGCGCTTCGGTCGACGCCGTGCCAGTCATGCCGCCGAGTTTGTCGTAGAGGCGGAAATAGTTCTGGAACGTGATCGAGGCGAGGGTCTGGTTCTCGGGCTGAACCTGCGTGCCTTCCTTGGCTTCGATCGCCTGGTGCAAACCTTCCGACAAACGCCGGCCCGCCATCATGCGGCCGGTGAATTCGTCAATCAGAACGACTTCGCCGTCTTTGACGATGTAGTCTTTGTCGCGATGGAAAAGCTTGTGCGCGCGGAGCGCCTGGTTGGCGTGGTGCACGATGGTGACGTTCGACGGCTCATAGAGTGAGCCTTGCAGCAAGCCGCGCTCGACGAGCATTTCTTCCATGCGCTCGGAGCCGACTTCGGTGAACACCACAGAGCGTTGCTTCTCATCGTGCTCAAAGTGTTCGGGACGCAGCAGCGGAATGATCGTGTCGATCGACTTGTAGAACTCGCTACGATCTTCGGTCGGGCCGGAGATGATGAGCGGCGTACGCGCTTCGTCAATGAGGATGGAGTCGACTTCGTCGGTGATCGCAAAGCGGTGGCCGCGCTGAACCATCTCGCCCAGCGAGTATTTCATGTTGTCGCGCAGATAATCGAAGCCGAACTCGTTGTTCGTGCCGTAGGTGACATCGGCCGCGTAAGCTTGGCGGCGCTCGTTGTCATAAAGGCCGTGAACGATCACGCCGACCGAAAGCCCGAGGAAGCGATAGATCTGCCCCATCCATTCGCTGTCGCGCTTGGCGAGGTAATCGTTGACGGTGATGACGTGGACGCCCCGGCTCTCGAGCGCGTTGAGATAGGTCGGCAGCGTGGCGACGAGCGTCTTGCCCTCGCCGGTGCGCATTTCAGCGATCTTGCCGTTGTGCAGGATCATGCCGCCCATGAGCTGGACATCGAAATGGCGCATGCCGAGGACGCGCTTAGCGGCTTCACGGACGGTCGCAAAAGCTTCCGGCAGCACCTCGTCAATCTTGCCGCCGCGGGCGAGCCGGTGGCGGTATTCACTCGTCTTGTTTCGGAGCGCTTCATCGGACAAAGCCTCGAAGGTCGGCTCCAGCGCGTTGATGCGCTGCACGGTCGGGCGCAGGTGGCGCACCTTGCGCTCGTTAACGGAGCCGAAAATCTGCTTTGCGAGGTTCAGCATGTGCGCGTTCTAATGGTTAAGGCGCCGACTGGGAGGGGGCGCGGGAGAGAGCGTCTAGTGGTTTGAAATAATTGGCTTTTTTATGCCTCACCGACGCGCGCTTGCGTGCGAAAACACCCTCGACACGTGCGCTCGCGAGACTTAAGAGCGGCCCCTGGGCGTGTCAATGCGGCCCAAAAAACGCGTGTCTGGGCGCAAGCCTTGCACGCGCCCCGAGCTAGAAAGCAGAACGCATGGCCACGCTGAAGCGCGCCCTCCTTCCGGCGATCATTTTCGCCGCCGTACTGACGCTTGCCGGCTGCGGCCTTGGCCGCGACTCCGGCGGTGACGGCGAAGGCGGCACGGACCCGATTGTCGCGGCGACGGTGAACGGCCGGCCGATCTACGTCGAGGACGTGCGAACCTACGCCGTCGCGCGCGGCTGGCTGCGCGAAACCGAGGATTTGGACGCCAATTCCGACGCCTTCTATCTGGCGCTCGAAGAACTCATTCAAATGCGGCTGTTCGCGATGGAAGCGGAAGCGCGCGGTATCGACCGCCGCACGGATGTGCGCCGCCAGATCGAAAACGCGCGCGAACGCGTGCTGGCCGCTTCGATCTACGAAGAAATCGACGCGCGCGCGACCGACCCTGAGGCGATCGAACGGCTCTACCGTGAGAATGCGAGCCGATTGGGCCAAGGCGAGGAAGTCCATCTCCGTCACATCGTGTTCCCAACACGTGAAGCCGCGGATCAGGCCAAAAGACGGCTGGATCAGGGCGAACGATTTGAAGTGATCGCTTTCGAGCAAAACACCAGCGGCGACGGCGGCGATTTGGGGTTCAGCCCGCTCAATGACCTGACCACGACCATGCGTCAGGAGGTCGAAAGCACCACCATCGGCAACCTGATCGGCCCGATTGAGATCGACAGCCATTGGCACATTTTCCAGCTCCTGGATCGCCGCGCCGTCGGCGTGCAGAGCCTTGAGACCATCCGCCCGCAGATCATCAATTGGCTCCGGTACCAGGAAGTGATGCAGTTGCAGGAACGGCTTGAGCGCGATGCGCGCATCGAGCGCTTGCGCCAGCCGGAAGCCGGCGTTGAACCTGGCGGCGATGTCGTGGCGCCGGATGACGCCGCCCCGCCGCCCGCGCGCCCAACGACGCCCGAGCCTGACGCCAACGCGCCGCCCTTCCCGTTCCCGATGGGCCCAGGCGGCGTGACCGGCGGTCAAACGCCAAATCCGGCGCCGCCTGCGGCAGCGCAAACCCAAACAGCGCCGGCACAAACGCCCGCGCAACGTCCGGCCGCGCCGCCCGTGCAAACGCCGGCGCCAGCTCCCACGCAACCGGATGAGACAGGCGGCACGCAATGAAGGGGCTTCCGGTTTCGCCGCTCGCGCCCAGCGGCTTTCCGGATCTGCCGGACATTGCGGGAGTGGAAGCGGCGATCGGCCGAGCAGGATTCTACAAGCACGAGCGGCCTGACCTGCTGCTCATCCGCTGCATCAAAGGCACAAGAGCGGCAGGCGTGTTCACGTCAAACGCCGTCGGCTCGGCGCCGACCGATTGGTGCAAGCAAGCGCTCTCAGCCACCCGCGGCGCCGCGCGCGGCCTATTGATCAATGCCGGCTGCGCAAATTCATTCACCGGGCCCGCCGGCGATGCGGCCTGCAAACGCTCGCTTGAGGCGGCGGCTGAAAAGCTCAGCGTTGAGACGCGCGAGATGCTTTCGGCCTCCACTGGCGTGATCGGCGTCGTGCTGGATGATTCCAAGATCGCGGCGGCATTGCCTAAAATGGAAATGGCGCCGGTGCGTTGGCCGGAGGCGGCCGCGGCGATCATGACCACGGACACCTTTCCCAAAGGCTCCGGCGCGACCTGCAAAATCGGCGACGCGGACGTACGCATCGCCGGCATCGCCAAAGGCTCCGGCATGATCGCGCCGGACATGGCGACCATGCTGGCGTTCGTATTCACGGACGCCGCCCTCTCGGCGCCGATCCTAAAAACCTTGCTGCGCCAGGAAAACGAGACCAGTTTCAACTCAATCACCGTCGATGGCGACCGCTCGACCAATGATTGCGTGCTGCTGTTCGCAACGGGCCAAGCCAACGTGGCGCCCATCGCCGACGCCAAGGACGAACGTCTCAACGATTTCCGCGCCGCGCTTTCCAGAGTGCTCGCCGACCTTGCGATCCAGATCGTGCGTGACGGCGAAGGCGCAACCAAGCTGGTCACGGTGAATGTCGAGGGCGCGGCGAATGACGCGTCGGCGAAGGCGATCGCACGCACGATCTGCGAGAGCCCGCTCGTGAAAACCGCGATCGCCGGCGAAGACGCCAATTGGGGCCGGATCGTCATGGCGATCGGGCGCAGCGATCAGCCGGTGAAGCGCGACATGATCGGCGTGCGCTTCGGCGATCTTGTCGCCGCGCGCAACGGCATGATCTCCGAGGAATATGATGAAGCCGCGATGAGCGCCTACATGAAAGCGGCCGAGCTGGAAATCAGCGTGACCGTGGGCCCGGGCGGCGGTCGCGCGCGCATGTTCACGTGCGACCTCACCAAACGGTACGTCGAGATCAACGGCGACTACCGGAGCTAGGCGCCGCGCGCCACTGCCGCCGCATCTTCACCAACGATATCCCGGTACGCGCGCCAGCTCGCCAAGCCCAACCATGGGAAAACGAAAACCAGCGCCAGCCACGACGTTAGCGCACACAAGATCAGAAGCGCGGTGATCAGCGCCGCCCAAAACAAAAGCGGCCCGAAATTCTTTGAGACGGCGCGCAGGCTGGTGAACACGGCTTCAAACATGTTGCTGCGCTGATCCATGAGCATCGGCGTCGACACCACTGAGATCGCGAACGTGAAGAACGCCATCACGCCACCGACGATCGTGCCTCCAATCATCATCGCGTGCCCTTCGGCGGTGTTGAACGCGAAGGATAGGAATTCCGGCACGGTCCTGTGCAAGCGATAGGTCGAAAGCCCATAGACAAGCTGCGCCACGCGTCCCCAGAACAGATAAATGAACAGCAGCGTGACACCGAGATAATAGACGTCCGCCCGCATCGCGCTGCGCACGAGAAGCATGCGGCTCAGTTCCGGCTTCTCCTTGTGCTCAAGGGCGCGCCCCGCTTCGTAGAGACCCATGGCAAGGATCGGCGCCACGAAGACAAAGCCACAGCTCAGGCTCAGCGCCCAAAACGCCAAATCCGTCTCGATCAGCGCCCGCCAGATGCCGAAACTCAGCAAAGCGACGAGCGCGCCGTAAACGAGATTTGGCGCCGGCGCCGCCAGGACATCCTGGAAGCCCAGCTTCAACCACCGCACCGGTGCGGCGAACCTGATGGCGTTGACGATCCGCAACGCGTTCAGGCGAACAGCGTGGAGCCGAGCGCGAGGGAGGCCAACGCCATCGCCCACACCCCAAGAACCGCCGTGACCCAAGCGCGATCAGGCTGATCTAAACGAAGCCTGGAAAGCATTTCGCCCTGATACATGGGTCGACTCCTTCAGCGATGGCGACAGCTTCACCCGCCCACGGCAGATGGAATTGATCCGGATCAATATGCTCCTATCCGGCGGGCGGTTCGCGGCGTCGAACGCAAGATCAGGCACACGAGTGACACTTGAGGCTCTCGATCCGTGGGCTAATTCAGGCCGATCAGTTCGCGGAGAACCTCCCATGAATCTCTATTACGTACCCGGCGCCTGCTCACTCGGCCCGCACATCATTATTCGCGAGGCTGGGCTCGATGCGAAGTTGGATAAAGTCACGTTCGGGGCGCAGCGCACCACCGAGAGCGGCAAGGATTTCTACACCATAAATCCGCAAGGCGCCGTGCCGGCCCTTGAGCTTGATAACGGCGAGGTGCTGACGGAAGCGCAAGTGCTGTTGCAATACCTCGCGGCCCAAAACCCGTCAGCGAACCTCGCAATCACGGAAGGCCCGCAACGCTGGCGCTTCCTGGAGACGCTGAACTTCATCGCCACCGAATTGCACAAGGGCACAGGCCCCCTCTTCAAGCCAAACCCGGACGAGGTGAAGGAAGCGGCAAAAGCAAACTTGGTGAACCGCTATAAACTTCTTGAGCAGAAGCTGGGCGACAAGGACTATTTGCTCGGCCAATTCACGGTCGCCGACGCTTACGCCTACGTCGTCTTGAACTGGGCGAGACTGTTCGGCGTGCCCCTATCTGCGAAGCTCAACACCTATTTCGAGCGCATCCGCGCCCGCCCGGCCGTGCAGCAAACCCTCAAGGAAGAAGGCTTGCCAACGTCCTAGAGGCGCTAAAAGGGTTGCTATACCTAACGCGTATCAACCACCCTGCCTCACCGGATGTTTATGCAAACCAGCGATAGTGGTCCTTCAACGCGGCGGCTGCTTTTAGTGGCGGCTGCCGCTTTGATAGATTCATCGGGTCGCGTGCTCATCACACAGCGCCCCGCACACAAGCAGCTCGGCGGGCTTTGGGAGTTTCCTGGAGGCAAGGTCGAACTGGGAGAAGCGCCCGAGCAAGCACTCGTCCGGGAGCTGAAAGAGGAGCTGGATTTGACCGTGGAGCCTGATGCTCTCGATCCGTTCGCGTTTGCTTCGCACGCGTATCCGGATTTCCATCTTCTGATGCCGCTTTACGTCGCCACGAAATTTGGCGGCGTGATCAAACTCGACCCCAATTCCGCGCAAGCCGCAAAATGGGTCCAACCGGCGGAGCTGCGCGCGCATGAAATGCCGCCGGCCGATGTCGTCCTCGTCAACCGCCTGATCGAACGGAACGCCGCATGATGGTCACCTTCCTTCGCGACGAACGCGGCGCGACCTCGATTGAATACGCCCTCGTCGCGTCACTGATCGGCATGGTCATCATTGCCGCGGTGACCTCGGTCGGAGATCGCCTGATCCCGATCTTCGAAGCCATATCCGCGGGCTTCAACTAAGCTCTCTCGCTACATTTCAGCTTTGTTTCAACGCCGACCAATAGGCGCAAAGAAGCACGCCCATAAGCCTCCCCACGAGCCGCCCTGAGCCGGGGCCAATCGGGGGAAGACGATGAATCTCGCACAATCCTTGGGTGCGGCGGCCGCCGCGCTGGTGTTGGCGCTGACCTCAAGCGGCGTCTCGCCCACGCAAGCCGTCGCGCGAATCACAGCCGAAGCGCGCGCCTACTTAGAAACCGAACCGATGTTCGCCCGCGCGGAACGCGAACCATGCGCGCAAGAGCGCCGAACCATTCGCGCGCCACTGGATGCTGAAATGATGAAATGGGCCGACCGGATCGCGTGACACTTAAGCGTCGAGTTCGACGTCCCAATACAGATAGTCCATCCAGCTTTCGTGCAAATGGTGCGGCGGGAAACGGCGGCCGACATGTTGCAGCTCGTGCATCGTCGGACGGCGCGGACGCTTGAATGGCCGCATGCCGGAATGGTGGGCGTACTTGCCGCCCTTCTTCAAATTGCACGGCGCACACGCGGCGACGATGTTTTCCCAAGTCGTGCGCCCGCCCTTTGAGCGCGGAAGCACATGGTCGAACGTGAGATCGTCGGGCGAGCCGCAATACTGGCACGCGAAGCCATCGCGCAGGAACACGTTGAACCGCGTGAACGCCGGCGGGCGGTCCTGATGCACGTAGTCTCGGAGCGAGATCACGCTCGGCAGCCGCATCTCAAGCGATGGCGAATGGATCACATGGTCGTAGTGCGCAACGACATCAACGCGCTCGAGGAAGACGGCCTTCACCGCTTCCTGCCAAGGCCACAACGACAGCGGATAATACGATAGCGGGCGGAAATCGGCGTTCAAAACCAGCGCCGGAAAGCCCGCGAGAGGAGCGCTGGAAACGTTCATTGGCGGCCGCTCCAATGCAGCCGCTCAAGAATCTGGTGACGGATCACGCTTGAACTGAAGACGCCTCTCCTTCTCTGCGTCGCAGTATAGCACACGCCGCGCCGCCGTTGGGAACGAGCTTTATCTGATTTGGGGCGACAGCTTCGTGACACTCGGGCCACGTGACCCAAAATCCTCAGCGCGCGCTCACCAATCCCTTGGTTTTCAAGCACATGGCGAGAAACTCCCCACCAAGCTCAAGGCCATCCGGGCCGATTGAATGCGGTACCCCATACGAAACGTGCCACTGCGCGCCATGATCCGACGCCGCCAAAGCCTCCGCCGACTCGAACATTGCGGGAATCGGTATCGTCGGATCGCGGTCGCCGTGGACGAGCAGGACCGGCGGCTTCGAGCGCATCTGTTCTTTCAATGTGCGTGCGCCAACCAGCACGCCTGAAAAGCCAAGAATGCCCGCGATCTGCGTCTCGCGGCGCAGGCCAACATGCAGCGCCATCATCGTGCCCTGGCTAAACCCAACGAGCGCGACGCGATCCGGCGTCAGGCCGTACTTTTCCATTTCGCGATCAATGAAACGATCCACCGATGGCGCCGCCGATTTCGCGCCCTGCTCCATCAGCATCGGATCCAGATTGCTGATCGCAAACCACTGATAGCCGCCCGGCGCCATAGGCACGGGCTCGATCGCGTTCGGCGAAACAAACGCCGTGCCCGGCAACGCCTCAGCCCAATAAGGCGCGAGCGAAATGAGATCGGCGCCATTCGATCCATAGCCGTGGAGAAAGATCACCAGGGAATCTGGCTTGCCGCCGCGCGCGGGCGGCATCCGGGGCCCATCGAGGAACAGAGTCATGGTGCGCTAGGTAGCGGCTCAGGGCGCTGAGCGGTAGCCTCCTCCGGCATGAGTTTCGTCACCCGCTTTGCGCCTTCACCCACCGGCTATTTGCACTTGGGCCACGCCTTTTCGGCGTTGACGGCGTTTGACGCCGCGCAAGCAGCGGGCGGACGCTTCGTGCTGCGCATCGAAGACATCGATCAAGGCCGCGTACGCCCTGAATTCGATGCCGCCATTCTGGAGGACCTCGCCTGGCTTGGCCTGCGCTGGGAAGAGCCGGTGCGCAGGCAATCAAAGCACATGGCGGAATATGAAGCAGCGCTGAGCGGCCTCGTGGAACGCCAACTGGTCTATCGCTGCTTTCTGACGCGCAAGGAAATCGCCGAAGCCATCGCCTCCGCGCCGCACGGCGAAACCGAAGAAGCGTTTCGCGGCGAGGCGCTCGCACCCGCGGACGAAGCGGCGAGGCTTGCGGCCGGCGAAGCTTTTGCGTGGCGGCTTTCCTTGAAGAAGGCGCGCGCCGCGTTGGGATCGGCGTACTTCTCCTTGGTGTTCGAAGACGAGACTGGCCTGGTGCGCGCCGCGCCGGAGCAGCACGGCGATGTCGTGCTGGCGCGCAAGGATTTCGGCACGAGTTATCACCTCGCCTCCGTACTTGACGATGCGCTGCAAGGTGTAACGCATGTGATCCGCGGCGAGGATTTGCGCGAAGCCGCGCACCTGCACGTATTGCTGCAGAAATTATTGGAGCTTCCCCAACCGGTTTACCGCCATCACCGCCTGATCGTCGGCGAGGACGGCAAGCGCCTGGCGAAGCGCGATCAGGCGGCGACATTGCGGTCGCTGCGCGAAGCGGGCCGCACACCAGCCGAAGTGCGCGCCATGGTCGGACTCTGATGCTCGAGATTGCCGGCGGGTCGATTCTTACACCACGCCTGGAATTGCGGCGCACGCGCATTGAAGATGCGGCAGCGATGTTCGACGCGCTGCGCAATCCCGCAATGTACACCTATCTCCCACGCAATCCGCCGCAAAACGTGGCGGATATCGAGGAGCGTTTCAGGCGCGTTGTCCAGGAAACCGCCCAAGACCGCGACGATCAGTGGCTTAACTGGACAGTTTGGATTCGCGAAACCGGCGTGGGCATTGGCATGATCGAAGCGACGGTAAAGCCAGACGATCACGTCGAGATTGGCTATTCATTTGATCCACGCATGTGGCGACGCGGCTATGGCAAAGAAGCGGTAACCGCGATGATCAATGCGCTGCGCACCAGCGGCGCGGCGTCATTCGAAGCCAGCATCGACATCCGCAATGACGCATCCAAGGCTCTGGCGCGCAGCCTGGGCTTTGAACACACGCAAACGCGCGGCCTGGATGAACATTGGCGGCGCAAATAGCTAACGCCCATTCACCACGGCGCTGCGAGAGCAGCGAACGTTGCGCCTTCATTAAGCGCACTCATGTACTATCTGACGGACTAGAAAGTGCCGCCGCGCATTTGCGGCGATGTGGCGAAGATGTTGTGGGTCGATCACGAGAGCTATTTCGGGCCTGACCGCCGGCGTAAGCTGGGCGGCATGCGCGTGCGCGAGCGTCGCCGCTACAATTATGCCGGACATGTCCCGCCCCTGAACACCGCTTTGCGTCAATTGCGCATGCGCATCCTCGACGCGCGCGGCCCCATGGCCGCCTCACTCTCTGATCGCGCGCTTGCGGTTGCTTCAATTGCGGCCGCGCAAGGCGAGCACGAAGCGGCGCAAGAACTTTCGGCGTTCGCGGCATCGGCGCTTCGCGGGCGCAACGATGACATGCGCCCGGTGCTCTACCGGCAGCTCGACCGCGTTCACGCCGCTATTCACAACGCCTGATCAGTCGGGATAGTGCCGGTCGCCGGGCCAGCCTTCGATCGCCTCGATTGTCTCGTGCGCCCGTTCGAGCTTGTGATCGGGCACATTCGACATCCGCGCGGCTTCTATCCACGCCTTGATCGCCGTCGGCGCCAAGCGGTCGCGGCCACACAGCAGGAAGAACGGCTCATCCTTGGCGAGCCCTGAAAGTGAACCGAACTCAAGCTCAGCGGCAAGGTATTTAAAGCCGGCTTCGCGAAGCTTCTTCGCGCATTCTGTTTTCAGCTCGCGGCCATCATCGGACATTGCTGCTTCCTCCAGATTGCGGGCGGTCGCCGAACGCGCCGATCAAGCGTCCTGCCCAATCACCCATCGCATTCCATGCTTCGCCGCCGCCGTCAAAGCGGCCGAGACGCACCAGAACGAAATCCTTTGACGGCACGACGACTATGATCTGCCCTTCATGGCCTTGCGCGGAAAAGGCGTCGGTCAGATCGGGATTCACGATCAGCGAGCGCGACGGGCGGCCCTCGCCACTCGGCGGTGTGAGCCACCATTGTGCGCCGTACGTGTCCGTGTTTTGCGCCGGCCCGGGCGTGCGGCCGAAATCAACCCAGCCCTCGGGCAATACGCGCTGACCATTCCACACCCCATCGCGCAGATAGAGATAACCGAAGCGGGCATAGTCGCGGCCGGTCGCCCAAAAGAGCGAGCTGCCATAGAACGTTCCCTGCGGATCGAACTCGACAACCGGATGAGCGCCAATCCGATCGAACAGCGCGGTGTTCATCCAAGCGCGCATTTGCGCGCGGCGATCATTCGCGTCGCGCGGATTTGGGACGATCACGCGTGTCAGCGCATCGGCGGTCAGCATCGTCCCTGCTGACGTGTAGTTCCAATGCACGCCCGGATCGTGAAGCAACGGCCGCGCCGCGGCCCAGCGAATGACATCACGCCGCCCGTCGCCGAACAGCATGCGCGCATTGCCGGCGTTCGCGATGTCAGCGGCGCTCTCCTGATAATCGAGCCCATCGACCATCTGCAGCCACTGACGCCATGTGATCGATGCGCGGCGATCGCCTGCGCGCCATGCCGGATTGCCCATCGGCGTATCAATGCTCACCCGGCCTTGCAGCACCGCCGCGCCAACAAGCGCGTGCGTAAACGATTTTCCCATCGACCAGGAATTGAGTCGCGTGTCGCGGGTGTAACCGTCCGCGTAGCGCTCGAAGACAATCCGCCCGCTTTGAATGATCACAACAGCGCGCGTCTCCTGCATCAGCGGATGCACGCCAGCGAAAACTTCTGTGACCGCAAGATCAAACGCCGGCCGGTCAACATCGGCAGGCGGCGGCGCCGTCTCCCAATCCGCGCCAGGCCAGGCGACCCCTACGGGTTGCGGCGCAAGCGGATGGAGCGTCTGCGCCTGCGCTGACGTTGCGAAAACCGCGAGCGCCGCAGCCAGTAGTACACGCAGCATGACGTTACCCCTCGCCTTCGCTATGCTGCGTTGGAGC
>JAEUMT010000012.1 GCA_016791365.1 Hyphomonadaceae bacterium | reverse complement strand
GTGTGTTGCGCGCTAGGAAGCGCGCGCTCCAACCTGTTGGGGTTGGCGCGTTGTCCGCTGGTTGGCGCGCGCGCTTCCTAGCGCGCATCCCAACCCAAAACGAAAAGAGCGCCGGATTGCTCCAGCGCCCTTAAACTTATGTGCGGTGATAAGGAGAGGCCTTAGCCTTCCTTCTTCTTCATGAAGCCGCCGAACTTGTCGTTGAAGCGCGAAACGCGGCCGCCGCGATCCAGCATTTGCTGATTGCCGCCGGTCCAGGCCGGGTGCGATTTCGGGTCGATGTCCAGCGCCAGCGTCGCGCCTTCCTCACCCAGCGTCGAGCGGGTCTTGAAGGTCGAGCCGTCGGTCATCGTGACCGTGATGAAGTGGTAGTCGGGGTGACCTTCGGCTTTCATGACCCTGGAATCCTGCGCACCCCCATGCCGGGGGAGAAAATTGGAAGCGGGGCTGATAGCCTAAAGGTCTCAGAGGGGCAAGAGCGCGCAAGGCGGCGAGGACGATGCAGGGACCGGAAACGCCGCCTGACCGAAAAGGGAGCCGATTCAGCACTGAGCCCGAGCCGACGGATCAGGAAATTCGGCGCGCTTGGCTATCGGTGCTGGCCTTGGTTTTGCTCGCGCTTCTGCCGTTCCTTCCCGGGCTCTACTTCTTTGGCCTGCTATTGTGCTGCGCCACCGAGTACCCGTGATCTGAAATCGGAAAGGGAAGCGCGCGCAATGTTGTGGCTGGTTTTGGCGGGTTTGAGCGGCACGGTCGTGGTGGCGGTGGCAACCTGGGCCCGAGGTGAGCGCAAAAAGGTCGAGCGCGAGGGCGCGGAACGGCGCGAGCGCGCGCGGCTCCAGGCCGAGGAGGCGCAGTTGCTCGCGCGGCTTCGCCAAGAGAAGGGCGAGTGATCTAGGAGGCGCCGAACAGGCGTATGAGGCCTATCGCTCCGAGTACGACCGTTAGGAAGATCGCACCAATGACGTAAGCGCAGCCGCGTATTTGAAGGTTTCGGTCGGCTTGGCCGAACTGGCTGGGATCGTATCGACGTTTAGGGTCGATGGCGGCGAGAAATTCCCGGACATAGAAAATATCTGCGATCGTGCTTCCCACAATCGAGAAAATGGACTTGCGTCGTTTACTCATCCCAGAATTCCAACTCACGGTCTTGGGACGCTAGCACAGATGCCAGCAGGATATTCCGGAACACCGCTCGGAAAGAAGCTCGGCTTCAAGCCAGGTGAGCCGCTCTGGGCCTCTGGCATGCCGGCGTCAGTGAAAAAAGTAATCGATAAGGAAGCCGGCCCGCGCTACCTGGCGCGCCCCACCAAAGCGCTGGCCGCCGCGCACATCTTCCACACCAGCGCCGCCAAGCTCGAAGCCGAGCTCGAAAACCTGCGCACAAAACTGACCCCCGACGGCATGATTTGGGTCTCCTGGCCAAAGAAAGCCGCCAAGGTCGAAACAGACATCACCGAAGACACGATCCGCAAGGTCGCGCTGCCGATGGGCTATGTGGATGTGAAAGTCTGCGCCGTCGATGAGACGTGGTCGGGCCTCAAGCTCGTGATCCGCAAAGCGCTACGCTAGCCACGAGTCTGGACCGCCGGCGCCCCGCCGGCATCCGGTGCTTCAACCGCCAACGCTCGTTGTGATTTGAAGCAATGCCGGCAGTGCGGATCTTACGCGCCTGTCTCCGATGCAGCGGCTGCTTTCGCCTTCGCTGGGGCCGAGTTCGGCACAACGCGCAACAGGAAGGGGTTCACGGCGATCGAAATCAGCGCCGCCGCCAGGATGAGATTGTAGGTCTCGCGCGACATCACTTCGAGCTGCATGCCAAGACCCGCGAGCACGAACGAAAATTCGCCGATCTGCGCGAGGCCGAGCGCGACCAGCGCGCTGGCCTGCGGCGGTTGCTTCATAAGGCGCATGAGCACGTAGGCCAGGATCGCCTTGCCGGCGATGACGACGGCGACGACCGCCAGAACGGCGAGTGGCGCCCGCAAGATCACGAAGGGATCGAACAGCATCCCCACGGCCACGAAGAACAGCACCGCGAACGTATCGCGCAGCGGCAGCGAATCCTCCGCCACCTTATGCGAGAACCGTGACCCGTTGAGCGCCAGCCCTCCCAGGAACGCCCCGAGCGCGAAGCTGGCGTCAAACCAGAAATAGGCCGCCCATGCGACGCCCAACGCCAGCGACAGCGTCCCCAACGACAACAGCTCGCGCGATTTCGCATGCGCGATTTGCACGATGAGCCACGGAAAGAAGCGCCCGCCCACGACCAGCATCAGCGCGACGAAGCCCGCGATCTTCGCGAACGTGACGCCCAGCGCCCCAAGCATCGCCCACACCGAGACGCCTGTATTCTCGGCCGAGATCACCCCGACGATGGCCGGGAGCACGACGATCGCGAGCACAATCAGCAGGTCTTCGATCAGCAGCCAGGAAATGCCGATGCGGCCTTCCTCGGTCTTGAGCGCGCGTTTGTCCTCCATGGCCCGGAGGAAGACGATCGTGCTGGCAATGGAGAGCGAAGCGCCCAGCACGAAACTCTCAACCGGCGCCATGCCCAACAACAGCCCGGTGACGTAGCCAACGGCGCCGGCGGCAAGCGTATGGATGACTGAGCCCGGAACCGCGATCCAGCGAACCGACCAGATGTCATCGATCGAGATTTTGAGGCCGACGCCGAACATCAGCAGGATGACGCCGATCTCGGAGAGTTGCAGCGCCAGTTCGGTGTTGCCGGTAAAGCCGGGCGTGTAGGGGCCAACGGCGAGGCCCGCGAGCAGATAACCAACGATAGGCGAGAGCCGAAGGCGCGACGCGACAAAGCCAAGGATGAAGGCCAGCACGATCGCGGCCACCAGGGTCGTGATCAGTGCGTACTTGTCTTCCATCACCCCTCCGGAGCGCCGGCGCCCTCGCCGGCATGTGTGACGCGTCCGGACCAAGCCGAGGAGAAGCGCCAATCTTCGGCTCGCTCGGTGAGCCCCGCCGCGACAGGGTTGTTTTCAACGTAGTTCACCGTCGCGTCAAACTGTGCGGCGTTTCGCATGAAGCGATCGAAGTATTCGCGTTGCCAAAGCGCGCCGCGTCGGTTTTCGCGCTTGTTGATGGCGTGTGCTGAGGCGGACTTCCAAGTCTGGATGATGGTGCTGCTGGTTGTCGTCGGCGCCGCCGTATCGGTGCAGATTGAAGACAAGGTGCTGCACCAAGTGGTCTTGGTCCCGGTGAGGCACATATCCTCGTGTCCGCCAGCCGGTGCGCATGCAGGAACCATTGCAGCACGCAAGACACAGTGGAAGCCGGCGAGGGCGCCGGCGCTCCGATTCAGCGGCTCAACGCGGAACTTGCGATGCGCGGCCACGTTTCCGCCCTATCGGAAGGGATCCGAACGGGCTGATCACATGGCTTATGACGCTTCACTGACTGCCGACGCCGCCGTGACGCCCGCCGCGTTCCGTCGTGACGAACGTTTCGCTGTTCTTTTTGGTGGCGCGGCTATCGGCATCGCCGCCGGCTTTGGCGTCGCCATGGCGCTCGGTCGCACTGGCGCCTGGGCGGTGTACACGGCCATCCCATTCTTCCTGATCGCCGCCTATTTCGCGGTGGCGACGTTCCGTGACGCTGTCGATCGTCGCGCGATCGGCTGCTCCATTGCCGCGGCGATGGTGGCGCTTTCGCTTCTTGCCTGGCCGGCGATGGCAATTCTCTTTCCGATGTCCGCACCGCAATTCTGGATCGCGCCCGCCGCCGGCATGGTGTCGATGGTGTTGCTGGCGTCGTGCTGGAGCGGTTCGCAGGGCGCCGCCTATCGGTTGATGGCCGAGGCGGCGTCGCTCTGCCTGATCGTCGGCTTCCTCGGCTTCAATCAGCTTATGGGCTAGACGCCTCGAGTCCGACGCTGGCGGTCGCTTCCGCTTGGCGCTTTGCCAGCGCTTGCGGCGAAAAGCCCTCAACGCTCTCGGCGAACATGCGCCCAAAATTCAATTCCGCGCGCAAATGCAGGAACGCCGCGCCCAAGCCAATCGCGGCGCGATCCATGAACACGAACTCGCGTGGGATCAGCACCGGCCCCAAATTCTTCAACCGCTTTCTCACCTCAAACGCCTCACGCCGTCCGTACTCCGCCGGCGGCGTGTTGTCGGCAATCGTGCGCACGCGATCTTCCAGCAGCGGCCCATAGATAAACCGCGCCCACATCGTCAGCGCCTCGATCAGCTCGTTGTTGAGATTCTTGAAGCCCCAAATCTCATAGGAGTGCGCAACCTGCGCCATGTCTTCGGCCTTGAGCCCGCGCCAAAGCCCAACAACACCTTCCAGAAACCGCGCCGGAAAAATCCGCACGCAGCCAAAGTCCAGAAGCTGCAAGCCTTCAGCGTTTTCGGTCAGCGCGTAATTGCCCAAATGCGGATCGCCGTGAATGACGCCGTAATGCGTCATCGGCCCCCACCAGGCTTTGAACAGCAACTCCGCGATCCGGTTGCGCGTCTCCTGCGGCTCATCGAGCCAATGCATCAGCCCACGGCCCTCGAGCCACGTCATGGTTAGTAAACGCTTGCTCGAAAGCTCTTCCAGCGGCGCGGGCATTTGGATGCGTGGCTCATCCGCCAGCATCAGCGCAAACAGCCGCATCTGCTTCAACTCGCGCTCGTAATCGAGCTCCTCGCGCAACCGCTCGCCAACTTCGAGGATCGCCTCCGATGAATCGATCGAGCCATCCATGCTCTTGAATAACCCAAGCAGCGTCTTCAACTGCCCAAGGTCGGCCTCCACCGCGCTCGCCATGTCCGGATACTGAAGCTTGCACGCGAGCTTGCGCCCGTCATGCGCCGTCGCGCGATGCACTTGCCCCAGCGACGCCGCCGCCGCCGCTTCGCGCTCGAACGACGCAAATTTGGTTTCCCAATCTTCACCAAGTTCAGCCCGCATCCGCCGCTGCACGAACGGCCATCCCATCGCCGGCGCATGCGCCTGTAATTTGCGAAACTCCTCCGCATAGGCCTGGGGCAGGAGATCAGGGATGGTCGAAAGCAGCTGCGCCACTTTCATCAAAGGGCCCTTGGAGCGCCCAAGCGCTTGGCGCACCGCGCGCGCCAACGCCGGTTGATCCGCGCCCATCATCCGCGCGCCAACAGCGCCGGAAATATTCGCGCCAACGCTCGCCACGCGCCCGATACGCGCGGTAATGCGATTGCGTTCTGGATCTTTGGCGTCACTCATTGGCGCGCGCTCTCCTCGCCCTTGATGGGCGAGGTGGCCGCGCAGCGGCCGGAGTGGGTGGTTGCGCAGGTTTGTGGAGTCACCCACTCAGTCATCGCGCTCCGCGCGCTGACAGCTCGCCCATCAAGGGCGAGCAGGAGTGAGGTGGCGATCATGGTGAACACCGCGTTTATGTAATGCCTACGAGGCCTTACGAAAATCGCGTTTCAGTGTGCCATTTTAACGCGACCTGAACGTCTCATCCGTAATGTCCTGCCAACGATCAGCGTTTCCGTCAGAGAAACGCGTCGGTTTGGTTGGTGGTGATACATGGGAAAGACGATCCTGATCGTCGATGACGATCCGGCTCAGCGCCGTCTGTTGCAGGCGGCTGTCGAGCGCAATGGTTTCCTGACACGTGCGGCTGAGAACGGCGCCCAAGCGGTTGAGGCCGTCGAGAAGCACGCGGATATCGATATCGTGCTGTTGGACTTGGTCATGCCGGGCATGACAGGCCAGGAAGCCTTGAAAGAAATTCGCATGCGCCGCGGCGATCTGCCGGCGATCGTGCTCACCGCTTCGGGCGGCATCGACACGGTCGTACAAGCGATGCAAGCGGGCGCGAGCGACTTCTTCGTGAAGCCGGCATCGCCGGAACGCATCATGGTCTCGATCCGCAACGCGCTTGAGATGTCGAACCTGAAGACCGAAGTCGTGCGCATGAAGAAGCGCAACGCCGGCCAGCTCTCGTTCGACGACATGGTCGCCAACGCGCCGGTGATGGCGCCGGTTGTCCGCATGGGCAAACGCGCGGCGGCGTCCAACATTCCGGTGCTGATCACCGGCGAAAGCGGCGTCGGCAAGGAATTGCTGGCGCGCGCGATCCAGGGCGCTTCCGAGCGTTCGGGCCGCCCGTTCGTGACCGTGAACTGCGGCGCGATCCCGGAGAACCTGGTTGAGTCCATTCTCTTCGGCCACGTGAAGGGCAGCTTCACCGGCGCCACCGACAACCACGCCGGTAAGTTCGTCGAAGCTCACGGCGGCACGCTGTTCTTGGACGAAGTCGGCGAATTGCCGCTCGATATGCAGGTCAAACTGCTGCGCGTGCTGCAAGAAGGCGAAGTCGATCCGGTCGGCGGCAAGCGCCCGGTGAAGGTCGACGTCCGCATCATCAGCGCGACCAACAAGGATCTCGCCAAGCTCGTTGCCGACAACGCCTTCCGCGAAGACCTCTATTATCGCCTCAACGTGTTCCCGATCGAAGCGCCGCCGCTGCGCGAGCGTAAGGAAGACCTAGCGACG
>JAEUMT010000030.1 GCA_016791365.1 Hyphomonadaceae bacterium | reverse complement strand
TCTTCCGGCGCGGCGTCGATGTCGGCGTAGGACATGGCCTTCGCGCCGCCCTTCTTTGCCAGAACCATCGTGATGGCCGCTGTGAGCGTCGTCTTGCCGTGGTCGACGTGACCGATCGTGCCGATGTTGCAGTGCGGCTTGTTCCGCTCAAACTTTTCCTTGGCCATCTTGAGGTCCTGTCTCTCCGGGCATCTAAAATAGATCGTCGGCGCCGAGGCCAAGCCGAAGCGCGCGTAAGGTGCGGGTCTTTAGCCGCGCCCGCGCGCACGTCAAGCCCTGCAAAGCCTTGGAATGCCGATCTGACGCGGCTAATGGTCATTCCGCGACGGTCGTCCGACGAGGACGCAAATGGGAATGCGGTGCGGGGTTTTAAACCTCAAGTCCGCAGCTGTGCCCGCAACTGTAAGCGGCGAGTGCTCCCGCCATCATGCCACTGGGTCTGAAACGGCCTGGGAAGGCGGCGGAAGCGCGCTTGAGCCGTGAGCCAGGAGACCTGCCGTCGCACGTCGCTCGTTCGCCTGGCCGGGTCCAGCCGTCGAACCGGAAGTCTCCGCTGCAGCGACGCGGGCGGCCCCGCGCGATTTCGCGCCCCGCTTGTCGCTGCATTGCGCGCCCGAGGGGACGGGGCGTCGCGCAAAATGGGGACGCACCTATGCGTTATCTCTCAGAGTCCGCTCTCGTGGCGGCGGCATTCCTCATCTCGCTTCCCGCTTACGGCCAAGAATCAGACAACGACATCATCGTCACGGCGACCCGGTTGGCTGGTGAAGCCCAACGCCTGCCAGCCGATGTTGATGTCATCGACGTCGACGAAGCCCGCAGCCGCGGCATCGACACGATCGCCGCCGCGCTGGCGGAGGCGCCCGGGTTGAACGTTATGCAGACGGGTGGGTTTGGTCAGCAGACGAGTCTCTTCTCTGGCGGCGCAAATTCCAACCACACCTTGGTGCTTTTCGACGGCTTGCGCCTGAACGATCCGGCGTCGCCTGGCTCATCGTTTGATGCAGGTCAGGATATGCTGGGCGGGCTATCGCGTATCGAGATCGTGCAAGGCCCGATGAGCGCCGTGTACGGCTCGGACGCCATCGGCGGCGTTGTGAACATTTTGCCGCGCCGCGGCGGCGAAGGCCCGCTCAACGCGCAACTCGAGGCGCGCGGCGGCTCATTCAATACGCTCGCCGCGACCGCTATCATTGATGGGACGCTCGGCAATTTTCGCTACGCCATCACAGGCGAAGGCTACACGACCGATGGCTACGATCTCGTTCCGGAGCGCTTCGCCACCCATACAGGCGATGAGGATGGGGCCGACTCCTCGACGTTCACAGGCATCTTTGACCTGAACGTTGCAGATCAGCTGACGCTCGACCTTCTCGTGCGCCGTCGCACCGCGCGCGCGGACTTTGACGCGTTCAATTTCGAAAGCGCGTTTCCATTCCGCGAGTTCCGCGCCGACGATCCGGATCTTGAAATCACGCGGAACGATCTGACGGTCGCGCGGCTCGGCGCGACCTGGCGGCTGAGTGACGCCTTCACGCTTCGCGCAACCGGCGGCGCGTCCGATCAGGAGCGTGAAGAGCAGGACGGCGGCTTTACAACTTCAGCATACGACGGCGAACGGCGTTTCAGCGACCTCACCCTCAATTGGAAGGCCGGCGACACCGGCGTGCTGTCGAACGCAGGGATTGCGGTTGGCCTCGAAGCCCAGACCGAAGAGGTCAACATCAATCAAGGCTTCGCGACCGTCATCGCGGCGCAGGATCATCGCGGCGTATTCGCAACGGCGCAGGCTGACATTGCGAACATCACGCTGACGGGTGCGGTTCGCGCGGATGACTTCGAAGGCTTTGGAACAGAAGCGACGTGGCGCGCCGGCGCATCGATCAATGTGATCGAGCCAATCCGCATTTACGCCGCATACGGCACGTCGTTCCGGGCGCCGACGCTCTACGAGCGCTTCATCTTTTTCGGCGACCCCAACCTTGATCCCGAGCGCGGGTCCGCCTGGGAAATCGGCGCCGATGCGCGGCTCGCCGCGTTCGGTCAAGACAACGGCGTGGAATTCGGTTTGCTCTATCGCAGCTCCGAAATCGAGGATTTGATCGATTTCAACGCGTTCTTCAGTTACGCGAACATCGATGCGGCGAGCATCGACAGCGTCGAATCGCGTGTCGCCATTCGGCCGGCCTCATGGCTCGTTGGCCGCGTTTCCTACGTTTACACCGATGCGGAGGACGCGAGCGCAGGCACACACCTGCTGCGGCGGCCGGAAAGCATGTGGATCGCTTCACTCGACTTCGAGCGCGGGCCATTCTCAGGCCAATTGGCATGGCGGCGCGTGGGCGAACGCGCTGATCAGATCTACGGAAGCGACAGCTTCTATGCTGGCGTCGGCGTCACGCCGGAATATGACGTGTTGCGGGCGTCAGCGGCGTGGGACATTGCAGCGGGCGCGCAAATCTACGTCGCGGCGGAAAATCTGACCGACGCAACGTACGAACCGGTCAACGGCTTCGCCGGCGCGCCGCGCAGCATCATGGTCGGCGTACGCTTGCGTCCGACCTCCTAACGACAAGCGGGCGGCGCGCTGTTTAAGCGCGTCGCCGCACGTCTCACGGTGCGTTGAGGTTCAAATCGCCGCCGACCACATTTCGGCGTTCCGCATCAAGACACAGCGAGCGCAGACTGCCGTTTTGGATGCCGGAAGGCACGGAATCCTCCCTGAACCATTGGCGGCCTAACGTTATTTCACCGTTCATCCGCACACCTGGCGGCGCCCAGGTTGTATCCGCGCGTTGCCGCGCCGCGCCCGTGCGCGCCCAGCTCGGCCATGCATCCGCAACGTGCGTGAAACGTATATGCACGGTGCCGCAATCAAACTCGCCGAACTGAACGTCTGTGAGCTCGGCGACGCGGCGCTGGGAGTTTGGGCAAAACCTCGGCCGCAGGGCGCCATATGGCGAACCACGCAGATACGCGGCGCCGTCGGTTGTCAGCGTGTACTCGATCACGCCGGGTCCGATGTCCGGTCGATCGCGCGGCGTCAAAAAACCGAGATCAACGAACTCGCGCATGCGCGCCTGGCTTGCTGAGGTCATTTCAGCGCCCCAGTCACGCAACATCAAATCGTAGCGCGCGTAGTAGAAGCTGCGCCGATCGCTTGCGTCGAGCCATAGGCCTGGCCACGGATAGCACGTCTCGGCGGCCGCCACGGCGGCTTGAACCGCGGTCGTCAGCTCAATGCGATCGACGTTGGGGTCAACCCGCTCAATCAGACTTTCGACGCTGCCATTTCGAATTGAGGTCGGAATACGCATGCGCTCTTCGCGCGTCGGAAAATCGCCCACGGAGGCGCAAGCGCCTAACGCAAGGACGAAAGAGCTCAGTGCGACCCAACGGATCGTGCTTCCGAGCAACATCGCCGTCTCCCCGCAATGGAGCCGCCATTATTAGCGCTTCTTGCGGGTCAGCAACCACAAGCGCGCATACGGTGCACGCTTCCCCGGAGAAAAGCGCAGCAATGAGGCAATGTGATAGGGCGCTTGGTCCCTATGCGGTCGCTAGCCGACCACCGGTCGCTAGCGACTTGGCAAAAAGCCTTGAAAAATATGGAGCGGGTAGAGGGAATCGAACCCTCGTCTTCAGCTTGGAAGGCTGCGGCTCTACCATTGAGCTATACCCGCGCAGCGCGGGGCTGATTAGCGTCAGAAGATGGTCTCGTCGAGGCGGCACAACGTGTAAAGACGGTAGCCCTGCCTCCTTGCCCCCACCGAACTTGCCCGCTAGAAGCCGCGCTCCGGCTGGAAGGGTGGCCGAGTGGTTAATGGCAGCAGACTGTAAATCTGCCCGCGCGAGCGTACGCTGGTTCGAATCCAGCCCCTTCCACCATCCTA
>JAEUMT010000015.1 GCA_016791365.1 Hyphomonadaceae bacterium | reverse complement strand
TGGAGCATAATGGGAGGCGGCGGTGTCGCGCAAACGCTGGATTTGGTTAGGCGTGCTGGCTGTAGCGCTGATGGCGGTCGGCGCCGGCGCCTGGGCGTCGCGCGGACAAGTCGCGTACGCCGGCATCGCAACCGGTTACGCCGCCAAGCAAACCTGCTCGTGTGTGCACGTCAGCGGCCGCACGCTTGAATCATGTCTCGCGGAATTTCCGGAAGATGCGCGCAACAACATTTCCGTCACACAGGACGGCGACAGCGTCCGCGCCAGCGTACTGCTCGGCGCGATCAGTGCAGAAGCGGTGTTCGAAGACGAATACGGCTGCCGCATCGTCGACTAGACAAGCCACCCTCTAGGATTCGGAATTGGTTTGCGTCCAAACGCGAGGACCAGTCCGATCAGGGCGCGAACACCAGCCCAAATCGCGACGGCAAGCTGAATGAAAATCGTCGCGATGAAAAGCGATCCATGAATGTACGCAAGCAAACCGCCCAACGTCCAAATCGCATATCCGATGATCAGCGTCCGGAGCGCGTGCTCGTGATGCGTATTGGCCCACGGCATGCCTTCATGACGGTTCGCCAACGCCACCAAAGCAGCGGCGACGCTGATACCCATGCCGATGATCCAGAAAATCATCTGCGACTGAACCAGCACGCTTGCAGCCGGCAATAAGAGCGCACCGCTTGCGGCCCCGAGCAAATTGATCGCGAACGCCAGCAGCGTCAGGAATTGGACCAGGATCGCCTTGCCACGGTGAGTCTTGAAGCCCCATCCGCCCTGCTGTTGCGGGCGCACGGGCCTTGGGCGGCGAAACGGCGTGACGTTGTCGGACGGCATAACCCGATTTACGTCGCCGCGGGCGCCAAGAGCAAGGCGCGCGGTGGACGCTGTGGAGAAAGCGTGCCCTATTCCGCCGATGAGCACGGGCAGAGAATTGTTTCCGGTCACGCAAGAGACGGTGTTGCCGGCTTACGAGTTGATCTTCGCACCCTGGGTCAAACAGCTTGCGCTCTGTGATTTCAAAGTCGACGGTCATCGCGTAACGGCGCGCTTGCCGGAAGCTGATGCGCTCAAGTTTTCCGCCGGCGCGGTATGCGGCCAGGCAATCATGGCCGCGATCGACACGGTAACCGCGCTCGCGATGGCGACAGGAGATCGCGCCACACGCGGCACGACGTACCAACACACACATTTTCTGCGCCCCGCCAAAGGCGACGACTTCATCGTCGACGCCGAAGTGCTCCGCTTCGGCAAGACCAGCGCTTACGCGGAAGCAAGGATCACATTCGCCACGTCAGGCGCGCTCGTCGCGCATGCGGTGCTTGAATTTGCTTTTTGAGGGAACAGATGCCGCCGATCGCGATCACCAAAGCTGACTTCGATGCGGGCCGCATTGGCAAGCAGTTCGCCGTGCCTCCATGCGCCGCGCATCTGAACGCGCGGTTCGAGAGCCATAATCTGGAGACGGGCGTGCTGCGGATTTCGTTCTTGCCGCGACCTGAGTTCGCCAATCCTGGCGGCACAGTGCAAGGCGGATTCATCACTGCAATGATGGACGACACAATGGGGCCGGTCGTACTTGCCGCTACGGGCGGCGAGAAAGTCCCGGTAACCTGCGACCTCTACACGACCTATTTCACATCGCCAAAAATTGGTGAGCGCTGCTACGTCGAGGCGAAAGTCGAGCGGCTTGGGAAATCCATCGCCTTCACCAGCGCAACAATGTTCAACGAAGCCGGCGACGTTCTCGCCAAAGCGTCGCAAACCGCGCGCCTCGTCGATGCGCCCCGAGGCTAACGCTACAAGTTCAACAATTGCGGATCGCCGCCTTGCGCCGCGATGTTGTTGCTGATGGCGCGTTCCTCGGCAAAGCGCGGTAAATAGTTTGGCCCGCCGGCCTTGGGGCCCGTGCCGGAGAGGCCTGCTCCACCGAACGGCTGCACACCAACAACAGCGCCGACGACCGTGCGGTTGATATAGACGTTTCCAACCGGAACAGCGGCGATCACTTCTTGCGCAAAGCTCTCAAGGCGGGAATGCACGCCAAGCGTGAGGCCATAGCCCTTAGCCGCGAGCTTCGCGCCGATTTCGGCAATGTTCGACGGATCGTAGCGCACGATGTGCAAGATCGGTCCGAACACTTCTCGGCTGACTTGATCGAGACTGCTGAGTTCGACCACCGCGGGTCCAAAGAAATTGCCGCCCAGCTTCGAGACATCGAGCTGCTTAAGAACTTTCGCCTCG
Source organism: Hyphomonadaceae bacterium (assembly GCA_016791365.1). GTDB lineage: Bacteria > Pseudomonadota > Alphaproteobacteria > Caulobacterales > Aquidulcibacteraceae > Vitreimonas. The sequence goes on along the minus strand of JAEUMT010000015.1, from coordinate 14,413 downwards.
GAGCGCATGCGCTCGATGTGCTTATCGAGATTGGCCTTCGCCTCGGCGTCGATGATCGGACCAATGTCGGCGCGCGGATCGGAGGGATCGCCGATGACCAGGCAATCCATCGCGCCAAGCAGCGTGTCCAATACCGCGTCAGCGCTATCGTTCGGCAAGAACAAAATGCGCAAGCTCGAACAACGCTGCCCCGCCGAGTTGAACGCCGAGATCAAAACGTCATCGACGACCTGTTCTTTCAGCGCCGTCGTATCGACAAACATCCCATTCAGACCGCCCGTCTCCGCGATCAGCGGCACAATCGGGCCATCCTTCGCCGCGAGCGCGCGATTGATGAGACGCGCAACTTCCGTCGAGCCCGTAAACGCCACCCCAGCAATGCGCGGATCAGCGACAAGCTTCCCGCCGACATCGCCGGCGCCTTGCACCAATTGCAGCGCCCCGCGCGGCAAGCCGGCTTCGTAGAAGAGCTTCACAGCCGCTTCCGCGATCAGCGGCGTCTGCTCCGCGGGCTTTGCAACAACGGTGTTCCCCGCCGCAAGCGCCGCCGCGAGTTGACCCGTAAAAATCGCCAGCGGGAAATTCCACGGGCTGATGCACACGAACACGCCGCGCCCGTGCATCTCCAAGTGGTCCGTCTCGCCCGCCGGTGACGGCAGCGGCTTCGGCCCAGAGAAGAGACGCTCCGCCTCCGCCGCATAGAAACGGCAAAAATCGACGGCTTCACGAATCTCATCGATCGAGTCCTGCAGATTGCGGCCTGCTTCTTTCGCCGTCAGCGCAATGAGCGCAGTCTCGTTCTTCTGCAGAATGTCGCCCATCGCACGGATGATCGCGGCGCGCTCGGCGCCACCGCGCGCGTTCCAATCGCGATGCGCCTCAAGCGCCGTTGCAATTGCCTGGTTGGGATCAACGACGCTCACTCGTTCCGGCGGCGGCGGATTGGCTTTGGCCAATAGGTTGCGCTCGGCGCCAATCGAAATATCCGGCCCCGTCGAGTTGCGGCGGCTGGCGCCAAAGATCTGCGGCGGCGGCGGCAAGCGCCGGTGACGATGCGGATTTGCCTCCAGCGTCGCGATCGGATCGGCGGCGACAACTTCCGGCGAGACGTCATCATCCAGGAACGAGTGTACGAAGCTGGTGTTCGCGCCGTTCTCCAGCAAGCGCCGCACCAGATACGGCAGCAAATCTTCATGCCCGCCGATCGGCGCATAGACACGCACCTGCGGCGGCGGATCGACGGCGAGATAAAGCGCCTCGCCCATGCCGTGCAGACGTTGGAACTCGAACTTGTCGCGCCCGACACTCGCGGCCATGCGGCGCACACCAGCGACGGTGTGCGCGTTGTGCGTCGCAAACTGCGGGAAGATCGCATCACCGGCACGGAAGAGATCACGCACGCACGCCATGTAGTGCACGTCAGTCGCCGCCTTCGTGGTCCACACCGGAAAATCCGTGCGTCCCATCACCTGCGCGCGCTTCACTTCGCCGTCCCAGTAGGCGCCTTTGACCAGACGCGTCTGGATCGGCGCGCCGCGGCGGCGCGACAGCGACACCAAGCGCTCAATCACCGCGCGCGTGCGCTTCTGGTACGCCTGGATGACGATCCCAAGCCCTTCCCAGTCCTTCAACGAAGGCTCAAGCGCCAGCTTCTCAAACAGCTTCAGCTGCAACACCAAACGGTCAGCTTCTTCCGCATCGAGCGAAAGCCCGATGTTCCACTTCTTCGCCGCTTCGGCGAGTTGCAGCATGCGCGGATAGAGTTCTGCGAACACGCGTTCTTCCTGGCGCGCTTCGTAGCGCGGATGCAGCGCCGAGAGCTTCACCGAGACGCCGTTCGACGCATGCGGCCCCAAACCGCCCGCCGCTTCGCCCACGACATCGATCGCGTTGGCGTAGCTCACGAGATAGCGCTCGGCGTCGGCATTGGTGCGCGCGCCCTCGCCCAGCATGTCGAACGAATAGCGCGTCGCCAAACCTTGGCGCACCATGCTGGCGCCGCGCTTCAAGCCTTCCTGAATGTTGCGGCCAAGCACGAACTGCTCGCCCAAAATCCGCATCGCCTGCATCGCGCCGGCGCGCACCACCGGCTCACCCATCCGCTTCACCAGCTTGCCGACAACTTCGCTGGCTTCGCCCTTGAGTTCTTCCGGCAAGTTGACGACGCGGCCCGTCAGCATCAGCCCGAAGGTGCCAGCGTTCACCAGCCAATGATCCGACTTGCCGAGGTGCGCCGCCCATTGCCCGGTGCTGATCTTCTCCGCGATCAGTTTGTCCGCGGTCTCGGCGTCCGGCACGCGCAGCAGCGCTTCGGCCAAGCACATCAGCGCCAAGCCTTCGGAGTTCGAGAGCCCGAACTCTTCGAGGAAGCTCTCCATCACGCCCTTACGGCGCTTGAGGCTGCGCGCACGCTCCACCAACGCCCGCGCCTCGGCATTGACGCTCGCGCGAGCGTTCGCGTCGAGCGGCAAATCCGCAAGAAGCGCCGCTACGGCGACGTCCTCATCCTGGTATTTCAGCGCGTCGAGCGCGTCCCAATCAATGGCGGCGGAGGGATGCGGCGAAGGGGCAGTTTGCATGGCCGTCCTTTGCGCGTCTCCGGCCCCGAGGGCAAGTCACCGCCACCGCCCCCTTGCGCCGCAGGCTCCCCCGCGTCAGAACCCGCGCCGTGAGCACCGACGCCCAAACGCCGACCGCCCAGGCCTCGAGCCAAGATAGCGCCGAGACCCCGCCGCTCGCCCAGAAAATCCTTCTCGTAACGGATGCCTGGGAGCCGCAGGTCAACGGCGTCGTCCGCACGCTGTCGAACACGATGGGCGAACTGCGCGCCATGGGCTGCGAAGTCGAAGTCATCTCACCGGCTGACTATCCGAACACAGTCCCGCTCATCACCTATTCCGAAATCCGCTTGGCGCTGGGCGCCCGCGCCGATGTCGAAGATCGCTTCCTGGAGTTCAAACCCGACGCGGTGCACATCGCCACCGAAGGCACGCTCGGCTGGGACGCGCGCGCCGTGTGCCTCAAGCACAAGTTCCCGTTCACGACGAGCTACCACACGCAATTCCCGGAATACGTCACGGCGCGCTTCAACTGGATTCCGCTTTGGGCCGGCTATCGCTTCATGCACGCGTTTCACGACAAGTCCGGCCGCGTCATGGTCGCGACGCCGACGATGCAGAAGCAACTTGAACTGCAGGGCTTCCGTAATACCGCGATCTGGAGCCGCGGTGTCGACATCGAACAATTCCATCCGCGTCTGCGCGGCATCGATGGCGGCGTCTATCCCGCCGATCTGCCGCGTCCGATCTTCGCCTATGTCGGCCGCGTCTCGGTCGAAAAGAACATCGAAGCGTTCTTGAAGACCGAGCTTCCCGGCTCGAAAGTTGTCGTTGGCGGTGGCCCGGCGCTCGAAGAACTGAGAGCGAAATATCCGAACGTGATCTTCACCGGTCCGAAATTCGGTGAAGAGCTCGCGCGCCACTATGCTGATGCTGACGTCTTCGTTTTTCCAAGCTTCACCGACACGTTCGGCCTGGTGATCCTGGAAGCCGCCGCCACCGGCACGCCGGTCGCGGGGTACATCGCGCCTGGTCCACAAGACATTCTTCCGGGCACCGGCGCCGGCATCGTCGACAACGATCTGCAGAAGGCCTGCCTTGAAGCGCTGAAATTGAAGCGCGAGGACGCGCGGGCGCTGGCCGAAAAATACTCGTGGCGCGCCTGCGCCGAGGATTTCCGCCGCAACCTCGAGCCGCTGCCGAAGGAACGCGGTCGCCGCTTCTGGCACAAGCTCGCCGACTTGCGCAAACGCGCCAAAGAACGCCGCCAAATCGCCCGCGACAAGAAGGCGGCCGAGCGCGCGCGCAAATAGCCAAGCGTGGTCCGCTCTGGCCTTCGACAGGCTCAGGCCGACGCTAATGTGCTACAGCACAGAGCTTTGAATTGGCGTCACCCTGAGCCTGTCGAAGGGCGACGCCACGCACGATTGTCAGCTGCCTCGGGATACCTAGAACCTAACCCCCAGCACCTAGCACCTAGCACCTAACTCACCACTTGATCGACTTACGCAGCCGGTAGCGCAGATAGATCGCGGTGCCGTTCATCAGCAGCGTGATCGCCAAGAGCACAATGCCCGCGCCCGCCGCGAGTTCGAGAAATTCCGCCTGCGGCCGCGACGTCCAGTTGAACATCTGGATGGGCATCACAGTGAATTCCTGGCCGAGCCAGTGACCCGGATTCCAGCTCGCGAGCGCATCGCCCCAATCGGCGACCGACTGGACCGTCGAGCCGTGCGGCAATTCTATGGTTTCACCAGCCGTCACCGCACGCTCGGTGAAATCCGGCAGAACTACAACGCCACTATGATGGATGGTGACCATCTCAGTCGCACTGGGGTCAACGGCAGCGCCGTACTCATCGAGCACGCCAATGGTCTCGAACGCAGCATCGCCCGGACGCGTGATCGGCAGGAACGCCACGAAGGTCAGACCACCGATCATGATCAGCGGCGCGGTTTCGCCAAGCGCGCGCGAAATGCCGATGATCACGCCGGTGACGACGCCCGGAAGAGCATACGGCAACACGTGATGCTGCGTCGTCTGCCACTTGGTGGCGCCGACGGCGAGCGCGCCCTGGCGCATCTCGCGCGGCACGCTGCGCACTGCTTCGCGCGTGGCGACGATGACAACCGGCAGGATCAGCAGGGAAAGCGTGATGCCCGCGGTCAATATCGACTGCCCGAACAGATGCGCGCCCGCCTCCCGGAAACCTTCCGGCAGGAAACTGAACCAGCGGTTTGGGTTGCCGAGGAATTGCACAAAAATGCCCACGGCCATGAGACCGAACAGGATCGACGGGACCCCGGCAAGATTGTTCACCGCGATTTCGATCGCGCTCGTGAGCGGATTCTTCGGCGCGTACTCTTCAAGATAGATGCCGGCCATGATGCCGATCGGGATCGCGAAAAGCGCGGTGGTGAAGATCACCAGCAGCGATCCAACCCATGCCGAGAGGATGCCCGCTTGCGCTGGCTCGGATGACGGGAAGCTTGAGAAGAACGCCAGCGTCAGCCGATGGCCGCCATCGTGAACAAGGTCGGTGACCAAGGTGACCAGCGTGCCGAGGCCGATGATCGTGGCGATGATGCCCCAGATAATGAAGGCGCTGTCCTTGAATCGGCGCAGGGCGAGACCGGGCGGGTGCGCGGTGAGATCGCGTGAGCGTTGAACGTCTAGCGCGGCCATCAATAGGCCTCCCGGTAACGGCGCTGCAGCCAGAAGGCCACAAAGTTGAACATGAGCGTGAGCACCAACAGCGCGAGGCCGGCGGCGAAGATTGAATTGTATTCGAGCGTGCCGAACGGCAGGTCACCGAGCGCGACTTGCGCGATAAACGCGGTGACCGTCGCCCCCTGTTGGGCGGGATGCGTCACCATTTGCGGAAGCTGACCGCCCGCAACGACGACGATCATGGTTTCGCCGATGGCGCGCGACATGCCGAGAATGACAGCGCCGACAACGCCTGAAACCGCGGCAGGCACGACAACACGAAACGCGGTTTCGAGTCGCGTGGCGCCCATCGCGTATGACCCTTCCCGCATCGAGCGCGGCACGGCGCGCATCGCATCCTCAGAAAGCGAGGCGATGTACGGGATGATCATCAGCCCCATGACGATACCGGCCGACAGCAAATTGAAACTCGGCAGCTCGACGCCAAATGGGCGTAGCCAGCTTTGCAACAGCGGCGTCACGAAGAGGAGCGCGAAATAGCCGTAAACCACGGTTGGCACGGCGGCGAGCAGCTCAAGCGTGGGCTTGATGGTTTCGCGCGTGCGGGCGCCAGCAAACTCGGAAAGATAGATCGCCACCAGCAGACCGAGCGGCACGGCAACAGCGAGCGCGACCAGGGTGGACATGAACGTGCCGGTCAGCAGAGGCGCGATGCCGTACTGGGGATTGTCGAAGAGCGGCGTCCAGGTGGTCGAGGTCAAAAACTCGATGACCGAAACCTGGGCGAAGAATTTCGTCGATTCGGAAACGACGACATAAACGATGCCAAGGACGATGGCGATCGCGGCGGCGGCGGCGGCAAAGAGCAGCCCCTCCATTCCGCGCTCTATCCAGCGCACCTTCTTTTTTGTGAAATCCCGTTCCACGACCCACTCCCCAGGCGGCCTCCCAGGCGGCCAAAAGCACGCCAAGGAGACTCAAAGTCGCCCCGCTGTCCGGAGCCTTAGTCAGGTTTTGTGACAGTTTGACTTCGCCACCTCACCGAGCGGCGCAGAAGTCGCATGCAGAAGCGGAGATCGGACCTAAGTCCAAGAAAAAAGGGCGAAAGGTTTCCCTTCCGCCCCTTCTCCCTACTCAAGGTCTGTTAGTCGCTAACCGGCGTCTGGACGAGGCGGCGGCCCACCACGTCCTCGATGCTGGCGCCAATGACGGCGCGGCCGCCGAAGGCGGTGCCGACCTGGCGGCGCTGGGCGCGCTGCAGGTACGTTGCATAGGCAGCTTGCGGCAGGGCGACATAGCCAACACGCTCGGAAATCGTCGCGGCGTTGTTGATGTAGTACTGTACGAATTGCTGGACTTGCGGACGACGCAGAGCGGCGGCGTTCACGTAGATGAAGATCGGGCGCGACAGCGGCTGGTAGGTGCCGTTGCGAACCGTGGCCTGGCTCGGAGCAACCGGGCCGCTGCCGTTGTCGATCGACACAGCGTGCAGACGGCTTTGGTTTTCTTCATAGTAAGCGAGGCCGAAGTACGCGAGACCGCCCGGATTGTTGGCGACGCCTTGGACCAGCACGTTATCGTCTTCCGACGGCGTGTAGTCGGTGCGCGAAGAGCGCGCGGTGCCGTTCACGGCTTCCGTGAAGTACTCGAACGTGCCCGAGGCTGAGCCCGGACCGTAGAGTTGCATGGCCAGGTTCGGGCCGCCGACTTGGCTGAAATTGTTGACGCGCGAACCGGTCGACCAGATCTGGCGAAGCTGCGCAACCGTCAGCGAGCGGATCGGGTTGGACGGGTGAACGACGACGGTGACGCCGTCGAACGCAACCGGGATTTCAACGTACTGAATGCCGGCGGCGGCGCAGGTCGCCATTTCGCTCGACCGGATCGGACGTGACGAGTCGGCGATGTGGATTTCACCGCGGCAGAACTTGCGCAAACCAGCCGACGAACCGGATTCACCGACCGCAACGCGGACGCGGCCTTGAGTCGTTTGTTGGAACGATTCAGCGACAGCCTCCGAAATCGGAAACACCGTCGACGAACCGTCGATCTGAATTGTGAATGGCGCGGCGCCGGCTTGTTGCGCGGACGCCGGGCCCGATGCGAGCGCGAGCGCGGCAACGGACGCGGCCGCTGCTTTGCCGAGCGCTTTGAAAAGTTGAGTGTTCATGTAGTCCTCCAAGAACCTTGTCCCTCGAAAATTCCGGAGGCCCGGCGGCTCGCCGGACCTCCGTTTAGTCGGGGGTTTAGAAGTCGAACTGCGAGCGCAGCGTGATGACGGTCGCTTCTTCGTCGGTCGTGCCGGCGCCGGTGCGGTCGAGGTCCGTTTGGGCGTAGTTCAGCATGAAGCGGACGTGATCGACCGGCACCCAATCGAGGCCGAGCGCGACCGCGCTTTGCTCACCGCGCGTTGCGTTGGCGAACGCCGGATCCGAAAGATCGGCGTAGTCGTAGCGGGCCTTCACAGCCCAGTGACCCCAGCCGCCGTCAGCCATCGAACGCAGCGGAACTGTCGGGCCGAACGAGCCTTGATTGCCGCGATATGAACGCGGCTCGCCCGTCAGCGACCACGACGCGTCAACGTAGTACGAGGTCAGGTCATAACCGACGCCAGCGGCGGTTTCGCCGTCGAGCTGGCCGTATTCGGCGCTGATGCCGAACGCGTTCCACTGCAGCGCGAGTTCAGCGCCGAGCGAGGTGTCGCTCTCACCGGCAATGCCGGCGTCGATGTAGCGGGTGCCGCGGCCGTTGAGCGGACGGGCCTGATACGCAAACGCCGAGTCATCGCCCATGTAACGCTGACGCGCCGACACGCCGAGGTGGATCAGGCGGTAGCTGTCGGGTGAGGATTCGAAAATCGGGGCCCAGGTGAAGCGGCCGCTGATCGATGCGGTTTCGTCGTTGTTGAAGCCGTTTTCGCGGTTGTTGAGCGAGTCGCCGTAAACACCGACCGCCGCCATCCAATTAGCGCCGGTGATCAGGCCGGCGACGCCAGCCGCGCGGCCGTAGCCAAACGCGTTAATGTAGGTCGAGCGCTCGATGAACGGGATGTCGAGCGAAGACGTACGATCTTCCAGCGGCGAGGTGACGTTGTTTTCGCCGATCACGATCGAATAGAAATCGCCCGCGTATTCGAGATACGCATCGTCCACCGCGACTTCGTCTTCGTTGGCGTTCGAGGTGGCGCCGTTGGCGCCCGGGTTCAGCACGAAGTCGATCTTGTAACGCCAATGGTCGGTCAGACGGCCTTGGGCGCCGATGAAGGCGCGGCGGACGTACGAACGCTGCGCGTCTTCATCGAGCACGTCCCAATCGCTTGAATAAACGTCGAACTGGAAGCGGCCGCGCACCTTGAAGCGCTGTTGGCCGTCACGAATTTCTGGCGCGCCGCTCATCGGCTGGATTGTCGGCGTGGACTGCGCCTGCGCGACGCCAGCGCTGACGGCGAGGCCGCCCGTGGCCGCCAATGCCGCGAGTGCGGCTTTGGAAAGAACGTTCTTCATCTAAAGACCCCCTGGTCAGACCGAGCCCCAATTGGTGGGCGGGCGACTCAGAGTCGGCTCGCTCCCTCGGGCGAGGCGGGGGTTAGTCCGCGCGAATGACGGCTGCGCGACTGTTTCGCGAACGCTACGCGACACTTCAATTTCAGTTTTGTGACGTGGCTGGAACACCTCATTTGCAAATTTGAAGATGCTGGCGAAATGCGCGGGTCTCTTGTCACATCGTTTTGACCTCGCAAGGGAAATTAACCATCAATGGCTCTTTACATTGGGGAACGATCACCATATTTGCGCTCGTTACCGGCGGACCTGGAAACAGCGTCCACTAACGCCCCCTCGGCCCAGGCCACCTGGGGGATCGCGCGAAACAGGAAGCAGGACGCTCCCTGGCGATCTCCCGGCGCAAGCTCCCAAGGGCGGACCTGACATTTAAGCATGTCCGACTAACGCCGGCCTGGGAATGAACTGAACCGCACGAAAGCGGTTATTGTTTAGGGAGCTGCCGGATGGACTCTGTCCTCTCGCCTCTTGACCTGACAGCGCGCGAAGCGCCTGACGGTCCCGTGGCTATCGCCCGCCCGCACCGCGTCGAAGCGGCTGCGAAGTGGTTTCTCGACAATTTTCCGGGCGAGACGTTTTACGCCGTGAAGGCGAATCCGTCCGAGTGGGTGCTCGACGCGCTGTGGAGCGCGGGCGTCCGCAGCTTTGATGTCGCGTCGGACAACGAAGCGGCCCTGGTCGCCAGGAAGTTCCCGACCGCGCAGCTCGCCTTCATGCACCCGGTGAAGAGCCGCCGCGCCATCGGCCGCGCTTTCCACGATTTCGGCGTGAAGACGTTCGCCCTCGATAGCGAAGACGAACTCAACAAGATCCTGGCCGAAACCGGCTTCGCCAAGGACCTCACTTTGGTGGTCCGCTTCGCCGTCTCCGGCGATGGCGCCGCCTACCCGCTCACGCGCAAGTTCGGCGTCTCCGCCGAAGAAGCGCCTTCGCTGCTGCGCAAGGTGCGCCAGGCGACGGAAGAGAGCCTCGGCGTCTCGTTCCACGTCGGCAGCCAGTGCATGCGCACAGACGCCTATCGTTCGGCGATGGACGGCGTGAACCGCGCCATCGTGGAAGCCGGCGTATTGGTCGACGTTGTCGACGTTGGCGGCGGCTTCCCGGCGATCTACCCGGGCATGACGCCTCCGCCGATGATCGAATACGTGAACGCGATCAAGCAGGGCTTCGAAGAGATGTTCGTCGCCCAGAACGCAAAGCTCTGGGCTGAGCCCGGCCGCGCGCTCGTCGCCGAAGCCGGCTCGACGGTCACGCGCGTCGAACTCCGCAAGGGCGACGCGCTCTATCTGAACGACGGCGCCTTCGGCACGCTGTTCGACGCGACGCACTTGAACTGGGCCTTCCCGGCCAAGCTGCTGCGCGAACAACCTTCACGCGCCAAGCTCGCGCCGTTCCGCCTCTATGGCCCGACCTGCGATAGCATGGACGCCGCCGCTGGCCCGTTCATGCTGCCGGCCGACATCCAGGAAGGCGATCTGATCGAGATCGGTTCGCTCGGCGCCTACGGCACCGCCATGGGCACGCGCTTCAATGGCTTCGGCGAAACGGTGACGATCGAGTCCAAGGACTCGCCGTGGCCGAGCATGTATGGCGAAGCGACAGCGAAAGTTGTCGCCATGCCCAAGCGCAAGCGCACGACACGCAGCAAGCCGAAGCAACTCTAAAGCCGCTTCGGACCGCAAACACGAACGGGGCTCGCAGCAATGCGGGTCCCGTTTTCGTTTAGCTCATGCGCGGCCACCAAAATACCATCGTCGCGCCGAAAATCCCGAGCGCCGTCGCTCCCGCCGCAACCAACAGCAAGCCAGACATCGCCGCCTTCCCCGCATCGCTGCCGCGCTTCGCTGCAAAATAAAGCTCAAGCATCGCGAGCGGCAGCAAATAGGTCGAGAACGCGATCGCGATGTCGAGCGGCCCGTCCATATTCTCGCCGACGCCCGGCGGCTTGCCCTGCGCGAGCATAATCGACAGGCCGTACATCAAGCGCATGAACCAGACGCCGTTCACGACCAGAAACAACCGCAACGCCCACCTTTGATGCGCGCCGAAGTCGCGCGCCAACGCGGTGCGCCACGCCAGCGCAGCGAACGCCATGATCAAAGCGGCATTGATGCTAATGCTGATATCATTGATCAGCCCGCCAATCCCGTCACGCGTCCACACCATGTAGAGCGCCGCGATGCTGGTGATAAACGCCGTCACCACATAGATTCGTCCATTCCAGCGATGGAACGCTGGGAACGCAGCACGGATCTGCGGCACAAGCTGAAGCGTGCCGCCGATGGTGATCGTAAAGGCGATCGCGAGATGCACGATCAACGCCGCGTTGCCGGCAAAATCGCCAGCGACCGCACCGGTGGGCATGAACTCGCCGAGCGGGCGCATGTCCCCCCACAGCACGGCGCCGTACTGGACGGCGATGTAGAACGCGAACAGCCATTGCCCCGCCGCCGCCACCACGAACCACAGCGCGGCGCTGGTTTTCAACGCTGCGTTGGCGGCGCTTCCCCATGCCGGCGAACGCGCGGCTATCACATCGCTCATCTCAAGCTCCAGCTTTGCCGCGCGCGAAGCGCGACTATCGAGTTGCGATATGGTATTGTTGACTAGCGATATCTGCCCATGACGCGTCGCGCCAAAAACATGATCCTACGTAACACCCACACACATGACTGAAGCGACAGTCTCCGCCGGCTACGCCAAAGCTCTGCTGGATTTCGCGGTGATGCAAGGCGCGAACGAACAGCGCGTGCTCACGCGTGCGAACATCGAGCCCGAAGCGCTCGCAGATCAGGACAACCGCATCGCTTTCGCGCGCTTTGTCGCGCTGATGCGCCAAGCCAAAGCGGAAACGAACAATCCGGCGCTCGCGCTCGAATTCGGCGCCGCCAGCGACCTCCGCAAATTCTCGGTCGTCGGCCTCATCAGCCACGCCTCCGCGAACATGCGGGAGGCGCTCACACAACTGAACCGCTACGGCAGGCTGGTCGTCGAAGTCGCCGGCCTCCTCAACGGCCCACGCTTCCAGCTCACTCACGCCAACGGCGAGCGCTGGATGGAAGATCGTCGCCCCGCGCCGAATGACTTCGTCGAGCTCACCGAATCCACTTGGTCGCGCTTCATCGTCACCAGCCGCCGCGACTTTCCCGGCCACACCTACGCGCTCGACGCGCACGTCACGCACGACCCACCCGCCTATCGCACGCGCTACGAAGAAATCTGGCAAGTCCCCGTCACCTTTTCCAGCCGTTGGAACGCCATCCGCAGCGACCCATCCTGGGAGCTGGTACAAATCCAACCCGACAATCGTTATGTGTTCGGTGTCCTCACCGAACGCGGCGATGCGCTGCTCAAAGAGCTCGAAGGCTCAAGAACGGTGCGCGGCAAAGTCGAATCTCTGATCATACCCATCTTGCACACCGGTGAAGTCACCGTCGAAACCATCGCCGCGAAACTCAACACCAGCCGCCAAACGCTCTATCGTCAGCTCAAAGACGAAAGCGCGACGTTCGAACAAGTGCTCGACGAGCTACGCCATCGCATGGCGTTGGATTACATTGCCGCGCGCAGAGTCTCGGTGAACGAAACCGCCTACCTTGTCGGTTTCTCCGACCCCGCCTCGTTCTCGCGCGCCTTCAAGCGCTGGACCGGCAAAAGCCCGCGCGAGTATCGCGGCGGCTAGAAGCAAACCTCACTGCGCTAGCATGAACGCTAGATCGCTGTCATTCCGCCGTCGACGACAAGCTCCGAGCCCGTCACGAACGCTGCTGCGTCCGAAGCCAGGAACGCCACCGCGTTCGCCACGTCCACATCTCGCCCCATCCGGCCCAGCGGATGGCGCGAGGCGAACTGGTCACGCGTCGAATTGGAACCCTGCCCCGTCGTCGCTTCAATCACCTTCGCGGCTTCCGCCATCATGGGCGTATCGATAATGCCCGGGTGCACCGAGTTCACGCGCACCTTCGCCGGCGCGAACTCCAACGCGGCGGATTTCGTCATCAGCCGCACCGCGCCCTTCGAGGCGTTATAAGCGATAATGTTCGGCGCCCCGACAATGCCGGCAACTGACGAGAGGTTCACCACCGCGCCGCCGCCATCCCATTGCTGCGCGCGCTCGGCAATCGCCGGGATGGCATGCTTCAAACCGAGAAACACGCCTTCGACATTGATCGCCTGCATCTTCCGAAACCCTTCCAGCGTCTCCATCGCGAGCGGTTTCATCCAGAAGACGCCGGCATTGTTCACCAGAATGTCGAGACCGCCGAACGTGTCCTTGGCGAACTGCACCGCCGCGACCCACTCGTCTTCGCTGGTCACATCGTGCTTCACGTACGCGCCATCGATCGCCGCCGCCGTCGCGCCGCCGTCCGCGACATCCGTCACCACGACCTTCGCGCCCTTCGCCGCCAGCGCTTTCGCCGACGCCGCGCCAAGCCCGCGCGCCCCGCCCGTCACCAGCGCCACGCGCCCCTTGAGTTCGCTCATCGTTTCCTCCGCTCGCGCGCATTATGGACCCCCGGCGTCTCGCCGGCCAACGCTAGCTCATGCTGGCGAGGCGCCCGCGGTCCATATTCTCTTGCATTCCCGGCGAATTGCCCTATTTGCAGCCGCGTCGCGCGTTGGCGGAGCGTCCGTGCGGCCTGATCATCCGACGCCGCCCGTGAGGAGCACATCCCATGGCTGACGCCAAAATCGACACCAACCGCAAAGCGGAACTTCTCTCTTCGCCCGTCGAGCACATCGACATCGCCAGCTTCGACGCACGCCCGATCATCGACGCGTGGGGCAAGATGAGCTTCACCAGCCGCGACGCCGCGCGCGCCGCCGGCATCCTCAACATGGCGCTCGAAGATCAGAACTGCTCGACCTGGCTGATCATGGCCGGCTCCACCGGCGCGGGCGGCTGCCTGCACGTCTGGCGCGACATGGTTGAGTACAACATGGCCGACGCCATCGTCGCCACCGGCGCCTGCATCATCGACATGGATTTCCTCGAAGCGCTCGGCTTCAAGCACTACCAAGCCAAGGAAATCCCGGACGACAACACACTGCGCTCGCTCTACATCGACCGCATCTACGATACCTACATCGACGAAGAAGAACTGCAGAACGTCGACGGCACGATCTATGAGATCTGCGAGATGCTCGAGCCGCGCCCGTACACGTCGCGCGAGTTCATCTATGAGCTCGGCAAGTGGCTCGCCGCCGGCAACGCCAAGAAGAAGGACTCGCTGATCCAGCGCGCCTACGAAAAAGGCGTGCCGATCTTCGTGCCGGCGTTCTCGGATTGCTCGGCGGGCTTTGGCATCGTGAAACACCAGGTCGAGCGCCGCAAAGCCGGCAAGCCCTATCTCACCATCGATAGCGGCGGCGACTTCCGTGAACTGACCGAGATCAAACTCGCGGCCGGCACCACCGCCCTCTTCATGGTCGGCGGCGGCGTGCCGAAGAATTTCGCGCAGGACACCGTCGTTTGCGCGGAGCTTTTGGGTCACGACGATGTCGAGGTGCACAAATACGCCGTGCAGATCACGGTGGCGGACGTGCGCGACGGCGCCTGCTCCTCCTCGACGCTGCAAGAAGCGGCAAGCTGGGGCAAGGTCAGCACCGTGCACGAGCAGATGG
>JAEUMT010000063.1 GCA_016791365.1 Hyphomonadaceae bacterium | reverse complement strand
GAACTCCTGGGGGCCGTTACGATCTCCGCAGGCGTTGCGCTGCTCACGGCGTCCGAACGCAGCGAGTCGCTCGTGCGCCGCGCTGACGCTTCGCTCTACGAGGCCAAACGCACTGGTCGTAATCGCGTCGTCAGCGATTTTGTCGATGCCGCGGCCGCGTAGGGCTTCGCGGTTGCAGGCATGGGATGGCCGCAATGGACTTGGCTGACTGGAAACCTTGCATCGTCGCATCCAGCAAGTTCGAGGCGCAGCTCTTCGGAGATATCCTGCGCAACGCCGGTGTGACCGACATTCTCTTGCTTGCCGACGTGGGGAGCGCCTTGGCGGGGCTCCGCGACAGCCGTGTGAACCTCCTATTCCTTGCATTGGCAGATGAAGGCGAAGCGCTGGAGTGGGTGCGCCATTTGCGGCGCGACAAGGCACACACCCAACGGAAGTCGCCCGTCCTCGTCATATCGGGCCAGCTCACAGCGGCTCAGGCGGAGCGCTTCCGGCACGCTGGCGCAAACGCGATTATCGGCAAGCCGGTTTCCACCGCGACACTGGTCGGTGTCACTAAGAAGGTATTGGCCAAACCGCGCCCGTTCATCGAAGGTGTGAACTATGTGGGGCCGTGCCGCCGCGCGGGTATCGTCACCGCGGGACGCGTCGCCAGCCGGCGTGAAACCGACACGGCGAAAGCGAGTTGATCACCAATCCTCACTGTCCACTCAGCCCTGTGTTCGGCCCGCGCCGGAGGCGCAGGGCGCGCAGCGACCAATGACACAGCCCTGCGTCCCGACACCTCCAGAGCGCCATCGCGCGCAGGCGGCGTCAGGGTGAAAAGCGAAGCGCGCCTTGACGCCGACGAGCACGATGGCAGTTGGCTCACGGGTCGAGTGCAGGCAGTATGTTGTAAGCATCGACGATGCGTTTGCAGCGCAGTTTTGCGGTCATCCGCGAACATTCGCGGGTAAGCGGAAATGCGCGACGGAGGATATGTCGGTGGTTTGTTTGGCCGCTTTGGAAAAAGCTTTTAAGAACCGCGCGGTATGCGGCCGCACAACAATCGAGTGGGAGTGACGCGGTAGCGCGTCACGCTGGGCGCTTGCTCTTTCCCGTGCGAGCGGCGATCAATCGGGAACGCGCGGGGGATGATCGATGTCGTCAGGGCGCCAGTACGAACAGATCGTGAGCCTCGGGCGCGGCTGTCAGCCGGCGCATCAGATCAGGCGGCTCAATCCGGGCGCGACGGCGCACATGTTTGACTGGATCGTCACCCCTGACGCGGCCCTGATCAGTTTTATCGCGGCGGACCTTGAGGGATTTTTCGTGCGCGAGCGGCTGGAGATGGGGCCGGAGAATTGCATCATCGATCGCGCGACCAAGACGCAGTTCCTGCATGAGTTTCCCGCGGGCTGCAGTTTTGATGCTCAGTTCGCGAACAATGCCGACAAGTACGCGATGTTGGCGCGGCGTTGGCGCGAGCTGCTCGCGTCAGAGCAAACAATTCTGTTCGTGAGGCAACACGCGTGGGACGAAGACTTGCGCGCCAGTGCGACGCGGCTGCGTGACACGATTGCCGCGAAGGCGCCGCGGCTGCGGTTTTCGCTGCTCTATCTGACAGCGACCGACGAACCGGACTGGGGCGAAGCGGGCATCATCAATCGCCGGCTCACTCAGCCGAACCCCTATGTGTGGACCGGCGATGATTTGGCGTGGGAGACGCTGTTGAACGAGGCGTGTGCTTTGCCGCCGCAGGGCAATAGCGCGCAATGAGCCGGCGGCATGTGTTCATTTGCGGTCTGCATCGCAGCGGCACCTCGCCGCTGCACGATATTCTGAAACTGCATCCCTTGGTGACGGGCTTCTCGAACACCGGAAAGCCGAAGGACGAAGGCCAGCATCTGCAAACGGTGCTTGGACGCGATGGTGATTTCGGTGGTCCCGGCGCCTTTTGCCATGACCCCGCGGCGCGCCTGACTGAGGCGAATATCCCGGCCTACGAAGAGCGGCTGCCGGAGTTGAAGGCGTCCTGGGAGGCGCTGTGGGCGCCGGATCGGGCCGTGCGCGTCGAAAAATCGCCGACCAATCTCATCCGCAGCCGCTTCTTGCAGGCTGCGTTCGAGGACGCGCGGTTTGTCTTCATTGTGCGCCATCCGCTCGCGGTTGCGCGCGCGACGCGCAAGTGGTCGCATGCGGGCGAAGAGCTGATTTTCCGGCATTGGATTCAAGCGCACCGGCTGATGATGGAGGATGCGCCGTTCGTGAAACGGAGCAGCTGTGTTCGCTACGAGGATCTTGCATCTGATTTGAACGGGACATTGGCGCGAGTGTGGGAGCTGGCGGAGCTGGCGCCGCACGTTGTCGATGCAGGTCAGTTCGTCGACCACAATGCGGCGTACTTTGAAGCGCCGGTCCGGTTTCCGCTGGATGCGCAGGAGCGGGCGTTGCTTGCGCGTTTTGGCTATGAGCTCAGTTATGAGCCGCCGCCGCGAACACGGTTTGATCAGCCCTTCGGCTGGTGATTGGATTGCCCCTTGAGATAGGACCGCCGCATGACGAGCGCGTTTTGGTGCGCGCGTTCGAGATGCGCGCAGAAGGTCGGTGAAGCGAGTGATCTGCGCAAGGTAAGCGCGCGCCAGAGCGCCGGGCGAAGGGCTCGCGCGCGTAGGGGCTCCAGGTAGGTGTCGAGGTGAAACCGCTCCAGGCTCTGGCCGGCGCGGATGTGTTCGATCTCGGTGACGGCGTCGGCAAAGCCGCCGGTGAGCTCCGCGACGATGGTTTCCGCATCCAGCTGGCGCCGCAGCGGGCGGCCGGAGAAGTTGTGAGCGACGTTGCGGTCGAAGTTGGCGCGCGTGAGCCAGCCATCGCCGCCGTACTGATCATAGATGTAAACCGGCCGCTGGCGCGCGATGCCATAGACGACCGATTTGCCTATGCTGATGACGGCGTCGCTGGCATCGATGGCGCCTGCATCGACGCGGCAATATTCGTCGTGCAGTCCGATGTGGCGGACGTGGATGCCTAGCTCCTGAAAGCGCTGACATGCGGCTCTCAATTCCGGCGGCGCATGATTTGAGACGACAATGATCGCCTTCAGCGTGCGCTGGCGCGCAATCGGTGCGCGCCAAAATGCAGCGGGCGCGGCATTGTGAAAGACGTCAACGCGGTCCCGGCGGATGAGGCCGTGATTGCGCCGCACGATTTCGTCGGCGGTTTCCGGCGAGTTCGCGAAGATCGATGCGGTGAGCGCGTTTGCGAGCGAGCCGTCGAGGTGCTCGTAGGGTTCAAACGGCGAGAGCGATGCGAGTGCGACAAGCGGTGGCGCGGCGCCCGCCGCCTCGATCGCGGACAGCGGCAGAAGGCTCAAGAGGCCGTGCTGGCACCAGACGAGGTCGAAGCGGGAGAGATCGATCGCGGAAATGTCGGTGAGCAGTTCCAGCTGAGGTGCAAGATTGCTCATCGGCGCGCGGATGAGGTTCGCCGCAAGCGAAACATCATCGCCACGCTCAAGAAACCACAGCGCCACTTCGGACGCGACGACTTCCGAGCCCGCAAGCTCCGCGAAGTGATTGGTCATCACCAGAACGCGCATGATCAGGCTTCGTCTGGCGGCGCGTGGCGCTCAACGCGATGGTTCATCATTCAGCAGCCGGGCTCGCCATCCAAAGACCGCCGTCTTCGTCGTGCGGGGGACGATAGGCGCGTTCGGGCGGCACCTCATGCAATTCCGCGCCGGCATCGTCAGCGAGATAGTCGTAGCCTATGCGCTGCATGGTGCGGTCCGGGTCCAGATGGTTGTAAAGCGCGGCGCGCGCCTTTCGACGTTCCGCCGTGATCATCTTAAGATGATAGAGATTGGTTTGGGTGTGATTGATCGGGCCCTTCGGGATAAACGAAGTCCACGAAAGATGCAGGTCGCCCGCTGGCGTGACAACGCCTTCGCGCAGCGAGAGCAAACGCGCTTGGCGCTTGGCGCCCCAAACGCCATCGACGCGATAGTGGTTGGGACTATACATTTCTCGCAGCATAAATGAGTGGGACTGAACCTGATCGCGATCAAGCAGGGCCGGCATCAGCTCAGAGAGCGCGCTTTCGAAGCGCTCATCGGGATCGACCGCCAGCGCCCACGCCGCCCCCGCATCGCGCGCTGCGTGAAGCAACGCGGTGCGCCGCTGCACTTCATTGCTGAACAGGCCGGTCGCGGCGCGATCGTCGTAGGAGATCCAGCCGTCAACGAACGGCTCGATGTTGGCGATGAGCGCCGGCACGAGGTGTGTGTCGTAGCGGAATGAGAACACCCCAAGCACCCTTGGGGCGCGCCCGGAGCGAAGGTGGACGGAAATCATGGCGCTCGTTCTCTCCATGTCCACGCGCCCAGAGCATAGGCAAGGTTGCCGCAGGCGATCAATGGGACGGCGAGCATGGCGGAGGCGCGGTGCTCAGGGTC
Organism: Hyphomonadaceae bacterium; assembly: GCA_016791365.1. GTDB lineage: Bacteria > Pseudomonadota > Alphaproteobacteria > Caulobacterales > Aquidulcibacteraceae > Vitreimonas. Next base: position 32,604 of record JAEUMT010000063.1, on the reverse strand, counting down.
GACGACCTGCAGGCCCTCGCGGACAATGAGTGACGTGCGGGCAATGGCGTCCCGCGCAACACTGCGTTTGTCATGGGCGCCGAGTGTCGACCACGCGTCGGCCATGCGTCGGCCGCGGCGAAACTGGCCGGAAATGTAGCCGCTCAAAGTATCGGCGCCGATGTGAACGGTGCGCACATTCGGACACCAGAGCGGCTTGCTGGCGCGGCCAAGCCGTTTGTTGAACTCGGTGTCTTCTCCGCTCTCCATGTCCTCACGGAAAAGGCCGTGCGTCTCGAACACTTCGCGGGCGTAGGAGACGCCGTAGGTGAGCGCAACGTCGGGTGCGGCGCGCGGCATCCGGCGCACATACAAGCTCAAGTGCGCGGCAAGCGCGCATGGATTGTTTGGTTTGTGACAGAGGAGCGCGCTGGCGACGGCGCGGGCCCCTGCGTCGTGCGCCTGTAGCCTTTCTCGAACCCAGCCGGGTTCGGCGAGGCAATCGTCAGCAAGGAAGGCGATCACGGGCGCCCGTGTCGCGGCGATGCCGGCATTGCGCGTCGCGCCAGGCAGCAGGCGCGCGCTCGAGTGCGCGACGCGGACGTCGATCGCGGCTTGCCGGAAGTAGTCGGCAACGTCGCCTTCGCCCGAATGCACGACGACGATCTCGACCGGCTCATCCTGATCTTGAACCGAGCGCACGGCGCTAGCCAAGGAGGGGCGGAGGCCATACGACATGACGACCACCGCGATGCGCGGTGCGCGGTTTTCGTCCGGGTCGCCAGCGGTCATATCTGCGCTCTAGAGGGCGCGTGCGCGGCCCGCAAGGACTGGCGCGGTTGAGGAGATGTGTGGAGTGGGCGTGAAGGATGATCCCCCGCGCTGCAAATGGCCCGGCGCCGATCCGCTTTACATCGACTACCACGATCACGAATGGGGCGTGCCGCTGCGTGATAGCCGCGCGCTGTTTGAAATGCTGCAGCTTGAGGGCGCGCAGGCGGGGCTTTCGTGGATCACCATCCTGCGCAAGCGCGAGAATTATCGGCGGGCGTTTGACGGCTTCGATCCGGTGAAGATCGCACGCTACACGCCGGCGAAGATCGAGAAGCTGATGGCCGACGAGGGCATCGTGCGCAATCGGTTGAAGATCGAGGGCGTGGTGGCCTCGGCGAAGGCGTATCTGGCGCTGGAGAAGGAAGGGGTCGACTTCTCCGCGTTTATCTGGGGCTTTGTAGAGGGTGAGCAGATTGTCAATCGGCTCAAGCCGGGCGGGGCGATCCCAGCGGAGACAGATATCTCGCGCGCGCTGTCGAAAGCGCTAAAGCAGCGGGGTTTCAAGTTCGTGGGTCCGACGATCGTCTATGCGTTCATGCAGGCGGTGGGGATGGTCAACGATCACCTCGTGACCTGCCACCGTCATCCGGACTTCAAGAAGCGCGCGAAGCGCTAGCGCTGCGGGCGGGCGCCGCGCTAGGCTCCGCCACGGAGGACACGATGGCCGACGGAACTGCAAGGCGGATCGAGACCGGCGAACTGACCGGCGCGAACCTGCTCAATCCGTATATCCAAGGGATTTACGAGCCTGTCGCAAAGGAAGTGACGGCGCTCGATCTCAAGGTCATTGGCGAAATTCCGAAGGACCTCCACGGCGCCTATTTCCGTAACGGCCCGAATCCGGTGAAGGCGCCGCAGACGCTGCACCATTGGTTCGATGGCGACGGCATGCTGCACGCCATCCATTTCGAGAACGGCAAAGCCGCGTATCGCAATCGCTACATTCGCACCGACGATCACAAGGCCGAAGTCGCCGGTACGCTTGATGCGGGCGGCGTGCTCGCGCCGGCGAACCGCGCGCGGGCGAAGACGGTCTATAAGGACACCGCAAACACCGATGTGCTTATTCACAACGGCGAGCTGATGGCGCTTTGGTATATTTCCGGCGCGCCTGTCCGGATCAATGCACGCACTTTGGAGACGATCGGCAACGAGACGTTCGGCGGCAAGTTGCCGCGGAATATCTCGGCCCACTCCAAGGTTGATCCGGATACGGGCGAGTTCGTGTTCTTCGACTACGCGCTTTACGAGCCGTGGATGACGTTCGGCACCGTAAGTCCGGCAAATGAGCTGGTGCATTTCGAAAAGGTGGAGCTACCCGGGCCACGCTTGCCGCACGACATGGGGCTGACGAAGAACTACGTCGTGCTGCATGATCTGCCGGTCGTTTTCACTGAAAGCGGCATGCGCAACGGCATGTGGCAGATCAAATTCACGCAGCAGCCAGCGCGCTTCGGCGTCGTGCCGCGTCGCGGGCGCGGCGATGAGATCAAATGGTTTGAGACCGATAGCTGTTACATCTACCACGTCATCAATACGTGGGAGGAAGGCGACGAGGTCGTCATGACCGCGTGCATGATGACGCCGAACGGGTTTGCGCCTGATCCGCAGTACGGGCCGTATGCTTCGATGGTGAATATCTTGGCGCTGCACGCAGTGCCGGTGGAGTGGCGCATGAACATGCGCACCGGCGCGTGCACCAAGCGTCAGCTGGACGACCGCATCGGGGAATTCCCGATCGTCAATCTGGACTATGCGACGAAGAAGACGCGCTGGTCGTATCACGTGGCGATGTCGCCGGATCAGCTGCAGAAATTCGCCGGCATCTATAAGTACGATCTCGAGACCGGCGCCGCGCAGACCTACATGTATGATCCCGGCATGTTCGGCTCAGAGCCTGCGTTCGCGCCGCGTCTCAACGCCACGAGTGAGGATGACGGCTACGTCGTTGTGTTCGTGACGAACGAAAACACCGGCGCTTCAGAAGCGCAGATCATTGATGCGCAGAACTTTGAAGCAGGGCCGGTGGCGCGGGTGCAAATTCCGGCGCGTGTGCCGGCTGGCTTCCACGGGACCTGGGCGCGCGGCGATCAGATGCGCTGATATGGAGCGCGGGCGTCCCCGCCCGCATGTGCCGAACCGAACCCGGCACTCTGTGGAGTCGCGTCGCCTCGCGGGCGGGGACGCCCGCGCTCCATAGTTCAGGCCGGTCGGGCGACAATGAAGCTGACAACGGTGCCGAGTGAGCCGCCGATGTTGAGCGTCTGGTAGGTACGCGCGGCTTCGACCTGGTAGTCGCCTGCCGTGCCCGTCACCTGCCGCCCGGCATCGAGCAGCATGCGCACGCCTGTTGCGCCGACGGGATGGCCGACGCCGATGAGGCCGCCCGATGCATTCACGGGACATACGCCGCCGATCGTGATCACGCCGTCTTCGATGGCGCGCCAGCTGTGGCCTGGCGCGGTGAGGCCGAGATGGTCGATGGCCATGTATTCGGTCGACGTGAAGCAGTCGTGCAACTCGATGCCATCGAGCGCCTCTACGCCTGAGATGTTGGCGCGGGTGCGGGCATCAGTGATCGCTTTGCGCACGTGCGGGAAGAGATAATCCTGGCCTTTGCTACGTTCGATCTTGTCGAGGAAGCGAATGCCGGCGTTGGCGTGACCCCAGCCGGTGATTTGGGGAAAGTCCGAAGGCTTGGCGCCCCGCTTCTTGGCGTAGCTTTCCATGAAGCGATCGGACGCAAGGATGATCGCGACAGCGCCGTCCGTGATCTGTCCGCAATCCTGGCGACGCGTGCCTGGTTCGATGACGGGGTTGAGTTCATCGTTATCGGTGAAGGCTTCCGCGTCGAAGCGCCATTTGCGGGTTTGCGCGAGCGGATTGCGCATGGCGTTGGTGCGATTGATCTCGGCGATGCGGTTCAGGTAGCGGCGATCGAGGCCGTAGCGCTCATCGTATTCCTGCGCGATGCGGCCGAACACGGCCGGCCACATGAAGCGGCACTCGATATCTTCCTTGCCCTGCCAGGACGCGGCGTTCTGGACTTTCGAGGCTTCGTCTCCGGGCAGGTTCTTTTCTTCCTCGACGCCGACGATCATGACGCAATCGTAGCGGCCCGCCTCGATCTCGGCGGTGGCGGCGAGCACGGCGATGGAGCTTGAGGCGCACGCCGCTTCGTGGCGCATCGCCGGCTTGCCGTAGAACTCCGGTTTCACCTGCGCGACCATCGCGGCGAGATGACCCTGGTTGCGGTAGAGTTCGCCGAAGGCGTTGCCGACATGGATGGCGTCGATGTCGGCGGGATCGAGGCTCGTCGCCGCGAGCGCGCCGTCGATGGCTTCGCGCATCATGTCTGTGAGATCCAAACCTTCGCGCGACCAGACGCGCGCGAAATCGGTTTGGTGACCGCCGAGAAGATAGATCGCCATCGGCCGCTTTCTCTAGCTCCGTGCGTAGGTGACGCCGCCATCGACGATGATGGTGGAGCCGACCACGTAATCGCCTGCGCGCGAGGCCAGATAGATCGCGGCGCCAGCCATGTCTTCGGCCGTGCCGATACGCTTCGCGGGAATGGCTTGCGAGACCATGTCGGCGTGATCGCGGGCGACGCGGTTCATCTCGGAGGCAAAGGCGCCCGGTGCGATCGCGGTGACGGCAATGTTGTCCTGGATCAGGCGCAGCGCCATGCGCTTGGTGAGGTGGATGAGGCCGGCTTTGCTGGCGGCGTAGGAATAGGTCTCCTGCGGATTGACGGAGATGCCGTCGATCGAGGCGATGTTGATGACCTTGGCTAGACTGCCTTTCGCGGCGCCGCGTTTCAGCGCTTCGTGCAGCTTTTGCGTGAGAAAGAACGGCGTCTTGACATTGAGGTCCATGACCTTGTCCCAGCCGTTCTCCGGAAACTCATCAAAGGCCGCGCCCCAGGCGGCGCCGGCATTGTTGACGAGGATGTCGAGCGCATCTTCGTGGCCGAGAAAAGCGTCGGCCATCTTTTGTGCGCCGTCCAGGCCGGAGGCGTCGACGACAAGCGGGATGCAGGGGCCGATGGCGGAGAGTTCGGTCGCGGTTTCTTCCAGCGCGCCGCCTTTGCGCGCGGAGATGTACACCTTCGCGCCCTGGTGCAGGAAACCTTCGGCGATCATCTTGCCGATGCCGCGCGATCCGCCGGTGACGAGGGCGGTGCGGCCTTTGAGTGAAAACAGGTCTTTCATGGGCCTTAGCTTTGCTGTTGCTTTTGTTGTTCGGCGATGATGGCGTCGTCGATCTCGCGGGCGCGGACGGCGGCGGGGCGGTTGTGCAGGCGCGCCATGTAGGGATCGAATGCAGCGCGCTTTTCGAGCGTGCCGAACTGTGTGCCCCACATGATGTGCGAGCCGAAATAGACGTCAGCGGCGGTGAAGCGATCGCCGGCAATGTAGGGCGTGTCCTTCAAGGCGAATTCGAGCGTATCAAGCACGTGCTTCATCGAGCCGAAGCCGAGCATGCGCTCCTTATCTTCCGTTGCCGTCCAGCCCATCGCCTTGGCGTTGGCGGCGGCTTCGATCGGGCCGGCGGCGAAGAACATCCAGCGATAATAGCGCGCACGCTCGTCATTGTTGGCGGGGCCGAGATTGGCTTGCGGGAAGACGTCGGCGAGGTAAGCGCAGATCGCGGCGCCTTCCGTCACGACAGCATTGCCATGCTTAATCGCGGGCACTTTGCCCATCGGATTGATCGCGAGATAGTCCGGGCCTTTCATGCTCTCGCCATAGCCGAGCACAACCGTTTCGTAAGGCTGGCCGACTTCCTCCAGCATCCAGCGGATGATGCGCCCGCGCGACATCGGATTGGTGTAGAAGGTGAGCTTATCGGCCATGGACGTTCCTCCGTTGTCTTTGGCATAAACCGCTCATGGCCAAGAGCAAGAGCGTAACGATCTACGGGATCAAGAACTGCGACACGATGAAAAAGGCGCGCACGTGGTTGGACGACCACGGCGTCGCGTACGCGTTCCACGATTACAAAGCGGCGGGGATCGACAAAGCCTCGCTGGAGCGGTGGGCGAAGGAGGTGGGCTGGGAAATCCTGCTCAACCGCGCCGGCACGACGTTCCGCAAGCTGCCGGACGCGCAGCGTGAAAACGTGACCGAGAAGAAAGCGATCGCGTTGATGCTTGAGCAACCGAGCATGATCAAGCGCCCGGTGTTGGATGTGGGCGGGAAGTTGCTGGTTGGGTTCAAGCCGGAGGCTTACGCGACGGAGTTTGACTGATGTGCTTCTCCTCGCCCTTGATGGGCGAGGTGGCGCGAAGCGCCGGAGTGGGTGGCTGCGTAAGACTGAGGAGTCACCCAGTCATTCCACCTTCGGCAAGGCTTCGGTGGACTGACAACTCGCCCATCAAGGGCGAGCAGGGTTGATCATCCAGTTCGCAGCGGTGTCGAGGATTTCAGCCAGCACTTCGGGATCCTTGCGCCCGCTCTTCGCGGGCACGTGGAAACTGTGATCCGCGTGGTCGAAGAGGGTGAGCGTGGCGCGTTCTCCGAGCTTCTTCGCGACAGGCTTCAGCAGATCGAGCGACGCCAATGCGTCATTGTCGCCCTGGAGGAAGAGCATCGGTATCGACACGTCATCGAGGTGCTTGGCGCGCTCATCGCCAGGCTTTCCGGCTGGATGAAGCGGAAAGGCGAAGAAGATGAGCCCGCGCACGTTCGGCAGCGGGTCAAGCGCTTGTGCTTGCGATGTCATTCGTCCGCCGAACGATTTGCCGCCGGCGAAGAGCGGCAGCTTCGGCGCGAGTGCGTTTGCCTGGGCGACAGCGGCGCGCACGGCTTGGTGCGCGAGCGCTGGCGCGTCGGGGCGTTTCGAGCCGCGTTCCATGTAAAGGAAGTTGTAGCGCAGCGTGGCGATGCCGCGCTGCGCCAGCCCTTCCGCGATCGCCGTCATCGATTTGTGCGCCATGCCGGCGCCGGCGCCGTGCGCGAAGACGTAGGCGGCTCTTGCATTTGCCGGCGCGAGCCACAGGCCGGAGACGGCGGCGTCGTCATCAAGCGCGATGGTGATCTGTTGAACAATCATGCGATCCATATGGACCGCCGGCGTCCCGCCGGCCAACACCGGCGCATGCCGGCGGGACGCTGGCGGTCCATATTTCGTGGCGTGCAGCATGCTCGGCGTCGGCCAACTCGTCCTAGCCGGAGCGTTCGCTGCCAGTGAAGACAGCGAGAAACTTTTTCATGCCGCGCCCCAATTAGACCGATGGCTTGTAGAAGAGCAGAACGCCGCCGCCTTTGATTGGTTCGGCCTTGATGAGATCGAGGCGTTGGCGCTCGTCGCCCGGTTTGAACATCGGCGCGCCCCCGGTCCTGCCGAGCAACAACGGCGCAATGCAGATGCGATATTCGTCGATGAGCCCGGCTTCGCGCAGTGACGAGGTGAGCTTGGCGCTGCCGAACACGAAGATGTTCTTGTCGCCGGCGTCGCGCTTTAGAGCGGCGACGTCATCGATCGACCGCAGCAGGCGGGAATTTTTCCAATCGGCGGATTTGAGCGTCGTTGAGACGACAGCTTTGGGCGCATCGTTCATGCCGCCGCTGATCTCGCCGTCCTCGTTGGCTGCGTTTGTCCAATACTCGAACATGCCCTCATAGGTCTTCTTGCCGAAGAGCAGGAGCGTGGAGTCGGCGAGTTGCTCTTTCGAGAGCGCTTCGAGTTCCGGACCCCACACGGTTTCGTGCATGGAGAGGTCCCAAGGCGTTGCGCCTTCGAAGGCGCCGTCAAGCGACATGATGTTCCAGATGATGAGCTTTGCCATGCGACTAGCCCTCCTGCGGGAGAAACACTGCGGTGGGTTTGGTCATTGCGCGAATTCCTTGGCGAGATTGTCGAGCGCGGCGCTCCAGCCGAACTGATAGCCGGCCTCCATGCCGGCTTCATCGAAGGAAGCGGTCTGCAAGATGAGCGAGAGGTGCGTTTGTGCGCCCTTGGCCGTGACAATGGTGGCGCGAGCGATAGTGGTCACGATCAGGCGCCCGGATACATATGGAAGAGCGGCTCGCTCTCTCTCACCGCGCGCGCGAATGCGGGCCAGGACTTGAGGCGCTCGAGATAGGCGGCGATGCGTGGGAATCCGCCGTCGAGCGGGATGTTGCGCGTGCCGTACCAGAGCGCGGGTGCGGCCGAAGCATCCGCCAGCGTGAGATCGTCGCCGACAATGAAGGTGCGGTCGCCCAGTTGTGCTTCGATGACAGTGTAAATCTTGCGGACGGCGCGCTTCGCATCTTCGACGCCGACGGGATCGTGCTGTCCCTCGGGGCGAACGTTGTCCATGACGACCTTCGTCATGGTTGTCCCGACTGTATCGAAGAGGCGATCCCAGCGGCGCACTTCGAGTGCGATGTCGAAGTCCTTCGGCACGAAGCGCACGCGGCCCGGATAATATTCATCGAGATATTCGATGATCACACTGGTTTCGGTGACCATCTGTTTGCGGTCGCTATCGACGAGCACCGGAAACGTGCCGAGCGGCCATTTCGCCAGAAAGTCCGGATAGGTGTTTTGATCGAGCGTGACGAACTCGAACGGTGTGTTGTTCTCATAGAGCGCTGCGAGCACCTTCCATGTGTAGGAAGAGATCGGGTGTCCGTAGAGGGTTAGCATCAGGCGTCTTTCGCTTCTTCGAGAAACTCGCCGAGCCGATCCAGGCGGCGCTCCCAGAGCGCGCGGCGTTCGGCGATCCATTGCTCGGCTTGGGTGAGAACTTTCCGCTCGATCCGGCAGGTGCGGCTGCGGCCGGTCTTTTCAGAGACGACGAGGCCGGAGGCTTCGAGCACCGCGAGGTGTTGCATGACGCCGGGAAGCGACATCGCCAGCGGCGCCGCAAGTTCGCTGACCGTGGCGGGCCCCTGGACCAGGCGATCGACCATGGCGCGGCGGCTCGGGTCGGCGAGGGCCTGAAAGGCCAGGTCCAAATGGGCTGCGGCTCCGAACACAACACTTAAGTACAGACTTAAGTGTTGGTCGGCAAGCCGCGACCGCATCCAATGCAGGCAGTGGCGGCTGCATACTCACCGAAACACGGAGTCGGGCATGATCACGGGCGAAATCGAGCGTTGGATGGTCGCGGCGTTTATTTTCGCGTCCATCTCAGTGGGGATGCTTGGTGCGGGGTGGGCGCAATGGCTTGAGCACAAGCGCCGCAGCCAGGCGATGGAGGTGATCAAGGCCGCGCTTGAGGCGGGCAAGGAGCCGCCGGCGCTCATCTATGATCAGATCAAGGATACCGGCCAATCGAAGCCGCCGTGGGGCGAGGTGGTTGCCTTCTCGGCTCTGGGGTTTGGCTTCTGGATGGCTTACGCGAACGCGGCGGCGGACGATAAGACGCCGTTCCTCGTGATCGCCGCGACGATGACAGTCACAGCACTTGGATGCTTGGCGCTCGCGATCATGCGCCCTGATCGCGGCGGCGGCAAAGACGATGAGTCCGAATGATGAAGCGCGTCTCATCGCAGCGGCGCGCAGAGGAGATAGTCGCGCATACGCCGCCTTGGTCGACGCCCATCAGCAAGCAATACGCGGGTTTTTGCGGCGTTTCGCCGGACATTGGGCTGACGCCGACGATCTCGCGCAGGAGGCGTTCGTGACAGCGTGGCGCAAACTCGCGCGCTTTGAAGGTCGTTCGAGTTTTCGTTCTTGGGTGAGCGGGATCGGCTTTCGTATCGCGCGCGACGCCAGACGCTCGCACGGACGCGCGCAATTGCGCGACAGCGAGTGGTTGCAAGAGCAGAGCGACGTTGAAGGCGTCCCGCCCGTTGAAGATCGCATCGCTGTCACGCGCGCGATGGCCAAACTGCCCGACGAGCAGCGTGCTGTTGTTGCGCTTTGTCTCGGCGAGGGGTTTTCTCACAGCGAGGCAAGTGAGATTTTGAAGCTGCCGCTCGGCACTGTGAAATCGCACGTGACGCGGGGTCGTGAGCGTTTGTGGCGCGCTTTGGAGACGGACTGATGGACGCTGAAGCCCGCTTGATGGCCGCCCTGGGCGCAAGCGCCGCGCCGGCCCGCGATCCAGCGTTCACGCTGGCCGTCATACGCGCCGCCGAGGCTGATCGCTTTAAGGTTGAGGCGGTTCGGTCAATGCTATTCTGGGGTGCGGTCGCCGCGGCGGCGTCCTTGTTGGCCCTGCCGCTGGCAGGTTGGGGCGCGCTCAACTGGGACGGGGTGCAGGGAGGGCTTCTTGGCGCCGGCGGCATTTTCGCGCTGGTGGCGACATCCCGGCTCATGACACAACGGTTAGCGGCTGTATCGACCCGCTGAGCGCCTGCATCCAAGACCGTGGCCCAGCGCATCTAGACTACAAAGGGGCTTCAGACCCCGGGCTATGGAGATACCTCAATGGATGCGGACTTTTTGATTCCGTTTGTTTTTTTCGGGTTTTTGGCCGCCATTATCCTGGTGCCCATCTACCTTCGTGAGCGCACGCGTCAGTCGGCGCATCACCTCATCGCGCAGGCCCTGGAGAAGGGGCAAACCCTCGATCCGGCCCTGATGCGCACCCTGACTGAAGGTCAAAAGAAGCCCCAGGACAAAGCCCGTTCGAGCCTTGGTTCGGGCGTCGTGCTGCTCTCCTTGGCGGGCGGTTTTGCCGCCGCGGGCTACTTCGTCGGCGACATCTCGGGCGCGGAAGAGGCGTTCAATGGCATGATGATCCCGGCCGTTATCCTGGGCGCCCTGGGTGTGGCTTTCATCCTGCTCGCGATCGTCGATTACGCTACGAAGAAGAAGGAAGACTGAGTGGTATTCGGTGGTTTCGCGGGGGTTCACACATCTGGCGGAGGCCACAGAAGCTGCGCTGATTATCGCAGCCCAGGCCAAAGACCAGGCAGCCTTCGGGGAACTGGTTAAGCGCCGGCAAGGCTGGGCCCGGGCCTTGCTTCGGCGGATGTGCCAAAGCCACGCGGAAGCTGATGATCTTGCTCAAGAGGCGTTCATCAAAGCGTGGGATAGATTGAGAGACCTGGAAACACCGGCGGCTTTTCCGGGTTGGTTCAGGAGAATTGCGGTCACCACGTTCCTGATGGCCAAGCGACGCCAGAAGGCCGTGTTTGAGGAGATCACTGACGCATCGCCTCTCGCGTCAGAGGAATCCACGCCGGAAGCCGCGGCCGGAGCGAAACTCGATCTGGAAAAGGCTCTTGCCAGATTGAGCGATGCTGAGAGACTTTGTGTGACGCTGAACCACGGAGAAGGGCTCAGTCACTCGGAGATCGTCGAAATCACCGGCCTTCCCCTCGGCACTGTGAAATCACACGTACTGAGGGGGACAGACAAACTTAGACGGCTATTGGACCCAGATTCATGACTGACTTCGACGCCCTGTTGAAGCGCTCCTTCGCGGAGGCTCATGAACCCGCGGATGACGGGTTTGTGGTGAACGTCACGCACCGCGTGGCGAAGCGCGAAGCCGACCTGAAAGTGCGCGGCTATATGCAAGTCGGCGCGATTACGATTGGCGCGGCCGCGGTGTCGTGGGGGCTTTACGCTTTCGCCGGCGCCTTTAGCCAAGACGTCGCCGCCTCCGCCGGTTTGGAAGTGGCGCGCCTGCACGCCGCCGTCAGCACCGCGCCGGACGCCGGCGCTGCTGCTCAGGGCTTTGTCCAATCCCTTGGCGCCGGCCTGACGCAAATCCTGCTGGTCACGGCAGCTCTGGCCGGTGGCGCTGTCGCCTATCGCGCGACGCAGGAGTAAGCGGCTCCCGAGAGTTCAAGCAAAGGCGGCTCGTATGAGCCGCCTTTCGCGTTTCTGGCCTCGGTGCTGGCGCCGCAGTGCAGCAAAGGCTATGACGCTACGCTAAAGCGAGGCCCCCATGTCCCGTCACGTCGAAGCGCCTATCCGCCGTCAAAGCGCTCCGGACATTCGCGCCCGCAAGGGCGGCGATCCGATCGTTTGCCTGACCGCCTACACGGCGCCGGTTGCCGAGATCCTGGATGAGCATTGCGACGTGCTGCTGGTCGGCGACAGCGTCGGCATGGTCGTCCACGGCATGCCCAATACGGTGGGCGTGACGCTTGAGATGATGATCCTGCACGGCCAAGCCGTGATGCGCGGCGCCAAGCGCGCGCTCGTTGTGGTCGACATGCCGTTCGGTTCGTACGAGGCCAGCGCCGAGCAAGCTTTCGCCAACGCCACGCGCATTCTGAAAGAAACCGGCGCGCAGGCGGTGAAGGTCGAAGCCGGTGTCTATGTCGGCGATACGATCGCGTATTTGGTGCAGCGCGGCATCCCGGTGATGGGCCATGTCGGTCTCCGCCCTCAGGCTGTGAACGTTGATGGGAAGTTCCGCGCCAAGGGCCGGACCAAGGAAGAGCGGGCCCAGGTGCTCGCGGAAGCCCGGGCCGCGGACGCCGCCGGCGCCTTCGCTATCGTGGTCGAGGGTGTGGATGAAACGCTCGCCCCCGAAATAACCGCCGCCGTGAAGGCCCCCACCATCGGTATTGGCGCATCAGCCCAGTGCGACGGCCAGATTCTGGTGACCGATGATCTGCTGGGGCTTTTCGACTGGACCCCCAAATTTGTGCGCCGCTACGCCAATCTGAAGGCTGAGATCGGAAAAGCGGCTGCAAACTACGCCGCAGACGTCCGTTCCCGCCGTTTTCCTGCCGCAGCTGAGACTTACGTCCTGGGCGGCGGAAAGGCGCGGCGCCCGCGCGTTGCCGGGGACGCCGAGCGCGGCTAGCTTGCCGCCGATTTTAGGGGGACGGGCCTTTCCGGCCCATGCGGTCAGGAACGGCGTGTGACCAACGAAACCGATAGTTTTGTCAATGAGGTGGACGAGAGTCTGCGGCAGGACCGCATGCTCGACTACGCCAAGAAGTACGGCCCGTGGCTGATCGGCGTTTTTGCCGTGTTCATCTTGGCCGTTGGCGGCTGGCAGTTTTGGAAAGAGCAAACGCTCAACTCCGCGCGCCGTCATGCGGATGAATACGCCGCCGCGCAAACCTTGCTGCAAACCGGCGATCTCGCCGCGGCGAAGACCGAGTTCGAACGTCTCTCGAACGAAGGTCCGCGCGCGTATCGTACGATGGCGCAGATGGAACGCGCCGCGATCCTGGCGCAGGAGGGCGATCTTGAAGGCGCGCTCGCTGGCTTTGACGCCGCCGCCGAAAGCGCGCCCGACCAGATCATGCGCGAGAGCGCGCAAATTCGCGCCGCTTACATCGCGGCCGACACACAGGATTTCGCGGCGCTGCAAACGCGGCTGCAGCCGCTGATCGATTCAGACTCACGCGTTCAGTATCTCGCGAAGGAATTACTCGCGGTGGAAGCGTGGGAAGCGGGCGAAACCGAACTCGCGCGCACTACGCTTGAACAGCTTCAACTTGCGTTCGAAGCGCCGGACTCTCTGCGCCAACGCGCGCAGATCGCGCTGAGCGTGCTCGGACCTACGCCTGCGGCGGCGACACCAGAAACACCAGCGGGCGGCGCAACGACAGCTCCGGCGCCATCCGAAGGAGAGACGAAATGAAGCCTTTGCGTCCGATCGCCATCATCGCGGCTGTAACCGCGTTGTCGGCGTGCTCGACGGTCAGCCGCATCGGCGATGCGATAAATCCGTTCGACGGTGGCGATGCGCCCACGCAAACCGCGCCGCAAGATGGCCGTCAGTCGATTTTGTCGGCTGAGCAGGACTTGACGCCGGATCCGGCGCTCGCCGCGCGCGCCATCACGGTGCCGCCCGCGGTGTCGGTCGCCGATTGGAGCCAGCCTGGCGGGACCGCCGATAACTCGCCGCCGCAATCAAGCGGTCAGGCCATTCTCGAACGCGCCTGGCGCGCGAACCTTGGCGCTGGGTCCAACGACCGCGTGCAGATTGCGGCGCCGCCAGTGATTTCGAACGGCGCGCTGTTCTTCCTCGATGGCGATCACCGCATACACGCGATCGACGCGCGCGATGGTCATCGTCTTTGGGACGAGCGTCTGCGGCCGAATGAAGGGCGCGATCGCGTTGCACGTGGCGGCGGCGTCACCAGCGGCGCCGGCCGCGTTTACGTCACCACCGGTTTTGGGTTCATCGTCGCGCTCGACGCCGCGAGCGGCAACGAGGTGTGGCGCGCGCAAGCCAGCGCGCCGTTCCAATCGGCGCCGACTTTTGCCGGCGACCGCGTCTATGCCGTCACCAACGATAGCGAACTGATTGCTTACGACGCCGCGACGGGTGACGTTTCGTGGACATACCAGGCAATCGCCGAACCGGCGCGCATTCTGGCGGCGCCGAGCGTCGGCGTGGATGGCGAGACGGTTGTCGCGCCGTTCGCATCGGGCGAAGTGGTGGCGCTGCTCGCGGCAAATGGGCGGCGCTTGTGGTCGGACTCGCTTTCGCGCTCCGGCAACGTGAACTCGCTCTCTGCGATCAACGATATCGCGGGCCGTCCGGTCATCGACGGCGGCGCTGCCTACGCGGCGAGCCATTCGGGCGTTCTGGCCGCGATCGATTTGCGCAGCGGCCAGCGCATGTGGGCGCGCTCGTTCGCTTCCACGCAGACCCCGTGGGTCGCGGGCGACATTCTCTACGCCGTAAGCACTGATGGTGAATTGGCGGCTTTCGACCGCCGCACCGGAAACGTCCATTGGGTTCAGCAACTCCGCCGCTATCGCGACGAAGGAGAACGCAAGGGACGTGTGGCCTGGACTGGTCCAATCATGATCGGTGGCCGTCTCGTGCTTGCAAACTCGGAAGGCGATGTCGTGGCTGTGGCGCCGGCCAGCGGCCAAACGCTCGCGACCGCGAACGTGGACCAGCCCGTGTTCATTCCCCCGATCGCAGCCAACGATCAGATCTACATCGTCACTGACGCGGCACGTCTCGTCGTTCTGCGTTGATGTTGGCATGTCATGACGATCAAGCTCGCGATCGTCGGGCGGCCGAATGTCGGCAAGTCCACTCTGTTTAACCGGCTCGCGGGCAAGAAGCTCGCGATCGTCGATGACACGCCTGGCGTCACCCGCGACAGGCGCGAGGCCAAGGGCAGGCTGGCCGATCTCGATTTCCTGCTGATCGACACGGCAGGGTTCGAGGACGCGACTGATTCATCGCTTGAGTCGCGCATGCGGCAGCAAACCGAGATCGCGATCCGCGACGCGGACGTGATCCTCTTTCTGATCGATGCGCGCACCGGCGTGTTGCCGCTGGATCGGTCGTTCGCGGCGCTGCTGCGGCGGGCCGATAAGCCGGTGGTGCTCGGCGCCAACAAGGTCGAAGGCCGCGCCGGCGATGTCGGCATCACCGAAGCGTATTCGCTTGGGCTTGGCGAGCCGATCGCGATTTCGGCCGAGCACGGCGAAGGCATGTCCGAACTCTACGCGGCGATCGCGGCGCACGAAAAATCAGCCGACGAGGACGCGGCGGCAAAGGCGCAGCGGCCGATCAATATCGCGATCATCGGTCGGCCGAACGCCGGAAAGTCGACGCTGGTCAATGCGCTGATCGGCGAAGACCGCCTGCTTGTTGGCCCGGAGGCCGGCATCACGCGCGACTCGATTTCGATTGATTGGGAATGGAAAGGCAAGAAGTACCGGCTCGTCGATACGGCCGGCATGCGCAAGAAGGCCAAGGTGCAAGCCAAGCTTGAGCGGATGTCCGTGGGAGATTCGCTGCATTCGCTGAAGTTCGCGGACATTTGCGTTTTGGTGATGGACGCGAACGAGGCGTTCGAGAAGCAAGACCTCTCGATCGCCGATCTGGTCGTGCGCGAGGGGCGCGGGCTCGTGTTCTGCCTGGCGAAGTGGGACACCATCGAAGACACGCGCGCGCATTTCGAGGAGTTGAAGCTTGTCGCGCGCGAGAGCTTGCCGCAGGCGCGCGGCGCCCCGCTCGTCACGGTTGCGGCGCAGTCCGGCGTCGGGCTCGATCGCCTGATGCGTGCTGTGGAGGAGGCGCATGAAGATTGGACGGCGCGGGTCAAAACCAAGGATCTGAACGAGTGGCTCTACGCCACCATCGCGCGCCATCCGCCGCCGGCTGTGGGCGGTCGACGCATCAAGCCGCGCTACCTCACGCAGATCAAGGCGCGTCCGCCGACGTTTGTGCTGATCTGTTCGCGCGCGGAGGAGATGCCGGAGAGTTACAAGCGCTACCTGGTGAATGCGATGCGCGACGCGTTTGAGCTGCACGCGGCGCCGATCCGCCTGATCGTGAAAGCCGGTAAGAACCCCTACGCGGACAACGAAGACTGAGCGTACGGCTCGCGTCGCCGATCGCATTTTGCTGGCTTTGCGCCAGAGCGCGGGTTTACGCATTGCGTCGGAGGCGCCTACCGATGCGAATGCTTTGGGGAATCTTGCTGGGCGGCTTGATCGCCGGCGCTCTCGATATCGTGTACGCGTTCGTCGCCTATGGCCCCGTAAGCTACGGGTTGACGCCACAAGAAGTGCTACAGTCCGTGGCGTCCGGCTGGATCGGCCGCGACGCATCGAGTGCTGGCGGCTGGAATACAGCGCTGCTTGGCCTCGTCACGCACTTCGGACTCGCGACGCTGATGGCGGCTGCCTACATGCTCGCGTCTCGGAGTTTCGGTGTGCTGACGCAGAAGTGGGTGCTCTGGGGCTTCATCTACGGGCTCGTGCTGTATGTTGCGATGAACTATGTCGTTGCGCCATTGTCGGCTGCCGGCGGCGCGGGGCATTTCGCGTCAAGCATTGGCGAAATCACCGGGCGCTTGCGCGACTCTTTCAGCGACATTCGCCCACGGTGGGATGCGAATTATCCGTGGATGATCCCGGTTACGATTTTTGCGCACACCGTGCTCGTCGGCATTCCGATCGCGTGGGCGGCGATGCGATTTGCGCCTCAGAGGGACTGAGCGGCCGCCCAGCCGCTCGACCACGCCCATTGAAAATTGTAGCCGCCGAGCCAGCCGGTGACGTCAACGGCCTCGCCGATGAAATAAAGGCCGGGGACGGCGCGCGTTTCCATGCTCTGTTGTGAGAGCGCGTTGGTGTCGATGCCGCCGGCCATGACTTCGGCTTTGGCGTAGCCTTCCGTGCCAATCGGCGTGAGCGGCCAGGCTTTCAGCTTTTGCGCGGTTTCGATGAGCGCAGCGTCCTTCATGTCGCCGATGACGCCTTGCGGCAGGTGTTCGCCCAGCGCAGCCGCGAGCCGGTCGGAGAGGAGACCGGCGAGAACGGTCTTGAGCTGCGCCTTGGGCCGTTCACGTTTGCGCCGTGTGAGGATGTCCGGCGCGGCGTCGGGCAGCCAGTCGAGTTCGATGGGTGCGCCCGCGCGCCAATAGGATGAGATTTGCAGGATCGAGGGGCCGGAGAGGCCACGATGGGTAAAGAGCGCAGCTTCGCGGAACGCCGCTTGGCCGATCCGCGCCGTCACATCAGCCGAGATGCCGCTCAGCGGCTTCATCCAGGCAAGATCGACCTCGCCGAATGTCAGCGGCACTAGGGCCGGGCGCGTTTCGACGACAGGGACGTTGAACTGTTTGGCGATGTCGAACGCAAAACCGGTGGCGCCCAGTTTCGGGATCGGTAGGCCGCCGGTCGCGATGATCAAGGCGGGACTTTCGAATGCGCCGTGCGTGGTCTCCACCTTAAACTTCTCGGCGCGCGCAACGTGCGTAACGCGACACTGCGTGCTGATCGCGACGCGGCCTTCGGCGCATTCGTCGAGCAGCATTCGCACGATACGGCGGGCCGAGCGTGGGCCGTCGCAGAAGAGCTGGCCGAGCGTTTTCTCGTAGAACGGAATGCCGTGCTTTTGGACGAGCGCGATGAAATCGTGCTGCGTGTGGCGCGTCAGAGCCGAGCGCGCGAAGTGCGGATTGGCGGAGAGGAAGCGATCGGGCGCGACATTGAGATTGGTGAAGTTGCAGCGGCCGCCGCCTGAAATGAGGATTTTCGCGCCGACTTCGTCATTGTGTTCGATCACCAGCACGCGCTTGCCACGCCGGCCGGCATGCAGTGCGCAGTAAAGTCCGGCCGCGCCGCCACCGATGATGATGGCGTCGAACGGCAATGGGAGCGTGCGGGCGTGAGTCATCGCTATGCGCCTTCTAGCAAGGTGCGGTGTGATCCGTGAGCCCCTTGAGTGGAGGGCGGGAACGCGGGTTCGTTCGTGCGTGTAGCGAAGGGTTTGAGGAGACACGTTCGTCTCCGCGTTCCCGCGATTGCTTTATCGCTAGCCTCTAGCCCGGCGGACCTGTTCGATCCGTGAACTATCAGCCAACGGCGAGTACGAGTTTCCAGCCTCGCAGACCCGACGGTTTCATCCCCGCCAGCAAAACCTCGCTCCAACCGCATTCCGCGTCGCTGATCGGGCTGGAATTCCGTTGAGCCCCTCCGTGATGCGGAACGGGGAGAGTGTGACTCTGTTTCAGCGCGGTCGGATTGATTGGGATATGTCCGTGGTTTGTCCCCTCTCCCGGAGAGGGAGTCAGTGCGCGCAGCGCATGACGGGTGAGGTTTGCCGGTGTTGGTGGCATGTGGCGTTCAATTCTGCCGGCTGCCGTAAACCTCATCCGTCCGCTTCGCGGCCACCTTCTCCTTAACCAGGAGAAGGGGCGCGGCCTTCGCCGCGCTTGTATCTATGGATATCTGACTAGCGCCGCGCGCCATCCGGGAGTGGTCGATCAGCTGCGCCGTTCGAACTGCACCCATGCGCCGTTCTCTGTGTAGCCTGGCTGCAGCATCGCGACGATGTCGGGCGCGACTTCCTCCGGCGTAGGCAGCGTCATCGGGTCTTCGCCGGGAAATGCCTTGGCGCGCATGGAGGTGCGCACCGGGCCCGGATTGAAGAGGTTGGCGCGCATTGGCGTGATGTTGCCGATTTCCGCCGCCCACGACATCACCAGCGCGTCGAGCGCGGCTTTCGAAGCGGCGTAGGGCGCCCAGTACGCGCGCGGGTTTTTCGAGGCGCCGGAGGTCAGGAACACGGCGCGTCCCGCATCTGACTCGCGCAACAGCGGATGCAGCGCGCGGATGAGCCGTTGGTTGGCCATGAAGTTGACGCTGATCGTTTCGTCCATAATGGACGGTGTGGCTTGATGCGCCGGCGTCAGCGAACCCAACGCGCCCGCGCAGGCGGCGAGGCCGTCGAGCTTGCCGAAGCGCTCGAACAACGGCGCCGCCAATTGATCAATCGCCGAGCCATCGCGCAGATCGAGTGGGATCAAGGTTGCTTCGCCGCCAAGCGCGCGAATGTCGTCGTCGAGTTTTTCCAGCGCCTTTTGCGCACGGGCCACAGCGATGACGCGCCAGTTCTGACGGGCCAGTTCAAGCGCAACAGCGCGGCCAATGCCGCGCGACGCGCCGGTGACGAGCGCGATGCGTTTCGTTTTTGCGCTGCTCATTCGGCGGCGTCTTCAGTGATCAGCGGCAGCTGACCTTCGCGTCCCGGGTTCGCGGCGTCGTAGTCGAAGAGCGGCGTCGGGTAGTTTCCGGTGAAGGCGTGGTCTGTGTATTGCGGGTTGGCGGCGTCGCGCTTCTTTTCGCCCATCGCCGAATAAAGCCCATCGACCGAGAGGAAACCCAGACTATCGACGCCGAGTGATTTACGCATTTCTTCGAGCGTCATTTGCGCGGCCATCAGATCGGCGATGACGGGCATGTCGATGCCGTAGAAGTCCGGAAACTTGATCGGCGGCGAGGCGCTGCGGAAGTGAACTTCCTTGGCGCCGGCTTCGCGCACCATCTGCACGATCTTGCGGGAGGTCGTGCCGCGCACGATGGAATCGTCCACCAGCACGACGCGCTTGCCGGCGATGACGTCGCGATTGGCGGAATGTTTCAAACGTACGCCGAGGGCGCGGATTTCTTGTTTTGGCTGGATGAAGGTGCGGCCGACATAATGGTTGCGGATGATGCCGAGTTCGTAGGGGATGCCGCTCTCGGCGGCGAAACCCATGGCGGCGGGCACGCCTGAGTCTGGCACCGGTACGATGACGTCGGCTTTGACGCCGGTTTCCTGCGCGAGCCTGCGGCCCATGCGCTTGCGGATGTCATAGACGCTGCGGCCTTCGATGACTGAGTCCGGGCGCGCGAAATAGACGAACTCGAAGATGCACGGACGCGCTTTGCGGCGGGGGAACGGGAAGTGGCTCTCGATGGAGACCTTGCCGTCCTTGCCGCGTGTGACGACGACGACTTCACCCGGCTCGATCGCGCGAACGAAGGTCGCGCCAATCATATCGAGCGCGCAGGTTTCGGAGGCGAGGATCATCGCGCCGGCGCTCTCGCCGAGCACAAGCGGGCGGATGCCGATCGGATCGCGCGCGCCGATCATCATGTTTTCGGTGAGCGCGACGAGCGCGTAGGCGCCCTGGATGTCGTGCAGCGCTTCGACGAAGCGTTCGACTACGCGCGGGCGCTTCGACTTGGCGATGAGCTGCAGAATGCACTCTGTGTCCGAGGTCGATTGGAAGATCGAGCCGTTCTGGACGAGGCGGTTTCTGAGATCGACGGCGTTGGTCAGATTGCCGTTGTGGGCGACGGCAAAGCCGCCAAGCGCAAGGTCGGCGAAGAGCGGCTGAACGTTGCGGAGGATGGTGCCGCCGGCGGTGGCGTAGCGCGTGTGGCCGATCGCGGCCCAACCCGGCAGGCGCTCGGGCACGTCGCCGCCCGCGAAGTGCTCGCCGACGAGGCCGAGATAGCGTTCGTGGTAGAAGCGATCGCCGTCATAGCTGACGATGCCGCAGCCTTCCTGGCCGCGATGCTGGAGGCCGTGCAGGCCGAGCGCTGTCAGGACCGAGGCGTCTTCCGAACCGAAAACGCCAAACACGCCGCATTCCTCGCGGGGCTTGTCGTCGAATTCCCATTTGTCGACCGGGTCTCCGGGCGCCGTCTGAAAGTGGAGGGAGGGGCGCTCGGCGGTCATATGGTCCTCAGGTTGGCCCCTTCGAATTAAGGCTGGGCCTGGGTTGTTGCGGGCTCAGGCGGCGGAATCGGCGCCGACTCGCCCTCACGACGGTCGATTATATCACGGGCCCGATCACGGGCCTGCGGAAGCACTGCTTCGAGAGCGGACGCTACGCTGTCATAGATAGGATAGGTTCGCGCGCCGCGTATAGCGCCCTGCATTGGATCGGCGGGCTCGGTGCTTTCCTGTACCGTCGTCTGGCGCATCAGCAGCACGAACAAAGACACGACCAACACGCCCCGCAGGACGCCGAACGCGAGGCCCGCGGCGCGGTCAAAAGAGCCGATTTCAGTGGATTGATGGGCGGTTTTCGCCACCGTCGAGGTGATGACGGTGATGACGACGAACACCACCAGGAAGATCAAAAGCCCTGCGGCGACGGATGCCAGAGGCCCGGAAAGGGGGGTGAAGCTTTCAACCATCGGCCGCAGCATGCCGGCGAAAAACACCGCCGCGATCGCCGCGCCAATAAAGGCGATGATTGAGAACACTTCGCGGATGAGGCCGCGGGCGAACGCCATGACGCCGGAGAGGCCCAAAACGACGAGCGCGGCGAAGTCGAACCAGGTGAAGCCGAGATCCATTCGCCACTCCCATGCCGCCCGTTTCTGGGCGCGTCCCACGGGAACTGGATTAGACGCGGTCGGGGGGCTTGGGAAGGCGCCACGCGCGGTGGAAGGGCAGTCCCGGCCGGCTGTTTCGAGGTTGGAACGAGCGTTTTCGGGCTAGTCCACGCCATCGACGCCGATTGCGGCGGCGAGGTCGGCGATGTGGCTGATCTGTTTGATCTTCACGGCGCCGGCGCCGCTGACCTTCTTTTGCGGTGGCGAAAAGGCGTTGGTGAAGCCGAGCTTCGCCGCTTCCTTTAGCCGGAGATCGCTGCGGCCGGCGGGGCGGACTTCGCCGGATAGCGCGACCTCACCGAAGACGACGCATTGCTTGGGCAAAGCCCGATCGGCGAGCGCGGAGATGAGCGCGGCGGCAACGGCGAGGTCCGCCGCGGGTTCGGTGATGCGCAGGCCGCCGGCGACGGAAAGATAGACATCGCGTCCGGAGAACGACAGCCCGCAGCGGGTTTCGAGTACGGCGAGGATCATGGCGAGGCGCGCGGAGTCCCAGCCGACGACGGCGCGTCGCGGCGTGCCATAGGCGGTCGGCGCCGCGAGCGCTTGGATTTCCACGAGCACTGGCCGCGACCCCTCAACGCCCGCGAAGACGGCCGCGCCTGATGGACGTTCGCCTGCTTCGCCGAGAAAAAGCGCCGAGGGGTTTGGCGTTTCGACGAGCCCCCGTTCGAGCATTTCGAAGACGCCGATTTCGTCAGTCGGACCGAAGCGGTTCTTGACGGCGCGGAGAATGCGAAACGGAAGTCCGCGTTCGCCTTCAAAATAGATGACCGCGTCGACCAAGTGTTCCACCACGCGCGGGCCAGCGATTTGGCCGTCCTTGGTCACGTGACCAACGAGGATCAGCACGGCGCCGCTCTTCTTGGCGAAGCGCACCAATTCATGCGCGCAGGCGCGCACTTGCGCCACTGTGCCAGGCGCCGCTTCAACCCCATCGGCCCAGACAGTCTGGATCGAATCCATGACGACGACGTCGGGTTTCAGCGTCTTCAGACCTTCGAGGATTTTGCGAAGATCGGTCTCCGCCGCGAGATGTACGGCGGCGTCGGACGCGCCGAGGCGACGCGCGCGATCCTGCACCTGCGCTTCGGCCTCCTCGCCGGTGACGTACGCGACCGAGGCGCCGCCCCGTGCGAGTGATGCCGCGGCTTGCAGGAGCAACGTCGATTTTCCAACGCCGGGATCTCCGCCGATGAGAATGGCCGACGCCGGCACCAGGCCGCCGCCGCACACGCGATCGAGTTCCGAGATGCCGGTGGCGATGCGCGGCGGCGGATCGCCGATTCCGGACAGTTCAACGAACGAGATGCCTTTGCTCTTCTTGCCGCCGACCGGCCCCGCGAGCGCGCCAGGCACAGCGGTTCGCGCCGTCTCCTCGATCAATGTGTTCCACTCGCCGCACGCTTCGCACTTGCCTGCCCATTTGGCCCAGACAGCGCCGCAGGCCTGGCAGGTGTAGATGTGGTCTGACTTGGCCATTCTGGCTCCGGCGAATCCTATGGGTTGAGCCTAGCGCGACCCGTCTGCTAACGCACATGGCATGGCGATACGTGAGCTGCATCCGCTGCTCTTCCGAAGCCCGCGCCGCAACCACGGATGCAATGACGAAACCGAATTCGCCCGCGCTGACAGTCGATTGCGTCGTCTTCGACGCAGCGGGTCGCTTGCTGTTGATCCGACGCGCCAACGAGCCTTTCCAAAATCGTTACGCGCTACCGGGCGGCTTCGTGGAGAGTGGCGAGACGGTTGAGGCCGCGGCCTTACGTGAACTCAAGGAAGAAACCGGGATTGACGGACGGATTGACCGGCTGATCGGCGTCTATTCCGATCCGGATCGCGATCCCAGGGCGCACAATGTCAGCGTGGCGTTTCTGGTGGCGCCGATAGACTTGGTTGTGAAGGCGGGCGCCGATGCGGCCGCGGCGGCGTTCATTTCCGATTGGCGCAATGTGCGCTTTGCTTTCGATCACGCCAAAATCGTCGCTGACGCGTGCAAATTGATGGGGCAATGATGGCTAGCGTTTACGACTTCACCGCTCGGGATATTGACGGCGCCGAGCGTTCGCTCGGGGCGTATCGCGGCAAGCTGCTGTTGATCGTCAACACCGCCAGCCAATGCGGCTTCACCTATCAGTATAAGGGCCTCGAAGAACTGCATCGAAAGTATGCGGCGCAAGGCGTCGAGGTTCTCGGCTTTCCGTGCAACCAATTCGGTAAGCAGGAGCCGGGTGACGCGAACGAGATCAAGAATTTCTGTTCGCTCACGTATGACGTGACGTTCCCGATGTTCGCCAAGATCGACGTCAATGGCCCCAAAGCGCATCCGCTCTACGATTATCTCACGCGGGCGAAGGGCGGCGGTTTGCTCGGACGCGGGATCAAGTGGAATTTCACCAAGTTCCTGATCGATCGCGACGGAAAAGTCATCGGCCGCTTCGCGCCGACGGTGAAGCCCGAGGCGCTCGATAAGGTGATTCAACGCAAATTGTGAGGCGCATATGCCAGTCCAGCAGCTCACGCCGATCCTGAACGTCTCCAGCATCGTGGAAAGTCAGAAATGGTTTGAAGCGCTGGGATGGCGGCGCGGTTTCATCTGGCCTGACGGCGATGCTGAGCCTGGCTTTGGCGCGGTTTGCAGTGAGAAGGCCGAGATATTTCTCTGCCGCGGCGCGCAAGGATCGCGCGGCACAATCATGCCGAAATTCCCAGGCAATGATGAGACGGACGGCGTCTGGATGAGCTGGTGGATGAAATCACCGGCGGAGGTCGATGCGCTGCACGCCATGGCGTTGTCGCTCGGTTACACTGTTACCTATCCGCCGACAGACGAACCTTGGGGTGTCCGCGAGTTTCACCTGCGCCATCCCGATGGCCACATGTTCCGCGTCAGCGCGGGCACGGGTGAAGCACGCGATGAGCACGACTGAGAAGCCGCTGACGAAAAGACCGGAGCGTTCGTACACCGAAAAGCTCATCGCCCGGAGCGCGCATCTCATTCACAAGCTGAAAGCGAAGGATACGACGGGGCGTTGGGCGTACTATTTCGTCTATGTGCCGGCCGCGCGCGAGCGGACGTTTCTCAAATCCATTGAAGGCGATGGGATCATCGATCTTCAAGACTACGGCAGGGTGATCGCCTCGTGTTACGGTGAAGAGCCGACACAGGCCGTGAAAGACCTGCTCAAAGAGAAGTACGACTTTATCGTTTAGTCGAACGTGTCTTCCAAACTCCAATAGCCGTTGCCCTGGTCCGGCGCGCCGGGGAAATCGGCGCAGCGGATTTGAAGCCAGGCGCCGCGCTTTGAGATGCGGCCCGGCGCATCGCCCTCTGCATTGGGTTGGCCGTCGGAGCCGTCCGGGTAGAATTCCTTTTCCTCGTACGCTTCTTCGAGCCAGCAGCGGAATACCAATGCGTCGGCGACGAAAACCTCGGCCCGCACCCAATTGGTCTCGTGCACGGCGAGTTCGATGCGGCCATCGCCTTTGTCCGAGGTGAACAAGAGCTGCGCGCGATCGGTGAAGTCGGCTTCAAAGCACCAGACGCGCCCATTGGCGGCGCCTCTGAACTCGAACGGCTTCGCGCACCAGGACGAGAGCGTGCTGATCAAGCCGATGGCGCAATCGCGCACCGACCAGCCATAGGTTTCGTTGTCGCCGTAGTGCGGCTCGCGCGATGGCGGCGTCGCGCGGTTCACACCACGGCCTGTATCGGCCCATCGGCGCGGCCGGCGACGAACTGATCGACCATGGCGTTGCCGCTGGTGTCGAGCATTGCCGTTGGGCCGCGCCAAACGATCTTGCCATTGTGCAGCATGGCGATCTCGTCGGCGATTTTGCGCGCGCTCGGCATGTCGTGCGTGATCGAGACGGCGGCGCAGCCCAGTTCTTTCACCATCTCGACGATGAGATCGTTGATGGCGTCCGCGGTGATCGGATCGAGGCCGGTGGTGGGCTCGTCGAAGAAGAGGATATCGGGCTTGGCGATGATGGCGCGGGCCAGGCCGGCGCGCTTTTGCATGCCGCCGGAAAGCTCGATCGGGCGCACGTCGGCGAATTCCGGCGCGAGGCGGACTTTGCGCATCGCTTCGATGGCGCGCTCGCGCGCTTCGGTGCGGTTCACGTGATCGGCGTTGATGAGACGGAAGGCGATATTTTCCCAGACGCTGAGCGAGTCGAACAACGCGCCGCCCTGAAACAGCATGCCGAACTTGCGCATGACGCGTGCGCGAATTTCTTCTGGCATCTTGGTGACATCGGCGCCATCGACCAGGACCTGGCCGCTGTCAGGCCGCATCAAGCCCAGCGCACACTTCAGCGTCACCGACTTGCCTTGGCCCGAGCCGCCGATGATGACCAGCGATCGGCCCTGGTTCACGTCAACATCGACACCGTCGAGCACCTGGCGCCCGCGGAGCTTCTTCTTGATGGCCTTGAGTTCGAGTTTCGCTGTCATGGCGTCACGCCTCTCGCTACCCATCCCCGGATGCGAGCACAGCGAGCAGTCCGGGGCCCATAAACGCGCACGCTTGAGATTGCTCTCGATGATTCGTGTTTATGGGTCCCGAGCTCGCCGCTTCGCGTCGCCCCGGGAATGGGTGAGGTGAAAACCACCGGCCTCACTCCACGAAAAACGCTGTGATGAGGTAGTTCACCATCAGGATGAGCACGATGGCGACGACGACGGCGTTGGTGGCGGCGCGGCCGACGCCGAGGGCGCCGCCGTTCGATCTGTAGCCTTGATAGCAACCTACCGTCGCGATGATGAAGCCAAACACGGCCGCTTTCACCAAGCCCAGGACGACGTCCTGCGGCTCCATGAAGTCAAACGTGTTGCGCAGGTACGCCGCGCCGTTGAAGTCGAGACTGTTCACGGCGACGAGATAGCCGCCCATGACGCCGATAATGTCGGCGACCAGAACCAACACGGGCAGTGTAAGGGTCGCCGCCAACACACGTGGGGCGACAAGATACTTGAACGGATCGGTCGAGAGCGTCGTCATCGCGTCGATCTGTTCGGTGACGCGCATGGTGCCGATCTCGGCGGCGATGCCGGCGCTGACGCGGCCGGCAAGCATGAGGCCCGCAAGCACCGGGCCAAGCTCGCGCGTGATGCCCAGCACCACGATGTTCGGCACGAATTGCTCAGCGTTGAAGCGTGCGCCGCCCACATAGATGTTGAGCGCAAGCGCCGCGCCGATAAACACGGCGGTGACGCCAACGACCGGCAGCGAGAAATAGCCGATCTGCATCACTTGGCGCAGCAGCTGACCGAAGAACAGCGGTGGCGTAACGCTCGCGGCGAGCGCGCGACCGACGAAGGCCGAGAAGCGGCCAATTTCAGCCAGCGTTGAAAGCACGCCGCGGCCGATGGGCGCGAATGGATTGATCATGCGCCCGCCTCCTCCTCGCCCTTGGTGGGCGAGGTGGCCGCGGAGCGGCCGGAGTGGGTGGAGGCGCGGGTCCGAGGCGCCACCCACTCAGTCATCGCGCTGCGCGCGCTGACAGCTCGCCCATCGAGGGCGAGCAGGGTCGTGCGTGCTTGAATCACGCGCGGACTCCGGACTTGCGGACGGCGCCGGCAAACGTCGTCAGAATTTCGTACGGCGCGGTGCCCGCGAGTTGCGCGATGTCGTCGAGCGGCGCGTTGGGGCCGAGAAATTCGACCATCGCGCCAGGTTGCGCCTCGGCGCAGCCGGTCACGTCGATGATGATGAGGTCCATGGAGACGCGCCCTAATATTGGGCGCTTTGCGCCCCCCAGCACGCCATAGCCGCGACCCGAGAGCGACCGCAAGTAGCCGTCGGCGTAGCCGAGCGCGACGGTTGCGGTGCGCATCTTTTCAGCCGCGGTGAACGTCGCGCCGTAGCCGAACGTTTCGCCTGGCAATGCATCGCGCACTTGCAGGATGGGCGCCTCGATCGTTGCGACGGCGGTGAGTGTCGGCGTGTCGGCGTCAAGCGCGCCTGATCCGTAAAGGCCGATGCCCGGGCGGATGAGATCGAAATGATAGTCGGCGCCGATCAGTGCTCCGGCCGTCGCCGCGAGTGACAGCGGCGCGCGGGGAAACAGCATCGAGGCGTCGATGAAGCGGCGCAGCTGCACGGCATTGAACGGGTGCTTCAAGCCAGAGCCGCAGGCGAGGTGGCTCATCACCAGCGCCAGCGATGTATCTTTCAGCGCGCTCATGGCGTGCGGCAGTTCTTCGGGGCCGATGCCGAGACGGTTCATGCCGGTATCAATGTGCAGCGCCGCCGGCGCGCGCGCGTCCCAGAGCTTGATCTGCGCAAGCGAGTTCAAAACCGGCGTGAGCTTGGCGCTTTGAAGCACATCAAGATCGTCAGCCGGCCCGTTGAGCACGAAGATTTGCGGACCTTCGCCCAAGGCGCGGCGCACCCATGCGCCTTCTTGTGTTGTCGCCGTGAAGAAAACGCGCGCGCCCGCTTGCGCCAGCGCGCGCGACGCGCCAACGGCGCCTAATCCATACCCATCGGCTTTGACAACCGCCGCCACGGCGGCGCTTGGCGCCAGCTTCCGGAAATAATTCCAGTTCCCGACGATGGCGGCGTGATCGACTTTGAGCCGCGCGAGCCTTGGCGGCTCAGGCGCGGGCGAGGGAGGAGAAGCGGGTGAACTGTCCTTTGAAATTGAGGTGCACCGTTTCGATGGGGCCGTGGCGGTTCTTGCCGATGATTAGTTCGGCGCGGTTGGCGACGCCATCAAGTTTTGCGCGCCATTTGATCCAATCCTCAGTGTTCTGCTCCGGTTCGGCGCGGCTGAGGTAGTATTCTTCGCGATAGACGAACATGACGATGTCGGCGTCCTGTTCGATCGAGCCGGATTCACGCAGGTCTGAAAGCTGGGGGCGCTTGTCTTCGCGGCTTTCCACCTGACGTGACAGCTGGGAAAGCGCCAGCACCGGAACGTTCAGGTCCTTGGCGAGCGCCTTCAACCCTTGCGTGATCTGGCTGACTTCCTGGACGCGGCCGTCGACCTTGCCGGAGGCGGTGACGAGTTGGAGGTAGTCGACGACGATAAAGTCGAGGCCCGAAGGTGAACGTTTCAAGCGCCGCGCACGATTGTGCAGGTGCGCGATCGAGATGCCGCCGGTTTCATCGACGTGTAGCGGAAGCGTCTGCAGCGTCATGGCGCTGTCGGCGAGGCGCGTATATTCGTCGGTCGTGATCTTGCCCTGGCGAATCTTGTGGGACTCGATCTCGGCGAAGTCCGAGAGGATACGTGTCGCCAATTGTTCGCCGGACATTTCGAGCGAGAAGAAGCCGACTGTGCCGCCATAATGCTCCTCGCCTGCTTCGACGCCTTTTTGTTTAGCGAGGGCGACATTCATGGCGATGTTGAGCGCGAGAGCGGTTTTTCCCATCGATGGACGGCCGGCGAGAATGATGAGGTCTGAGCCATGCAGGCCGCCCAGCAAGTGATCCAGATCACGGAAGCCAGAGGTGATGCCGGAAACGTCTGAGCCTCGGTTCTTCGCGGCTGTCGCGACATTGATCGATGCGGTGAGCGCGGTTTTGAAGTCCTGAAAGCCTTTATTCGCCGTCCCGGCTTCGGCGAGCGTGAAGAGGGTCTTTTCGGCCTCTTCGATAATTTCGCGGGCGTCTTTATCCTCGGGCGGATTTTCCGCCAATCCAACAATCTCGCCGCCGACGCGGATGAGCGAGCGGCGCAGCGCCAGATCATAGATCAGCTCGGCATAGGATTGCGCGTGTGTCGAAAGCGGCGCCGCGTTTTCCAGGAGCTTCATCAGATAGAGCGCGCCGCCGATTTCCTTGATGCCGCCGTCGCGCGCGAAGCGTTCTTTCAGCGTCACGCCGTCGGCGAGTTGTCCGGCGCCGATCATGTCGGCGCAGGTCGCGAAAATGCGGCCGTGCACCGGATCGTAGAAGTGATGCTCTTTCAGCTGCGCCGTGATCCGGTTCATGGTCTCGTTGTCGAACAGGATCGCACCCAGCAACGCTTGCTCGGCCTCAAGATTGTGGGGCGCGCTGCGCGGCGCCGGCTGTTGGCCTGGCTGAGCTAAGGGGAGGGCGGGCTGGTTCGACATTGGCGCCAACATGATGCGATTCGGCGCTACAATCGTTGACGCGCCGAAACCTTGACGCGGGTTTTGCTGAGTCCCTGACGAGTCTTTGTTGTTGACGCGGAATGACGAGTCAGTGTCGTGGCGGCGCAGCGTGGCGTCGCCCTTCGACGGGCTCAGGGTGACGCCAATTCAACCACCGCGCTCAATCAACCACCGGCGTCAGCCTGAGCCTGTCGAAGGCGGCGTGAGTTTGCTGAAGCCGTCAGTGCGTGGCGTCGTGCTTCGACAGCCCCGGATTAAATCCGGGGATGACGCCAATTCAAACGTTGGCGCATGCCGGCGGGACGCCGGCGGTCCATAAGAAAGAGGCCCGCGCACCTTGCGATGCGCGGGCCTCGATTTTGAACGCGTCGTTCGACCTTACTCGCGCGGCGAGGTGTCGACGAAGGCGTTGGCGGCCAATTCCTTGGCTTGTGCTTCCGCTTCCGAACGATCGGCTTCGACAGCCGAGGCGATGACGTTTTCGCCCTTGGCTTGACGTTCGGCCTCGTCAGCCGAGCGCGCCACGTTGACCTTCACCGTCGCCGAGACGTCTGCGTGCAGACGCACGCGGACGTCATAGACGCCAATGGTCTTGATCGGCTTGTCGAGAACGACCGCGTTGCGATCGATCTTGGCGCCGCTCTTCACGATTTCGTCGGCGACGTCGCGCGAGGAAACCGAGCCGTAGAGCTGGCCGCCTTCACCCGCCGAGCGGATGAGGACGTAAGACGAGCCGTCGATCTTGCCGGAGGCCTTTTCCGCCGCGGCTTTCGCTTCAGCGTTGCGGGCTTCGAGTTCAGCGCGCTTGCTTTCGAAAACCTTGCGGTTTGCGTCGTTGGCGCGGAGCGCTTTCTTGTTGGGCAGCAGGAAGTTGCGCGCGTAGCCGTCGCGCACCTTTACTTCGTCGCCAATGGCGCCGAGGTTTTCGACGCGTTCGAGAAGGATGACTTGCATGTGCGTGCCTCCTTACTGAACGGCGAACGGCAGCAGAGCGAGTTCGCGGGCCAGTTTAATGGCGCGCGCGAGTTCGCGTTGCTTCTTGGCGGAAACGGCGGTGATGCGCGCCGGGACGATCTTGCCTTTTTCGCTGATGTAGCGTTGGAGCATTTTCACGTCCTTGTAGTCGATCTTCGGCGCGGCGGCGCCGGAGAACGGGCACACCTTGCGCCGGCGGCCGAACGGACGGCGGGCCGGAATGTTCGAGATGTTGAACTTCGGGGCGCCTTTGGCTTGCTTTTGGGCCATGATTATTCCTCACCGCCTTCAAATTCACCGAGACCATCTTCGCCATCGCGGCCTTCGCGGCGCGAGCGGCGGCGCTCGTCGCGGTCGCGACGGGCCAGGATCGGCGAGGGTTCTTCGTCGAGCGCTTCGACGCGGATCGTCTTGAAGCGCATCACGTCTTCGTTGATGCGCAGCAGACGCTCGAACTCGTGCACCACCGGCGCGGGAGCGTCGATGTTGATCAGCGCGTAGTGGCCCTTGCGGTTCTTCTTGATGCGGTACGTCAGGTTACGCAGACCCCAATATTCGGTCTTCGTCGTGGCGCCGCCAAGTTCTTTGATTTTTTTGGTGAGATCCTCGACCAGCGTATCGACTTGCTGGGGCGAGATCTCGGGACGTGCGATGAACACGTGCTCGTAGAATGCCATGTTTTCCTCTTCCGTTAGGACCCGCGGCGCCCTGACCAGCGGAAGACCGGTCAAAACGATGGACCCCGGACGGCGGTAAGCCTCCGGGGCCGCGGATCGCGAAGGCGGGGAAAATACGCATTTCGGCCCCGGAAGCAAGGGGCTAAGGGTATCGCGTGAGGTATGGGGGGAAGGGCGTGCTTGCCTATGTTTGGGTCGCGGCGGCGTGGTTTTTGCCGTCTTGGCGGACCTGGCGGCGCTGTCTTGCCGGGTACGTAGCCGTCGCCGTCGGGTTTCACGCCTCGATCGTGGTGAACATACAGAGGGCCTTCCCAGAGCACTACGACTTCGATCACTGGTTGAATTGGGGCGCGCGCGAAGCGCCGCGGTTTCTGCTGGCGGCGGGTGTTTCCGCTCTGATCGTTTGGTTGCGGCTCCGCTGGAAGCGGTCGCAAAACTTGCCGTAGCCATGCGACGGGGGTACGCCGCGCGCCATGAGCACAGCCTTCATTTTTCCCGGACAGGGAAGCCAAGCGCCCGGCATGGGCAAAGGTCTTCATGACGCCTTCGGCGCCAGCCGTGAGGTGTTTCAGGAGGTGGATGAGGCGCTCGGCGAAAAGCTCTCGAAATTGATCTTTGAAGGCCCGGCCGAGGACCTCACGCTCACCGCCAACGCCCAGCCGGCTCTGATGGCTGTAAGCCTCGCGGCGATGCGAGCGCTGGAAAAGGAATTCGGCGTCAGCATCTCGAAGGCCTCGTTCGTCGCGGGCCACTCGCTTGGCGAATACTCCGCGCTCGCCGCCGCCGGCGCGCTCACAATCGCGGACGCCGCACGCCTGCTGCGGACGCGCGGCAACGCGATGCAGGCGGCCGTGCCGGTTGGCCAAGGCGCGATGGCGGCGCTGATCGGCAAGGTCGATGTGGCGCTGGCTGAGGAGATCGCCGCTAAGGGCGCCGAAGCTGGTCCGTGCGTCGTCGCGAACGACAACAATATCGGTAACGTTGTTATCTCGGGCTCGAAGGCCGGCATCGATGCGGCTCTGGCGTACGCGAAGGAGAAGGGCGCTCGCGCCATCGCGCTGAACGTCTCTGCGCCGTTTCACTCGCCGCTGATGCAACCGGCCGCTGACGCAATGGCCGAAGCGCTGGCGCAAGCGGCGATCGCGCCGCTGGTTGTGCCGGTGGTGGCGAACGTCACCGCGCGTCCGACAAACGAACCTACAGCCGTGCGCAAGCTTCTGGTTGAGCAAGTGACCGGCCGCGTACGCTGGCGCGAGAGCATTGAGTGGATGGCGACAGAGGGCGGCGTCACGCGCTTCGTTGAAGTCGGCGCCGGCAAGCAGCTTGGCGGCATGGTCAAGCGCAACGCGCCGGACGCCGAAGCGTTGGCGTTGAACGAGCCGGCTGATTTGGAAGCGTTCGCGAAGACGGTTTGACGGCGTTATGGACCGCCGGCGTCCCGCCGGCCCACGCCAGAGCCGGCCGGCGGGACGCCCGGGGTCCATAACGCCGTCAAACCCTCTTCGCGCAAGCGTCCAAATAAGCCGGCGCGTTCAACGC
>JAEUMT010000051.1 GCA_016791365.1 Hyphomonadaceae bacterium | reverse complement strand
AGACGAAATCGGTGGGGGCTCGATGGAGTGGATGCAAGCCAGCCCGACGCACTTTGATCTCGTTTACACCGGACCGTCCGGGCTGAAGTGCAACCTTGGCCGTGTCTACTCGCAACCGAACGGTACCTGGGCCGCGCTCGTCGTGGCTGGCGCAAAAGACGATGTCTATGCGGCAATGGCTTCGGCAGAATGGGCTATATCCAAGCTCTCCTCGTAGGAGCGCGCCACCTTCGCCGTTCATCGCGGCGGAGGTTTCTTCGTCATCATAGGCGGAGTGAGATCATACGACTGTTATGCAGCGAAAATCGGCTACAAAACGCCTCATTAGGCCCGTTTAGTGCCTCAAATGCCCGCTTAGGGGCCAGCCCCTCGGCGCGCTCCAAGAAAAATAGGCGGTCTCCCGAGGCTCGGCGCATAGCGCCTGCGCCCGCCGTCGATTTTTCTTTCCGCTTGCACACCCCGTTCTCGCCGAAGGGCAGAGGTTCAATGGCTTGAACCGACCTAGTTGATTTCTGTGCTGCGTGAGATCGCCAGCTTGATGCGGACCAGCGCGTGACGAACCGCATGATGGCGTTGAACGGGGTCCGCAATGTCGAGGGCTGCTTTGAAATCCCGAAGCGGCTTGTTACGCGCATTGTTGCTCATGAGAAATTCGAGCGCGTCGCTTAGCTCTCCGCATCGCACGTCTTCGTCGTAAGTCTCTTTCGCCGCGCGCTGCAAAATTCGGAATGCGTCAGCCATTCCAAGATCGTCAGCGATCTCCTCTGACCACATACCGAAGTGGACGACTTTGCCCCGATGCTTTTGTGAGAAATCATGCATAAGAACAAATGAAGAACATATTGCCGCACGAGTCCAGAAAAATCGCTCACGGCAGCTCTTATGGAATTTGAATCGAAACGGGGTTGCAGCTTCCTGCAACCCTGCCTGAACGGCGAGTGTGCGGGGTGAATGGTCAAGGCCGCGAAGCGCCGAAGGGCAGCCTTGACCAGAGGGGCCGCTAAAGGCCCTTCAAATTTCACCAACTCTTTTTCTTCTCTTCAACACGGCGGCGCTCGTCAGCCGCCGCGTTTTCGAGACGTTGCCGATCAGAGAAGTCGAGCGTGTTCGGAATCACCGGCGTGAGATTGCGTTGCACCAGATCGCGCACCGAGCGTTCGTCGTTCTTCATTACCTCGTCCTTCCATTCTCACGGCAATCTTCCGCATGGACCGTCAGAGCGGATTGCCTCGCTCTGATGGTGTTCATCGTATCCAGCAGTTCGTCATCTTCGCCGCGCGCTGAGCTCGGCAATGCGGGAGCCGGCTTTTTCAAATGGTCGTGAATGTGCGGGCGTCGCCGCACATCGCGCAGCATTCCGCTTACTTCGGATCGCTCCCAAAAGTTCGGAAGATCAACGCGCGTAAAGCCAACGTCCCGTGAGTGAAGCAGAGCGCGTTCGCCGCCTGTCGCGGCACGCACGTCTTCAACTTGGAGCAGAGGGCGCGCTTGTTCGCCCAGACTGTCGCCTGAACCACTGACTTGGGCGCTGCTGACAGAGAAGCCACGCACCATCACGCCTTGTCTGCCCGAGAGATACTCGATTTCGCGAAGTGCTTCTTGCTCGGGAAGCCCGCGATAAAGCGTATGCGCGACCGCTTTCTTCCAGATGCGCGCCAGCTCGCGCCCGTAGCGCGCTTCGAGCTGCGCGCCCGCATTCTGAAACACGCCGACAAAATTCACGCCGCCTTCGCGGTAGAGGGTCAGCATGTGCTCGAAATTGGAGACATAGAGCTGGCCCCATTCTTCGCCGATCACAAGCGCACGAAGATCCCCCCTCGCATCGGCGAAGCGCTCGATGATCGCCGCCGTCATCGCGCCCACAAAGTTGCGGCTGGAATGGCTGCGCGCAGAGCCCATGATGAAAAGTGCCGTGCGGCGCGTTTTCATCTCCGAAGGCTCAAAGCTATTGCGATCCGTCAGCCGCCGCGCGGCTGAATGGGGCTGATAGACTTGGAGGTTTTCGACGATCACGGAATTGTAGGCGTTCCACTGATCGGGAGAGGATGTCCAACCCGCCACTTGCTCGAAGATGCCGCGATACTCGGCGAAGCGGTCCATCAGCGCCCATTGACCAAAACTCTGCGCGATGATTTCGCGGCCCCGCCCAAAAAAATCCCACAGGCCCCCTGGCGTGCAGGGGCGCGAGTCTTCCGGGTACTTCGCCGCGATCACGTTGTAGGCGGCGAACATGGTGCGCACGCCTTGACCGATCCAGCGTGTGCGCGGTTCGGAATCGATCGGCGCAAGAAAACTCGCCGCGTCATAGGCGGCATCCCACAGCAGCGGTGAAAGCGAAGGGATGCGCGCCATCTCCATAAGGCGCGTGTTGATATTGTAGCTCTCGCTTTTGTAGCCGTAGAGATCGCCCGCATTGATGAAGCGGACATCGTAGCCTTGGCGCTCTAGCGTCTTCCACGAAATCCAGGCGAGTTCGCCGTCTTTCGGATCAGTGATGATCTTGGTCAGATGCGAGGTTCTGGGCGAAACCAAATTAACGCCCAGAAACCGCGTGAGTTTACCTTTGCCTGCTTGCGCATCGATGGCGACAGGTTCGGTCCCGCCATAAACGATGGGCTGGCCTTGGAAGAACCCAAGTTCGATGCCGAGCCGCATTATAGAAGACCCGCGCTTTTCAGCGCTTGCTCGTCATCGAGTTGAGAGCGGCCAAGTTGCCCGCTCGGATTAGCGGCCAACATGGCGCGGGTTTGTTCGGCTGCGTTGGCTTCTGCGCGCTCGCGAGCGATGCGCGCCTGCCGCGCGTCTTCCCACGCAAGCAATTGCTGGTATTGGGACGCCAGCGTGAAGCCCATCTGCCAATATTCGTAGAGCTTGCGCATTAGTGATGCGGCTCCTCGTCATTCCAACTCGCGAACTCAAATTCGGCGCGTTGTGTAGCAGGCCGCTGAGGTGCGCTTTGCAGCGGCGGTGGCTGGACAGGCTCTACACGTGGAGCCGGATCTTTTTGATTGGTGGCGTAGGCAATACCCCAGCCCAATGAGCCCAATACATACCCAATGATCGGCCACATAAAGATGTCGGTCTCTGGGCCCATGTGATTCACAAGCATGATGATGCCGAAGATCAATCCGACCAGGCCGCCAAACAAACCGAAGCCGATAAAACACCGAGCCTCGAAGGGCGTGATCGTATGGCCAAAAAGAACTTTCTCTTTGTGCCATGCCGATATGCAAACAAACGTGAGAAAGAGA
Source organism: Hyphomonadaceae bacterium (assembly GCA_016791365.1). Classification (GTDB taxonomy): domain Bacteria; phylum Pseudomonadota; class Alphaproteobacteria; order Caulobacterales; family Aquidulcibacteraceae; genus Vitreimonas. Next base: position 42,061 of record JAEUMT010000051.1, on the reverse strand, counting down.
GATATCAGCGCGCCGATAATGAAAAAGATCAGAACCACGAAACCGAGCGCCATGAACGCTCCAGCCATAGCGTTGTCATCCCGTTTTTGAGGATTCATTTTTACCACTCCAGTTTGCGTGAAAGGCGCGCGGAGAGCGCTTGCAGCTTTGGTTCTGGGCTAGCGTTTCGTGAGAGGTGCGAGGCGAGTTCGCGGCGAAGCCGGATCAGTTCTTGCGCCTGTGCATGGCGAAGCTCTTTGATCTTTTCTTGCAGGATATGACGCTCCTGCGCCTGGCGGCGCATTTGCTCCTCACGCGCCCGCTCTTGAGCGGCGCGTTGCTCGTTGGCTTCTGCAAGATTGTCTTTCTTGATTTGCGCGGACTTGCCTGTGATCCAAGACCAAAGACCGCGAACGCCGCGCGGGAAGCGTGCTTGCCGTTCTTGCGTCGCCTTCATCCACTGTCCGGAATGATCGCTCGCCAGCCTGGAGCGTTCTTCGCGGTGCATATGCGTCATCTCAGCGCCGAACGCCTTGAGCGTTGTCTGGCGTTTGGCGAAGCGCTCGCGCGATTGGTCGATCTTGGCGCGCGCCTCTTTGCCGAGGCCCGCACTCAATTGCTTCTTGGCGTCCTCCAAAGACTGCGCGGGTTCGCCGCCGAGCTTTGCTTTCACGTCCTTCGTTTTGAGATCGAGCAGACGCGGGAGCGAGTGAACGCTCCCGCTGAAGTCCAGGACCACAAAGCCGCGTTTGTCGCCACGCGCGAGTTGAAGAGATTTTTCTGAAAGCGCCGCCTCGAAGCCTTTGCGGTTGTCGCACGCAGCCCAGCAATCTTGCACTGTCTGTCGAAGCCAACGTGGGTCTTCGCCGTTGCGTTTGGCGGCTTGCGATTCTGCCTGGCTGAAGTTCAGCGGATCGCGCTCTTTGCGATCCACCAAGCCGCGCGGCATCTCGATACCGAATTCGCGGTGAAGCGCGCGCGAGACATCGCCGAGCTTTGTTTTCCAGTGCGAGAGCTGCCTTGCCGTCATACTGGCCGCATCGATCCGCGACCACACGCAGTGCGCGTGACGCCTTCCATCCTTCTCGTGAAAGACAATCGCGCGCGGCTGACCGTCCAAGCCAAGAGCTTGTTCGGTGCGATCGATGGCGTGAAGGAATTGGCGTGCGGAAAGTGGCGCGGATTGCGGCGGGGAAAATGCGCAGGAAAAAAGATGCTGCTGGCACTTGGTGCCGCGCGCGATCGCTTGGGATTCCGCGAACGCGCCGTGGAGGTCGCGCGCCACAAAGCCGCGCATCTCCTGGACGAGAACATGCTCGTTCTCATCCGTCTTGAGCAGGTGCGCGGCGTGCCGCGCGCCCGCCGTGATGGTGAAACCCTTGATGATCATCGGGCGTCCTTTCGGACGCCCATCGCTTTCACGATCAGGGCGCGAACTTCGCCGATAAGCCGGAGTGTGCTCGCCAGCTCTTCCATCACTTCGGGGGTGAGCGGGAGCGCGCCCATATTGGCGAGGTGGGCGAGCTGGTTCAGATTGTTGGCGTAATGGGTCTTTCCCAGGAGCGCCAAAGCTTGCGCCAGGGCTTGGCGATCTTCGACCACCGCCACCCGCTTGAGAGGTGGGCCCTCCAAAACCTTCGCCTTTATATATGCCCCGAGCGGCATCCCTCGGGCTTCCGTCTCCAGGCGCGCCCGGTCCGCCGCCGATAGCCGTATGGAAAACGGCGGGGTTCTGCGGGGCGCGGCTTTGTTACAATATATCGCGGTGAGGGGCGCAGCTGCTGCGGTCATGGGTTTGGCCCCCCGAAGTCCGGGGCTGCCTTTTCGAGGTATTCATTCCACTCTAGGAGGGTTTCCAGCAGGCTCTCAGGGTTCTGAAGTGCCCCTGTTTGGCCCACCATAAAAATTCTAAAATCAATTTATTAGACGGACCCGCCAAGCTCCCGCGGGCGGCAGGCTGGTTACGCGGCGGGTTCGAATTGATCGAAGGCGCGGAGGGCGTCAGCGGCGTAGTTCATGCTTGGGCCGCCGCCCATTTGGATCGCGACGCCGAGGGTCTCGGCCACTTCCTGACGTGTTGCGCCCGTCCTGCGCGCTCCACGGGCATGATAGGCGATGCAGCCTTCGCATCGGATCGCGACAGAGATGGCCAGCGCGAGAAGCTCCTTGGTCTTCTTGTCCAATGCGCCCGCGCTCTGCGCCGCCTTCGACAAGTTGCCGAATGCGCTCACCGTCTCGGGCGCGAGCTTGCGCAGTTCGATGGCGTATTCGTCGATCTCCGCGATGCGTTTGGCGTAATCTGTCGTCATTGGACCTTGCTTGTGCCGGCTCAGATGAAGCCGCCGCCCCGCTTTGACACGGAGCGGCGCGCCCGACCGAGCGTTCCGCGCCTCCACGGTGCGGGCAGCTGGCCTATTGGTGCGCGAGGTGCGCGCCACCGGAAGGCAAACATGCTCCGGCGCCTGCGCGTTTGACGAAGGTCAAACGCCAGCGCGGTCGATTGCCGCGCTCGAAGGACGCGCCTCAAGCTGCCGGCGCCTTTGATCAGGCTCAAGACCTGAGGTCGCTATTGGCGTCAGGATCGCGCGCGGGAGTCCGCGCAACGTGAATGATGCATCGGCCGTCGATCTGCTGGGTCAGTGCGAACAGGCGCGCACCGCCGGGCGCGACTTCCCGACAATCTGGAACACGATATTGAAGCGTCATCCGCTCGTTAGGGGACTGCCCGGACACGAGGTGCGCGACGGGCAAGCGCTTATCGTCGTGCAATTGTTCTCGGGCCAGAAGCTCGCCTGCTCGACGCAGGGCTTTCGCTTTCTCTGAGGCGCAACGGTTGATGCGCGTCAAATGAGACATGTGCGTGTGGCCTTAGGTCTTGCGGCATGCGCACCATTATCGAGCCTTTTCGCATCAAGTCCGTCGAACCGATCCGGATGACGTCGCCGCCGGAGCGGCGGAAAATACTGGCCGACGCCGGATGCAATCTTTTTCGTGTCCGGGCCGAGGATGTGATCGTTGACCTCCTCACCGATTCCGGCGTCGCCGCGATGAGCGCCGAACAATGGGCCGCGCTCATGCGCGGCGATGAATCCTATGCGGGCTCGGCTTCGTTCTCGCGCTTCGAAGCCGCCGTGAAGCGCCTGATGCCCTTCAAGCATATCATTCCGACCCATCAGGGCAGGGCGGCGGAAGCGATCCTGTTCGCGCTGCTCGGCGGGGCGGGCAAGATCATCCCCTCCAATACGCACTTCGACACGACGCGCGCCAATGTCGAGGCGACCGGCGCGAGGGCGGCGGATCTGCTCTGCCAGGACGCGGACAACATGAGTTCGGACGCTCCGTTCAAGGGCGACATGGACGTTGAACGCTTGCATGCGCTGCTTGTGCAGGACGGCGCGAAAGTGCCATGCGTGATGATGACGATCACGAACAATGCCGGCGGCGGCCAGCCGGCAAGCCTCGCGAACATCAGGCGTGTCGCTGCCTTCGCACACGAGTTCGACAAGCCCTTCATTATCGACGGGTGCCGCTTCGCCGAGAATGCCTGGTTCATCAAGGAGCGCGAGCACGGTCAGAGCGGTCGCACGATCGTGGAGATCGTCAACGATATCTTCGCGTGCGCCGACGGCATGACGATGTCGGCGAAGAAGGATGCATTCGCCAATATCGGCGGATGGCTGGCGCTCAATGACGATGAACTTGCGCAGAAGGCGCGCACACGGCTCATCCTCACGGAAGGTTTTCCTACCTATGGCGGCTTGGCCGGACGCGATCTCGATGCAATTGCGCAAGGCCTGAGCGAGATCGTGGATGAAGACTATCTTCGCTATCGGGTGCGGGTGAACGAGTACGTGCTGGAACGGCTGATTGAGGAAGGCGTGCCTGTTGTTCGCCCGGCGGGCGGTCACGCGGTCTTCCTGGATGCCGGGGCGATGCTTCCTCATATCTTGCCGCTTCAATATCCCGGCCAGGCGCTTGCAGCGGCGCTCTATGAGGAAGGCGGTGTGCGCGGCTGCGAGATCGGTAGTGTTATGTTCGGCCTTCAGCCCGACGGGGCCGAGAAGCCCGCGCGCTCCGAACTGGTGCGGCTTGCGATGCCGCGGCGTGTCTATACGCAAAGTCACGCTGACTACGTCGTGGAGACGATCCTGGCGGTGTTTGAAAAACGTGCGGCGTTGAGAGGCATGCGGATTGTGCGCCAACCCCAAATGCTGCGCCATTTCACAGCTGAGTTTGCGCCGCTCTAGTAGTGACCCGCGCGCGACGGAAAGATTTTCTCGGGGTTCATGATCCCCCGCGGATCGAGCGCCTGCTTGATATCGATCATCAGGTCGACAGCGCCGCCGAGTTCCTGGCGCAGTGATTGGCGCTTGCCGAGGCCGATACCGTGTTCGCCGGTACATGTGCCATCCAGGGCGATCGCGCGCGCGACAAGGCTGTCGTTGAAGCGCTGGGCGGCCTCTCTTTCTTCCGCGCTGGCGGGATCGAGCAGCAGAACAACGTGGAAATTGCCGTCGCCGATGTGGCCGAGCACAACCGCCGGGAAGGGGAGCGTGGCGATATCGGCTTTGGTCTCGTCGATGCAGATTGGGAGCTGGCTGATCGGCACGCAGACATCCGTCGACCAGGGGCGCGCTCCGGGCCGCAAGCCGATGGCCGCAAGTCCTGCATTGTGGCGCGCCTTCCAGAGCTCGCTGCGCGCTTCGCTTTCGACCGCGAAGCGGAAGTCGCCGCCACCGTTCCCGCGCGCGATCTCTCGCGCGCGCTCAGCATGACTGGTCACTTCATCCGGTGAGCCGTGAAATTCGAGAAAGAGCGTGTCGCTCTCCACGTAGGTTCCGGCGAAAGCGCGGTTCACGGCGCGCATCGCCTCGACGTCGAGGTATTCGGCGCGGGCGAGCGGCAGCCCGGCCTGCACGGCCTCGATCACTGTCGATGTGGCGCCGTGCGATGATGCAAACGCGCAAACCGCGGCGCTCGCTGCTTCGGGCGTGGGGTGCAGTTTGAGGGTGACGTCGGCGATGATCCCGAGCGTGCCTTCGCTCCCGACGAAGAGATGCGTCAGATCGTAGCCTGCCGCGGACTTGCGGGCGCGCCGCGCTGTCCTGATCACGCGGCCATCGGCGGTCACGACCGTCAACGCCAACACGTTCTCGCGCATGCCGCCATAGCGCAGTGTTGTCGTGCCAGAGGCGCGGGTCGACGCCATGCCGCCGATCGTTGCATCCGCGCCGGGATCGACGGGGAAGAAGAGGCCGGTATGACGCAAGTGCTCGTTGAGCGCGACGCGCGTTAGGCCAGCTTCCACCGTGCAGTCCTGATCTTCCGGGCTCACGCGAAGCACGCGCTTCATGCTGGAGATGTCGACGGATACGCCGCCGCGGGGTGCGCCGACGTGGCATTCGAGCGAGGTGCCGGCGCCGTATGGCACGATAGCAACGTTGTGCGCGGCGCAGGCGCGAACGACCGCAACGATCTCCTCGAGACTCTCCACCGTGGCGACCGCTTGCGGCGGGAGCGCGGGAAAGTGCATTCCGGCGCCGGCATGTTGATCGCGCACCGCGTTGGCGCGGCTGAAACGTCCGCCAAGCAGCGTCTCGACTTCCGCGCACAAGCTATTGGGCAATTCGTTCAACGGACCATCACCTCGATCAAGCGGGGGCCAGGGGAAGCGTAGCTGCGTTCCAGCGCCAGGCAGAATGCGGCCGGCGTGCTCACACGTTCGGATGGGACGCCAAATCCGCGGGCAATCTCGCAATAGTCGATGGCCGGTCGCTTGAGGTCAAAGAGCGCGTTGGCGGCCTCGGACAGTTGATTGACGCCGGCGCGCATCATTTCGAGTCGCAAAATTGCGTAGGCGCCGTTGTTGAGGATGACATTGGTGACGTTGAGGCTCTCCCGCGCCTGCGTCCACAAGGCCTGGATCGTGTAGAGCGCGCTGCCGTCCGCTTCGAGTGCGATCACGCGCCGATCGGGACATGCGATCGCGGCGCCGGTCGCCAGCGGCAGGCCCTGTCCGATGGCGCCGCCGGTCAGCGTGAGCCAATCGTGGGGCGCGGTGCGCGCTGTCGCGTCGAAACAGAAGAGGCCTGCCGTATTCGATTCATCGCAGACGATCGCTTCCGGAGGAAGTGTTGCCGCAAGGCATTGTGCGATCGCGACCGCATCGATAACGCCGCCGCCGTCCGGCTTGAGCGGCGCCGCGCCAGGTGGGGCCGCCGCTGTCTCCGCTTTGGCGATAGCGGCGATGGTCTCCAGCGCCTGCCCGATCTGACCTTCGGGCGCGGCGATTTCCACGACGCGGGCATGCTCCGGCGCAAGCCGTGTCGGCCGGCCTGGCAGGGCGAAGAAGGCGACCGGATAGGCCGCGCCCGCGAGAATGATCGTGTCGATGTTTGCAAGAGCGGCGCTGGCCATCTCGCTGAGATAGGGCAAGCGCTTGAGTTCGCTTCCCGCGCCCTCGCGCCGAACGCGCGCGGGGAAGGTCTCGATCAGCGCGAGCGTGCCGGTCTTTGCGGCGATGCGTTGAGCCGCGGCGCAAGCGTCAGCCGAGAGAAAGCGTCCGCCAAGCAGGAGCAGCGTGCGCGGACCTAAAGCGCGCGCGGCGTCCTCAAGACAGGCCGTGTCGAGATTCTGCGCCGGCGGACGAAGTGGAGCCGGAGGCGTGGGCTCTTCATCGCTCCATGCGACATCCGCGGGTAGTATCAGGGCGGCGGGCCCTGACGCGCGCGCCGCTTCAATCGCCTCTTGAGCCATGATCACAAGATCGGCGGGTTGTTCAACGGTACGCAGCCATGCGGAAACCGGACGCGCGAGAGAGGCGATGTCGCTGGCGAGCGGCGGGTTGTTGGCGCGATGGAACGTGGCGTGTTCGCCGATGAGCGATACGATCGGCGTGCGGGCGCGATAAGCGTTGTGCAGATTGGCGATGCCGTTGGCGAGTCCGGGGCCGAGATGCAGGAGCGTGAGCGCGGGCGCGCCCGCCATGCGGCCGTAACCGTCCGCGGCGCCGGTCGCGACGCCTTCGAACAGACAAAGGACCGGACGAATGGCCGGCGCGCTATCGAGCGCCGCAACCAGATGCATTTCAGACGTGCCGGGATTGGCGAAACAGGCGCGAACGCCATCTCGCGCGGCCAGTTCGAGAAGGCGTTGAGCCGCTTTCATGGCGCCGTTCCGCTTAGACTTGCTTCCACCACGCGCCGTGCGCCGGGGGTCGCATTCATGAGACGCAACGCCATGCCGCGCGCCAGACGCGCGACCGGACGCTCGTCGCTATAGAGTTTGGCGATCGCGTTGGTGGCGACGAAGAGCGGCAACGTTGCGCGCCGGTGGTCGCGCTCATAACGCCGCAAACCTTGAGGGTCGGCGATATCCCTGCGCCGTTGCAGCGCGGCTAAAATGACACCGCCCAACGTGAACGCGCCGCGGAGGCCGAAATTGAAGCCGTGCGCCGTCACCGGATGCATTCCAACGGCGGCGTCGCCAAGCAGCGCAAACCGGGGCGCGACGAAGCGTTCGGCATATGCGGCGACCAGAGGATAGTAGAAACGATCGCTCTCCAGCTTAACGGCGCCCCAGCGTCGCTGCGTGCGGCGCTCGACTTCGCGCGCGAACGCGACGGCGTCCATGCTCTGGATATCACGCATCTGGCGCGCATCCAGCGTCAACACGAACGATGAGTTGTGATCTTGGAGCGGCAGCATGGCGATGGTCTGCCCGTGATCAAACCATTCGGTCGCAACGCTTCCATGCGCCCGCTCGTGAGCGATGCGGGTCACGAGCATGGTTCGGCCGAAATCGATCATGCGGGCGCCAATGCCCTGGCTCTTTCGCAGTGGCGAGAAACGAGTGTCAGCCGCGACCAACAGCTTTGCCGTGAGTACGCGGCCATCACTAAGCTCGACGCGCGCGCCATCGTCTTGAATGCTCGTGCGCTGGGCCTCCACGCCCGCGAAGATCGAGCAATTGTCTTGCTGTGACACGCGTTCGAACAGTGTGCGCCGGATGGCGGCGTTGGGAACGAGCGCGCCAAGCGGGGCTGCCCGCCGGTCTGCAAAGCCCAGCACGTAAGGCGATGCGCCGTCGAGCACTTCGGCGCGAAGCAGCGGCGGAGTTTCGTGCGGGCTTAAAAGCTGCCAGGCGCCCAAAGTTGTCAGCCTTGCGATCGAGGCCTGTGTCAGCGCGATCTCGCGTCCATCATAGGGCGGGGCGGCGAGCGTTGCTTTGTCCTGCAATTCGATGACGCCAATCGAGAGTGGCGCGCTGGCAAGCCGCGCCGCGAGACTCAAACCGGCGGGTCCGGCGCCGACGATCAAAAGATCGAAGGCGCCTTTAGCCGCCTGAGGTTCTGCGAGTGGCGGGAGTTGCGGGTTCATAGCGCATGATCGGCGCTGATCGCGTTCGGGGTATTGACCTTCATCAAATCGCTATGCGGCCCATGCGCGCAGCGATTTACGGAAGGAGAACGTCGACGAGCGCGCCGGCATCGATCTGCGGGGCGTCGGGCGCGCGCACGATCAGAGCTTGCGCCCCGGCGAAGACCGACAAAAGCGAGGAATCCTGACGCTTCGGCGCCGCAGCCCAGCTTTGGCCTAACGCATCGGTTTCGAGGACGGCGCGCAGATAGGTTTCGCGCGGGCCGTTGGCCTCCAGCCAAGTGCGGGTCCGCGCCTTTCTTGTACGCAGCGACGCTTCGGCATCGCGGCCGCACAACCGGTCGAGCAGCGGCCGCAAGAAAAGGCGCGCGCAAACGAAACCGGATGCAGGATTGCCCGGTAACCCCAACACCAGGCGCCCGCCAATCCGCGCGAACCAGGTTGGCTTGCCTGGCCGCAGCGCCACCTTCTCGAACAAGAACGCGCCGCCGAGCCTGCGCACCGCCGGCCGGGCGTGATCGTGATCGCCGACAGAAGCGCCGCCGACAATGATCGTTAGATCGTTTTGCTCCAGGGCGTTCGCGAGTGCGCCGGCGATCTGTTCCGCGCTGTCGGCGAAAGGACCGAAACTCGTGGCTTCGGCGCCCCAGTGTTCGGCAAGCGCGGCTATGCCGACGCCCATTGAGTCGAAGATCTGGTCATCGGCGGGCGCGTGGCCCGGAGGCACGAGTTCGTCGCCGCCGCTCAAGATCGCAACACGAGGCTTTCTTGAAACATCCAGAACATCGCGCCCCGCCGCCGCGGCGAGCGCGATGGCGGGCGCGTCAAGGTAGGCGCCTGCGCGAAGCAGCATGGCGCCTTGACCGAAATCGACGCCCGCATCACGGACATGTCGACCTTCTTCGAGTTTTGGCGCGGTGACAAAGTCGCCGTCGCGGGTGGCATCCTCCTGGATCAAAACTGAATCGGCGCCGTCAGGAATTGGAGCGCCGGTGAAGATTCGTGCGCACTCGCCCGGGCGCAGCGGACGCGCCAAAGCGCGCCCCGCGCCGGCCTCGCCGATCAGATGCAAGCGCCCCGGCGTATCAGCAGCGCGGAGCGCGTAACCGTCCATGGCCGATGCGCGGAAAGGCGGTTGGGCGCGGGATGCGGCGACGTCCTCGCGCAATGTCCGCCCGAGCGCTTTGCGCAACGCTACGCTCTCGGCGGCACATGGCGAAGCGCTGGCAAGCATCAACGCGCGCGCTTCAGCGACGCTGATCATGGCGCGCTCCGGACGAACGAACCGCTCGCGCCGCCGTGCTTTTCTTCAAGGCAGACGCCTTCAATGGTCATGTTCCGATCGACGGCTTTCAGCATGTCATAGAGCGTCAGACACGCGACCGAGACGGCTGTCAGCGCCTCCATCTCGACGCCGGTCTGTCCGGTGACACGCGCGCTTGCCCGAACACGAAAGCCGGGAAGGTCATGGTCGGGCGTTACCTCGACCTGCAAGCTGCTTAGCGCCAGCGGATGGCAAAGCGGAATCAGCTCCGAGGTCCGCTTGCCGGCCATAACGCCAGCGATCTCGGCGATGGCGCGCACATCGCCTTTGGGCAGGTCGCCACTCAATGCCCGCCGCAGTGTCTCCGCGTGCGTGCGGATGCATCCGGTTGCGATAGCCGTGCGGCGCGTGGCCTCCTTGCCGCCGACGTCGACCATCCGCGCGCGGCCGCTTTCATCGAGATGCGTCAGGCGGTCGTCCATCTATCGCTCCGTTAGCCGTGGCATGATCTCGACGAGGTTGCAGGGCGTGTGGCGGCTGTCGAGTTGCCAACGGATGATCTTCTGCCACCCGTCACGGCAGGCGCCGTTCGAGCCGGGCAGCGCGAAGATGAACTTGCCGAGGGCGATGCCGGCGCAAGCGCGCGATTGCAGCGTGGAAAGACCGACGCTCTGGTAGCTCAGGAGATGCCAGACGACGGCAAAGCCCTCGATCTCCTTTTCGAATAGCGGGCGCAATGCTTCCGGCGTGACATCGCGGCCTGTCAGGCCGGTGCCGCCGGTCGTCACGATGACATCAATGTTGTCCGCGCGCAGCCAGGCGCTGACCTGGTCGCGGATACTTGTGACCTCATCGCGCACCAGCGCGCGCTCGCAGACGCGATGGCCGTCTGCGATGATAAGCTGGGCGAGCAGCGCGCCGGAGGTATCGCTCTCGGCGTCGCGCGTATCGGAAATCGTCAGCACCGCAACGTTCACTGGTTTGAACGGCAGCGACTCATCGATCCTGCAGGCGTGATCAGTCATCCGTTATGCTCCTCACGACGGCATTGGTCTTCGCTTGTCGGTTCGATCCAGCGGGCGCCGGCGGGACCGACCTCGCGCTTCCAGAAGGGCGCATCGGTCTTCAAATAATCCATGATCTCCTCGACCGCCGCGAAGGCCGCCGCGCGGTGAGAACTCAAGGCCGCAACCAGCACAATCGGCGCGCCGGCCTCGATGGCGCCGGCCCGATGAATGACGAGGACGTCGGCGACGTTGTGTTTCCCCGCTACGTCTAGGGTGATGCGTTCGATCTCCGCTTCGGTGAAGCCCGGATAGTGCTCCAATTCGAGTTGGGTGACCGGCCCGTGCGCTGAGGTTCCGCGACAATAGCCGACGAAGCTGACCGCGGCGCCGCTGTTCTCGCCACGCGCGGCGGCGAACCGCGCCAGTTCTGCGTCAGGGGCGAATGCGTCGAGGCTGACGAGAGTTTTTATCATGTCGCGAGAACCGTTTCGCTCACGTCAGCCTCCGCTCAGGGGCGGCATGAAGGCTATTTCGCCAGCGCCACGCACGGCCTCGGTGGCCCTGTTGCAGATGACTTGATCCACCGCGACGTGAACCCCGCGCGTCTCGAGCGCCGCGCCCAGATTGGGATCGCCTTCGCCGATCCAGGCGCGCAACTCCGCGACTGTCCCGATGTTTGACGGCAAATCCACGAGCCGCTCGCTGCAGCCCGCGACGTCGCGCAAGCGACCGAAGAAGAGCAATCTCGTCATCCGCCCGTCACCGACATGTGCCGGGCTGTGGCCGGCGCGCGCAATCGTTCAATCTGAAAATCGTGGCCCTTGGGACGCAGGCGGATGGCTGCGTCTATTGCGGCTTGCAACGCCGCGTCGCCGTCGTTCGAACGAAGCGGTTCGCGCAAATCCACCGATGTCTCGTGCCCAAGGCAGAGATAGAGCTTGCCTGTGCAGGTCAGCCGAACACGCGAACAGGCCTCGCAGAAATTGTGTGTGAGCGGCGTGATGAACCCGAGCCGACCACCCGTGTCCTCGACACGCACGTAGCGCGCCGGACCGCCGGTGCGGTCCGGCAGGTCGGTCATGCGCCAGTAGCTCGCCATGTCTTCTCTTACGCGGGCGAGCGAGAGGAACTGGTTGGTGCGATCCTCATCGATCTCGCCAAGCGGCATGGTCTCGATCAGCGTGATGTCGAAACCCCGGCTGTGCGCCCATTTCACCATTTCCGGCAATTCGTGCGCATTGTCGTGTCTGAGCGCGACGGTATTGATCTTGATCTTGAGGCCGGCGCGCTCGGCAGCGTCGATGCCGTCCAATACTTGAGGCAGGCGGTCACGCCGCGAGATGTGTTTGAAGGTCTCGCGGTCGAGCGAATCCACCGAAACGTTGACGCGCCGCACGCCCGCCTCGAAGAGCGGCCTGGCGAACTCCGCGAGCTGTACGCCATTTGTGGTCACCGTGATTTCATCAAGGGCGGCCCCGAGGTGACGCTTGACGCTGTTCAGCAGGTCCAGGAAGCCACGGCGCACCAGCGGTTCGCCGCCGGTAAACCGCAGACGGCGTACGCCCCGTGCGACGAACGCCGCGCAGAGCCGATCCAGTTCCTCGAGCGACAGCAGCTCATTGCGCGGCACGAAGCGCATGCGCTCGCTCATGCAATAGATGCAGCGCAGATCGCAGCGGTCTGTTACCGACACGCGGAGATAGGTGATGGCGCGTCCGAACGGGTCAATGAGCGGATTCATGCGCCCCGCTCCAGCGCGGCCAGCGCTTCGGCCGTGTTTGCGTTTGCAAAGGCGTGGGCGTTTTCGAAATGAACCGCCGCGGCGTTACTTTCCTTGAGAAAGCCGCGCACTGAAGGGTGATCGCCCGCGGTCAGGCGCGCGGCGAGAGGCGTGCGAAGCTCGACGCGCCATATCGCGCACAAGGGATGTTGGCCCTGGGGCGTTGCGGCGTAGGCGGCGGGCGCCGCGCCGATTTCGCGCGCGAGAGCAGAGACGAATCCGGCCGGCACGAGCGGCGCGTCGCACGGCAGCGTGGCGATCGCTGCGAACCCCTCCCGATGGGCCCAATCCAAGCCCGCCGTCACGCCAGCGAGTGGCCCCGACGGCGCACATGCATCGTCCGCAATGACCGTAAGGCCGAGATCATGCGCGTGCTTTGCGGCCTCGGAATGCGATTTAGCGCTCACCGCAACGCGTGAAAGGCCATCGAAAGCGGCGATGACGGCGTCCATCAAGAGACGCCCGCGGAACGGCGCGACGGATTTTTCTGACCCGAAGCGGGAGGATTTGCCGCCGGCAAGGAGAACGCCGGCGATGTGTGAAAGCGGAAGCGTCGCGCCTGCGGCGGTTAAGCGACCGGCTGTCATCGCGGCTTGGCCCGCGTGAGATCGGACAGCCAGACTTCGGCGTCGGCGTCGGCGACGATGTCGCCCCCTCGCGGGGCGTGATTGTCGATGAGCGGATCGGGTTTGGCGAGATTCTCAAGCGCTGCGACGCTTCCAAGCGTCACGACGGCGCCGTTCACGCTCACGCCGTATTTCTGCAACGCGGCAAACGAACGCGATAGATTTTCCGGCGTCATGCCGAGGAGGGAGGCGAGCACGCGCTTTTCGTGATGGAGCCGGACAACGCCGCCGGAATTGTCCGCGGCGCGCAGGGCGAGGAGATAGTTGGCTAGCCGTTCCGTGCTGTTGCGCAGCTTGAGGTTCTTGGTGTTGCGGACAAGTCCGCGATAGCAGCCGGCAAGATCGCGGGAGACCGCCATCGCAAAGTGCGAGTCGAGCCGCATGGCGGTGCGGATCGCGTCGCCCGGAATCATGAGAATTTCGCAGCGCTCCAATGTGCGCGCGGACATGAGAGCGGCGGCGTCGAGCACCACGGCCGCGAGGATGAACGTCGAAACCGGTCTTAAGATCGCGAGAACAATCTCGTGATCGTTCCAGGTGCCGTGAAGTTCAACCTGGCCATCCAGAAGGACGTACAGGAAGTCCACCGGATCGCCTTCGAGCAGAAGCATCGTTCCGGCCGGGAAGCGCTGCAGATGGCCTCCGGCGGTGGCGACGCGAAAGGTGTCCGGCGCCACGTCCGCGAAGAGCGGCAGCCCTTTCACCCGCTCTATGTCGCTTGCCCGCACGCCTTTCTCCCACTTTGACGGCGGCACATTGGCGTAGTTCGCGGGGGAGCAATTTGATGCAGATCAAGCTATCGGCCAGGTTCGAGGGCGGCGGAAGGTGTACTTGATATTTCGCAAGTCATAAGCCGGACAAAGATCAACCGGTGCTGCGGCGCAGCCGCGCATGGAAAGATTTTGACGACGTCTTCGCGTTTCGCTTGATCTGCGTCAAACGCCTTCAGTTCGAATGATGCTGATCGTTCACGGGTGCGGCGCGCCGTCCGGCGTCGCCGCGAAACCGGGGCGATCGATATGTCAGTACGCGAGCAGCCGGCCAAGCAAAGTGGCGCTGATGGCGCTCTGTGGCTCAGCACCATCGCTTTCACCGCCTGCTTTGCGGTGTGGACCATTTTCTCGATTATCGGCGTCAAGATAAAACAGGACCTGGGGCTCAGCGAGACGCAATTCGGATTGCTGATCGGCACGCCGATTCTCACCGGGTCCTTGATCCGGCTCGTGCTGGGCGTTTGGACCGAGCAATTTGGCGGACGTGTCGTCAATCTCATCGTGATGCTCGCGGCCGCGGTTGCGACTTACCTGCTTTCCTATGCGCAGACCTACGAGCAGTTTCTGATCGCGGCCCTCGGCGTCGGCATCTCGGGTGGGTCGTTCGCTGTTGGCATCGCCTACGTCTCCAAGTTCTATCCAACGAGCGAGCAGGGCACGGCGCTCGGCATCTTCGGCGCCGGCAATGTCGGCGCCGCCGTGACCAAGTTCCTTGCGCCCTACGTGCTGCTGGCGTTTGGCTGGGAAGCGGTCGCGCAATACTGGGCCGCCGGCCTCGTCATTATCGCGCTCATCTTCTTTGTATTCACCAAGGACGATCCGGATCTCATCGAGCGCCGGCGCAAAGGCGTGCGTCCGCGGTCCATGCTTCAGCAGTTTGCGCCACTGAAGAATGTCCAGGTCTGGCGCTTCTCGCTCTACTATTTCTTCGTGTTTGGCGCGTTCGTTGCGCTGGCGCTCTGGCTGCCCCGATATCTGGTGGGCGTTTACGGGCTCGACCTGAAAACAGCAGGCATGGTGGCGGCCGCGTTCTCGGTGCCGGCATCGCTGTTCCGCATCTATGGCGGACATCTCTCCGACAAGGTCGGTGCGCGCCAGGTCATGTATTGGACGTTCCTCGTCGGCATCGCGGCGACGTTTCTGCTGTCCTACCCGCCGACCAGCTATGTGATCGATGGCATCGAAGGACCGATCGCGTTCCGTCTCGAAACCGGTTTGGTGGGCTTTACGGTCATCATCTTCATCCTGGGCTTCTTCATGAGCCTGGGTAAGGCCGCGGTCTTCAAGCACATCCCGGTTTATTATCCGAAGGATGTCGGCGCTGTCGGCGGCCTGGTTGGCATGATCGGCGGCCTCGGCGGGTTCGTGCTGCCGATCGCCTTTGGCGTGCTCAACGACCTCACCGGAATTTGGACAAGCTGCTTCATGCTGCTGTTCGTGATTGTGTCCGGTTCGTTGGTTTGGATGCACTTCGCGGTGCGGCAGATGGAGCGCGAAGCCGCAGGCAACACACTCGATGTCTTGCCGCAGTTTCCGGAAATGCAGCCGATTCACGAACCGGCGAAGCACAAGCCGCCCATGGCCGGGCTTGTCACGGAATGGCGTCCTGAGGATGCGGCGTTCTGGAAGGAGAAGGGCAAGGCCGTCGCCGCGCGCAATCTTTGGCTCTCGGTGCCCGCGCTCTTCCTTTCGTTCGCCGTCTGGATGGTCTGGTCCGTCGTGGTCGCGAAACTCCCGACCATTGGCTTCAACTACACGACCGATGAGTTGTTCTGGCTCGCCGCGTTGCCTGGTTTGTCCGGGGCGACGCTGCGCATCTTCTACTCGTTCATGGTGCCGGTCTTCGGCGGTCGGCTCTGGACGACGTTGACCACGTGGTCGCTGCTGGCGCCCGCGCTCGGCATCGGCTTTGCGGTGCAGAATGCGGAAACGCCTTACTGGATCATGCTGGGCTTGGCGTTGCTGTGCGGCCTCGGCGGCGGAAACTTCGCCAGCTCGATGTCGAACATCGGCTTCTTCTTCCCGCGCGCCGAGAAGGGCAACGCGTTGGCGCTCAACGCCGGCCTCGGCAACCTCGGCGTCAGCGCCATGCAATTCCTGGTGCCGATCGCCATCACCATGGCTGTGTTCGGCAGCTTCGGCGGCGCAGGTCAGCCAACGGAAGCCGGCGGCACGCTGTTCATGCAGAATGCGGGCTTCATTTGGGTGCCGTTCATCATCGTCTCGGCCTTCTTTGCCTGGTTCGGCATGAACGATCTTTCGACCGCGCGCGCTTCGTTTGCCGAGCAGTCCGTCATCTTCACGCGCACCCACAATTGGATCATGTGCTGGCTCTATACCGGCACGTTCGGCTCGTTCATCGGCTTTTCGGCGGCGTTTCCGTTGCTGACCAGCACACAGTTTCCTGACGTTAACGTGCTGCAGATTGCTTTCCTCGGCCCGCTGGTCGGCGCGCTGTCGCGCTCTTTGACGGGATGGGTCTCGGATCGCTTTGGCGGCGCGCGAGTTACGCTGGCGGTCTTCGCGATGATGATGCTGGGGACGATCGGCGTTATCTACTTCCTCGCCAACAAGACCGCGCCTGGCGCTTTCACCGGCTTCTTCGCCTGCTTCATGCTGCTCTTTTTCGCGAGCGGCGTCGGCAACGCATCTACGTTCCAAATGATCCCGGCCATCATGCGGAAAGAGATCGCGCGGCTTGCGCCGCAAGCCTCCCCCCAAGACCAGTTGAAGCAGGCGGAGAAGGAATCGGCGGCGATCACGGGATTCACTTCGGCGATCGCGGCTTACGGCGCCTTCTTCATCCCGAAGAGCTTCGGTTTCTCAATCGCCGAAACAGGCAGCGCAACAGCGGCGCTGGTCGGCTTCCTGATCTTCTATGTGTCGTGCCTGGCGGTGACCTGGTTTGTCTATGCCCAGCCCAAAGGGCTCCTCTTCGATGTCGAGAACAAGCGCGCAGGAGCGCAAGCGTCCGCCAAGGTCGCGGCTGAATAGGACTGAGCAGATATGAGTCACACACTCGACCGTCTCGCCTTTTTTACGCGCAAGACCGAACTCTATTCGAGCGGCCATGGCGTGACCAATGACGAGGACCGCACTTGGGAGGAGGCGTACCGGCGCCGCTGGCAGCACGACAAGATCGTGCGTTCCACGCACGGTGTGAACTGCACGGGCTCCTGCTCGTGGAAAATCTATGTGAAGGGCGGCATCGTCACCTGGGAAACCCAGCAGACGGACTATCCGCGCACGCGTCCGGATTTGCCCAATCATGAGCCGCGCGGCTGCGCGCGCGGCGCCAGCTACTCGTGGTATCTCTATTCCGGCAACCGGGTGAAGTACCCGATGGTCCGCGGCAGGCTGCTGAAGCTCTGGCGCGAAGCGCGCAAGACGATGTCGCCGGTGCAAGCGTGGGCGTCGATCGTCGAAGACCCGGGCAAGCGCAAGTCATACACCGCCATCCGCGGCGGCGGCGGGCTCGTGCGCTCGACCTGGGACGAGGTGACCGAACTCATTGGCGCCGCGAATGCCTACACCGTGAAGATGCACGGGCCCGATCGCGTGTTTGGCTTCTCGCCGATCCCGGCCATGTCGATGATCTCCTACGCCGCCGGCGCGCGCTATCTGCAGCTCCTCGGCGGCGCCTGCGGATCGTTCTACGATTGGTACTGCGATCTGCCGCCGGCGAGCCCGCAAACCTGGGGTGAACAGACCGACGTCCCTGAGTCAGCGGACTGGTACAATTCCGGCTTCATCCTGGTGTGGGGCTCAAACGTGCCGCAGACGCGCACGCCTGATGCGCATTTCTACACTGAGGTCCGATACAAAGGCGCGAAGTCGGTCGTCATTTGCCCTGACTATTCCGAAGCGTCGAAGTTCGCCGATCTCTGGATCTCGGTGAAGCAGGGTACGGACGCTGCGCTCGCCATGGCGATGGGTCACGTCATTCTGACCGAATTCCATCGCGACCGCGAAGTGCCCTACTTCAAGGACTACGTGCGCCGCTACACCGACATGCCGCTTCTGGTTCGGTTGGTGAAGAAGGATGGGCGTTACGTGCCGGAACGCCTGCTGCGCGCGTCGGACTTCGATGGCGCTCTGGCGCAGAACAACAACCCCGACTGGAAGACGATCGGCATTGACGAAGCGACCGGCAATCCTGTCGTGCCGACCGGCTCGATTGGTTTCCGCTGGGGCGAAGAGGGCAAGTGGAATTTGGAGGAGAAGACCGCCGGCGGCGCGGACGTGAAACTGCGTGTGGGCCTCAGCGGCGCGCAGGACGACGTCGTCGAAGTGCTCTTTCCATATTTCGCCAACAGCGCCTCGAATGGCTTTGCCTCCACCGATCACCCCGACACGCTGATGCGGCGTATCCCGATTAAGCGTCTCAAGCTCAAGGACGGCGAGACGCTCGTGGCTTCGGTCTATGATCTCTTTCTCGCCAATTACGGCGTCGATCAGGGCTTTGGCGGCGATCATCTGCCTTCGAGCTATGATGACCTTGACCCCTACACGCCTGCGTGGGCGGAAAAGGTGACGACGGTTCCGCGCGAGCAGATCATCGCGGTGGCGCGCGGCTTTGCCGCCAATGCCGAAAAGACCAACGGCAAGTCGATGGTGATCATCGGCGCGGCGATGAACCATTGGTACCATATGGACATGAATTATCGCGGGGTGATCAACCTCCTCGCGATGTGCGGCTGCATCGGCCAATCAGGCGGCGGCTGGTCGCACTATGTCGGTCAGGAGAAGCTGCGTCCGCAAACCGGCTGGGCGCCGTTGGCGTTCGCGCTGGATTGGGCGCGCCCGCCGCGCCAGCAGAATTCCACCAGCTTCTTTTACGCGCATACCGATCAGTGGCGTTACGAGACGCTCGATGTGAAGGAAATTCTTTCTCCGACCGCGCCGGACGGCGATTGGGGGCAGACCTTCATCGACTATAACGCCAAGGCCGAGCGTATGGGCTGGCTGCCCTCGGCGCCGGCGCTCAAGACCAATCCGCTGGAAGTGGCGAAGGCCGCGGCGCGCGAGGGCGTCGATCCACGCGAATACACAGCGCGCGAGCTGGAATCGAAGCGGCTCGAGATGAGCTGCATGGACCCCGACCATCCCGACAATTGGCCGCGCAACATGTTTGTGTGGCGTTCGAACTTGCTGGGGTCGTCGGGCAAGGGGCACGAATATTTCCTCAAGCACCTTCTTGGAACCGCGAACGGCGTGCTCGGAAAGGATCTGGGCGAAACCGGGCGTCGCAAGCCGGTGGATGTGACATGGCGCGACGAAGCGCCCGAAGGAAAGCTCGACCTTCTCGTCACCATCGACTTCCGGATGTCGACGACGGCCGTCTATAGCGACATCGTTCTCCCAACCGCGACCTGGTACGAGAAGAACGATCTCAACACGTCCGATATGCACCCCTTCATCCATCCGCTAACGGCGGCCGTGGATCCGGTTTGGGAATGCAAGTCCGACTGGGACATCTTCAAGGCAATCGCCAAGGCGTTCTCCGAAGTGTGCCCGGAGGTTCTCGGGGTCGAGAAGGATGTGGTGTTGACCCCCATCCAGCACGACAGCCCGGGCGAGATGGCGCAACCCTTTGAAGTGCAGGATTGGTGGAAGGGCGAGTGCAAGCTCGTTCCCGGCAAAACCGGCCCGCAGATCACGGTGGTGGAGCGCGACTATCCCAACCTCTATCGGCGTTTCACTGCGCTTGGTCCGCTGATGACGAAAGTCGGCAATGGCGGCAAGGGCCTTGCCTGGAACACCGAGCACGAGGTTGATCTGCTAAAGGCGCTGAACGGCGCCGTCTCCGACGGTCCGACGAAGGGCCTGGCGAAAATCGAAACCGAGATCGACGCCTGCGAGACGATTCTGATGCTGGCGCCGGAAACGAACGGCGAAGTCGCCGTGAAGTCCTGGGAAGCACTCGGCAAGCAGACGGGTCGTGAGCACGCACATCTGGCATTGCCGAAAGAGGACGAGAAAATCCGCTTTCGCGACGTCGTCGCGCAGCCGCGCAAGATCATCTCCTCACCGATTTGGTCGGGCATTGAGAGCGAGAAGGTTTGCTACAATGCGGGCTACACCAACGTGCATGAACTAATCCCGTGGCGCACTCTGACCGGACGCCAGCAGCTCTACCAGGATCACCTCTGGATGCGGGCGTTCGGCGAGGGTTTGTGCGTCTATAAGCCCCCGGTCGATCTAAAGACCGTGGAGCCTCTGCATAACCGCAGGTCCAATGGCGAAACCGAGATCGTCCTCAACTGGATCACGCCGCACCAGAAGTGGGGCATCCATTCCACGTACTCGGACAATCTGTTGATGCTGACGCTGAACCGCGGCGGGCCCGTGGTTTGGGTTTCCGAGAAAGACGCCAAGCGCGCCGGCATCGAAGACAACGACTGGATCGAGTGCTTCAACGCCAATGGCGCGCTCGCGGCCCGCGCCGTCGTTTCTCAGCGCGTGCGCGAAGGCATGGCGCTCATGTACCACGCGCAAGAGAAGATCGTGAACACGCCCGGCTCGGAAATCACCAAGCTGCGGGGCGGCATCCATAACTCGGTCACCCGCACGGTGCTGAAACCAACGCACATGATCGGCGGCTACGCGCAGCAGGCCTATGGCTTCAACTATTACGGCACGGTCGGCTCAAATCGCGACGAGTTCGTGATCATGCGGAAAATGAGCAAAGTGGATTGGCTGGATCAGCCGCTTGCCGAGGCGGAGGAGCACTGAGATGAAAGTCCGCGCTCAGATCGGCATGGTGCTGAACCTCGACAAATGCATCGGCTGTCACACCTGCTCGGTCACCTGCAAAAACGTTTGGACCAATCGCGAGGGCGTTGAATACGCCTGGTTCAACAATGTGGAATCGAAGCCAGGCGTCGGCTATCCGCGTGAATGGGAGAACCAGAAGCGCTGGAATGGCGGCTGGGTGCGCACAAAGAGCGGCAAGCTTGAGCCGCGCATGGGTCCGAAATGGCGCATCCTCGCGAAGATATTCGCGAACCCTGATCTGCCTGAGATCGACGACTATTACGAGCCGTTCGATTTTGATTACGCACACCTGCAGAACGCGCCGGAGATGCAGGCTTTCCCCACTGCGCGCCCGCGATCGAAGATCACCGGCCAGCGCATGGAAAAGATCGAATGGGGCCCGAACTGGGAGGAGATTCTCGGCGGCGAGTTCGCAAAGCGCTCGAAGGACGCGAATTTCGAGAACGTACAGAAGGAAATCTACGGCCAGTTCGAAAACACCTTCATGATGTACCTGCCGCGGCTGTGCGAGCACTGCCTCAATCCGGCCTGCGTCGCGGCGTGCCCTTCCGGCGCCATCTACAAGCGCGAAGAGGACGGCATCGTCCTTATCGATCAGGACAAGTGCCGGGGCTGGCGCATGTGCGTCTCGGCCTGCCCGTACAAGAAAATCTACTACAACTGGTCGAGCGGCAAATCCGAGAAGTGCACCTTCTGCTATCCGCGCATCGAGTCGGGCCAACCGACCGTTTGCTCGGAGACCTGCGTCGGCCGCATCCGCTATTTGGGCGTTATCCTCTATGACGCGGATCGTATCGAAGAGGCCGCGAGCGCCGATGAGAAGGATCTGTACGAGAAGCAGTTGGAAATCTTCCTCGATCCAAATGACCCGGCCGTGATCTCCCAAGCGCGCGCGGACGGCGTCTCCGAAGCATGGCTCGAGGCGGCCCGCCGCAGTCCCATCTACAAGATGGCGATCGACTGGCGCGTCGCGTTCCCGCTGCACCCTGAGTATCGGACGCTGCCGATGGTCTGGTACGTGCCGCCGCTTTCGCCGATCCAATCGGCGGCGTCGCTTGGCGCCATCGAGCATGACGGCGTGATGCCGGACGTGAAGAGTCTGCGCATTCCGGTGCAGTATCTCGCGAACATGCTGACGGCTGGCGAGGAAGCGCCGATCGTGTCGGCCTTGGAGCGCATGCTGGCGATGCGCGGCTATATGCGGGCCAAGACGGTGGACGGCGTGATCGACGGCGCCATCGCCGCCCGCGTCGACCTCACACCCGCCGCGATTGAGGAGATGTAC
Source organism: Hyphomonadaceae bacterium (assembly GCA_016791365.1). Taxonomy (GTDB): domain Bacteria; phylum Pseudomonadota; class Alphaproteobacteria; order Caulobacterales; family Aquidulcibacteraceae; genus Vitreimonas. Next base: position 20,192 of record JAEUMT010000051.1, on the reverse strand, counting down.
CACGTCATGGCGATCGCCAATTACGAAGATCGCTTTGTCATTCCGACATCGCATCGCGAGGGCGCGGAGGATGCTTATGAACTCCGCGGCGCCTGCGGTTTCAGCTTCGGCAACGAGGCTTCCGGCGGGCGCACCGAGCTTGGCCTCTTCGGTTCGCCAAAGAAGCGCGCGCCCAAAAATCCGACGGAGGCCTGACGATGGCGAGAACTTACCGTGCGCTCGCACTCTTCCTGAGCTATCCGACCGCGGAGACAGCGGCGTTGATGCCATCGGCAATGCAAGTGCTCGCCGCCGAGGGCATCGTCCCGCCGGCGCTGGTGCGTGGCCTCGCGCCATTGGCGCGGGAGTTGGGGCAAGCCGATCTCTATGACGTGCAGGCGCGCTACGTTGATCTTTTCGATCGAAGCCGTTCGCTGTCGCTGCAGCTTTATGAGCACGTGCATGGCGAGAGCCGCGACCGTGGTCAGGCCATGGTCGAGCTCTTGAAGCTGTATTCCTCGCATGGGCTCGAACTCACGGCGAAAGAGCTTCCGGACCATCTGCCGGTGTTTCTTGAATTCTTGTCCTTGCGTCCCGCCGATGAAGCCGCTGCTCTTCTGGGACAGGCCGCGCACGTCATCGAAGCGCTGGGCGAACGGTTGAAGAAGAAAGACTCTATCTATGCAGCCGTGTTTGAGGCGCTGGTCGCGCTCGTCGAAAGCGATCGCAATCCCGAAGCGCTAAAGGCTCTGCTTCAAGAGCCCGAAGATAATCCAAACGATCTCGAGGCGCTGGATCGCGCCTGGGCGGAAGAGCAGGTCACATTCGGTCCCGACAAGGTGGATTGCCCCAAAGCGGCATTGTTGTCGCGCATGAAGGAGAGTGCCGCGTGAGTCTCATTGCGCTGAGAATGACGACGATTGCATTGAGCGCGTTCGCCGCTCTGATGGCGACGGATGCGTACGCTCAAACAGCCCAGAACAGCGGAGACGTGATCGTCGACGCGCGCTTACGCTATGAGAGCGTTTCGCAAGATGGGTTGGAGGACGCCGATGCGCTGACGTTGCGCACCCGCCTTGGCTACGAGACGCCGGCCTGGCGCGGCTTCCGTTTCCTTGGAGAAATCGAAGGCGTCGCGCAGGTGAGCGGCGACTTCAATGACACCGTGAACGGCGACACCCAGTACGCCATTGTGCCGGACCCTGAGGCGTTTGAACTCAACCGGCTGCAAGTGTCCTGGTCTGGCGCCCAGGGGCGCCGTGCGGTGCTTGGACGCCAACGTATCGTCCTGAACAATGCACGTTTCATCGGCAACGTCGGCTTCCGTCAAAACGAACAAACCTTTGACGCGCTCCGGCTTGAGACGCGGCCCTTCGAGCACGCGGCGTTCACCTACGCCTATATCGACAACGTCCGGCGCATTTTCGGCGACGACAGCCCTCAGGGCGAGTGGAACAGCGATTCCCACGTGCTGCAGGCGGACGTGGACCTGCCGATCGGCCGTGCAAACATCTACGGCCTTTGGCTCGACTTCGACTCGGACGCGCCGGCGCAGTCAAATCAGACATACGGCGTGCGTTGGTCGAATGAATGGACGCTCGGCGCCTGGCGGCCGCGCCTGACGCTCGAAGCGGCGGCGCAAAGCGACTACGGATCGAACGCCGCCAACTTCGATCTGGGCTACCAGCACGCGGAGCTTTCGGTCCGGCGCGACCATTGGACAGTCGCCGTCGCCGGGGAGCGGCTGGAGGGAAATGATGTTCGCGGCTTTACAACGCCGCTGGCTACTCTTCACGCGTTTCAGGGATGGGCGGATGTATTCCTGACGACGCCAGTTGATGGCGTCCGCGATCTGAATGCGAGCGTTTCGTATCAGACCCAGCCGTGGCGCGGCGGCCAGCCCGTGACGTTCACGGTGCGGGCCCACGACTTCACCGATGATTCCGGCGGTCTCGATTTTGGCTCCGAAGTCGACGCCTCCGTGCGCTTTGCGCTGACCGAGCATGTGTCAGTCGAGGCGAAGGCCGCTTCGTTCGAAGGCGAGGATCCACGCTTCGCCGATCGTACCAAGCTCTGGTTTGCACTCGAATACCGCTACTGAGGGCGTGCGATGAACTGGTTTAATGAACTGTTGTTCGGTTTTTACCCTTACATCGCCCTAGTGGTATTGGTGTTGGGGTCGGTGCTTCGCTTCGACCGTGAGCAATACACCTGGCGCACCGGCTCGTCGCAATTGCTGCGGCGCAAGCAATTGGTGCTTGGTTCGATCCTGTTTCACGTCGGCATTCTTCTGATCTTCGCGGGTCACTTGGTTGGACTTCTGACACCAATCGATTTCTGGGAGCGCGTCCATGTCTCCCATGGCGCCAAACAGATGCTCGCGATCGTCGCGGGCGGCATCGCTGGCTCCATGTGTCTCGTTGGCGGCGCGTTGCTGTTGCATCGCCGCTTGTTCGATCCGCGTATCCGCGCCACGTCGAGCTTCGGCGACACTGCGATCCTCGTTCTTCTGATGCTGCAGCTTTGCCTTGGTATCGCGACTATTCCGATCTCGCTCGGCCATCGTGACGGCGAGGAAATGGTCAAGTTCATGCAATGGGCGCAGAGCATCTTCAACTTCCAGCCCGGGGCGGCCACATACGTCGCCGATGCGCATTGGATTTTCAAAGCGCACCTGACGCTCGGTCTCACGATCCTGCTCGTCTTTCCGTTCACGCGGCTCGTGCACATGTTGTCTGCGCCTGTGTGGTACCTGAACCGTCGCGGCTGGCAGATTGTGCGTTCGCGGCGCCTGGCGGCACGGAGCGCCAAATGAAGCACACGCTTATCCGCACGGTTGAGGAAGCCTCGGAAGAAACGTTCGCCGGTTGCGGGCATGGACCTGTTCCCGCGGCGCGACGCGACCGCGGCGCTCCGCCAATCTATGTTGACGGCGTCGCTATCGCCGAAAGCGCTATCGCCGCTGAGGCACAAAATCATGCGGCCGGTTCGGGCGCCGAGGCGCGCGCCGCGGCGGCGCGCGCGCTGGTGGTTCGGCATCTGCTGCTCCGGCGCGCGCATGAACTGGGCCTTAAGCCGCAGCCGCTCGCTGATGGACACGGGCGCGAGGAAACGCCGGACGAGGCGCTGATCCGCCAGCTTCTTGCTCTCGAAGCGCCAGGAGAAGAGCCAAGCGAAGCTGAATGCCGTCGCGTGTATGAGGCCTCAAGCGCACGGTTCTCGGCACCGGAAATATATGAGGCCTCCCATATTCTGCTCGAAGCGGAGCGTCCGGGCGCGTCGGCCTGGGTGAGCGCGCATCAGCGGGCGCTGGAATTGATCGAGAAGCTTCGCCTTGGCGCCGATTTCGCCGAGCTTGCCCGCGCATACTCAGCGTGCCCGACCGCCGCCGAAGGAGGTGCGCTTGGTCAACTGACACGCGGTGATCTAGCGGCGGAGTTCGAGCGGCCCTTGCTCGGCTTGGAGCCGGGCGCAGTGGCGGGCGCGCCCATCAGAACGCGTCACGGCTGGCACGTGGTGCGGCTGGATCGGCACGCGCCGAGCAGGGTTTTGCCTTTTCAAACGGTCGCGGCCGCGATTGCCGCGTCTCTTCGCGAGCGGTCGGCGATCGCGGCTTCGGCGCGCTACGTCGAGAAACTCGCAGCAGCGGCGTCCATCGAGGGACTTTCGCTGATGGCCGGCGGAGCGGGCCGATGAGCGATCTCATGCTTGGCGACCTCATCGCGCTCGGCAATAGATCGAGCGGCGAGCTGAAGATATGGCTTAGGGCCAACGACCCCGCCGCCGCGGAGCAATTGGCGTTGGAGGCCGGGCGGCGCGGAGAAAGCGAAGCTCTCTTTCTGCGGATCGCGGTTTGCGACTTCGTCGCCGAGGCCGATGAAGACGCCTGGGCGGGCCTGCTGTCGGCGGCGCGCGATGCGGACGATCCCGGCGCCGCCTGTGCGGCGCGCATGATCGCATTTCGTCTAAGATTGGAAGAGGCGTCGCATGGCTTCCAGTGATTTGCGCGACCCGGGCGTACGCCCAGTATCGCCCAGCGATGCAATCGAATTTCTATTGGCCGAACACCTCAACCATCGCCGCATGTGCAGGGCGCTGGAAGACCTCGCCGACGCGCGTGATTTCGACGGGTTGGCGATCACGGCGCTTGTCGACTTTATCCGCTTTGATCTTACGCTGCATGTCATCGATGAGGAGGAGGATGTCTTCCCGTTGCTGCGCCGGCGCTGCCTGCCGGAAGACGAAGTCGATGAAATCATCGAGCGCCTTGGGCGCGAGCATGCCGAAGACAAGACCCTCTCCGAGCGCGCACGCGACGTGCTCAATGCTTGTCTGATGCTGCGCCGGCCGCCGCAAGCGATTGAAGGCGGGGCCGAGGTCCTGAGGGCTTTCGCGCACCACGAGAGGCGTCACCTGGCGCTTGAGAACGCGGTGATCATCCCGCTCGCGCGTCGACGGCTCGACACCGCGGACATCGAACTGCTCGGCCGCCGATTCATGGCCCGCCGTCGCCGCGTGGCGACGACGGGCAAGTAAATCGTCAAGAGCACTTCGAGTAGCCGCACTCCAGACACTTGTCGCAGCCCTCGGTGCGGATAAGGGCGCCGGCGCTGCATTTTGGGCAGAAGCGCGGACGTGCCTGTGGTGATGGTGGCGCGGCGACGACCGCGGGCGCCGAGACGACATTGCTGTCCAAATGGCGTTGAATGACGTCGCCTATCGCAGCGAGCAGCGAGGGCACATAGCGCCCGTTCAGCCATGATCCTCCGCGCGGATCGAACACGGCCCGGAGTTCTTCAGCGACGAACGACACATCGCCGCCGCGGCGGAATACGGCGGAGATCATGCGCGTCAACGCCAGGGTCCATGCATAGTGCTCCATGTTCTTGGAGTTGACGAAAATCTCGAACGGACGGCGCGCGCCGTTCTCCTCGATGTCGTTGATGGTGACATAGAGCGCATGCTCGCTTTCGGGCCATTTGATCTTGTAGGTCGAGCCGATCAAAGTCTCCGGCCGCGCCGTAAGCGCCGGTGCGATCGTTGCGGCGGCGGCGTTCTCCTCCGGCTTTTGCACCGACAGGATCGATCCGGTGACTGCATTTGGCCGGTAGGTTGTGCAGCCTTTGCAGCCAAGATCGAAGGCGCGTGCGTAAATGTCGGAGAATTCCTCGAATGGGATGTCCTCCGGGCAATTGACGGTCTTTGAGATCGAGCTGTCGATGAAACGCTGGGCCGTCGCTTGCATCGCCAAGTGGTCGGCGGGCGTTAACGTCTGGGCGCTGACGAAGCTATGTTCGGGCGGCGGCGCATCCCCCTTCAGGCGCCGCCACAGCGTCAAAGCGTAATCTTCAACCGGTTCTTCGATGAACGTATTGTCCTGCTGGCGGACGCGTCGCTGATAGGAGAACGCAAACACCGGCTCAATGCCCGAGGATGTGTTGCCGGCGAGCAGGGAAATGGTTCCGGTGGGCGCGATTGTGGTCAGGCAGCCATTGCGCAGGCCGTGTTCGGCGATGAGCGAACGGGTTTCCTGGTCGAGCGAAGCAAGTGTCGGTCGCTCCAAAATGGCGGGATCGTAGGCCGGGAAGGCGCCTTTCTCGGCCGCAAGTCTGGCCGAAGCGCGATAGGCGGCGGTGCGGATTGAACTCAGCCAGCGTTCTGTAAGCGCGATCCCATCGGCGCCGCCATAGCGGGCGTTGCAGAAGATGAGAGCGTCAGCCAGCCCCGTTACACCCAGGCCGATGCGGCGTTTCGATTTGGCTTCCTCTTCCTGCTCGCGCAGCGGATATCGTGAGACGTCGATGACGTTGTCCAGGAGACGAACCGCGGTGGCGGTAAGCTGCTCGAGTTCATCGGGATCAATGCCGGCGTCGTGCTCGAAGGGCTTTCTTACGAGGCGCGACAGATTGATCGAACCAAGCAGGCAAGCGCCATAGGGCGGCAGCGGTTGCTCGCCGCACGGGTTGGTCGCGGATACTGTTTCGCAATAGGCGAGATTGTTTTCCGCATTGACCCGATCGACGAAGATCACGCCAGGTTCGGCGACGTCGTAGGTCGCGCGCATGAGGCGGGCCCACAGGTCGCGCGCGCGAACCGTGCGGTAGATGCGGCCATCGAATTGGAGAGCCCAGTCCTGGTCCGCCGCGAGCGCGGCCATGAAGCTGTCGGTGACCAGAACCGAGACGTTGAAGTTCCGGAGCCGCGCGGGGTCGCGCTTGACGTCGATGAAGGATTCAATGTCCGGGTGGTCGATGCGAAGGCAGCCCATCATCGCTCCGCGGCGTTGACCCGCCGACATGACCGTCCGGCACATGGCGTCCCACGCATCCATGAAGGAGAGCGGGCCGGAGGCTTGGGCGCCGACGCCGCGCACCGGCGCGCCAGCGGGGCGGATGGTCGAAAAATCCATGCCGACGCCGCCGCCCTGCTGCATCGTGAGCGCGGCTTCCCGCAGGTGTTCGAAGATGCCGTTGAGATTGTCCGGGATCGTGCCCATCACAAAGCAGTTGAACAGCGTGACAGCGCGTCCGGTGCCGGCGCCCGCGATGATGCGGCCGGCCGGAAGGAACTTGAAGTCGCTGAGCGCTGCCTCGAATTGCGTCCGCCACTGACGCCGCGCGCGGGCCGGCTCCGCTTCGGCGATGGCGGCGGCGACGCGCGCCCAAGTTGCTTCCACGTTGCCATCGCCGCTCTCTCCGTCAGAGCGGAAGCGATATTTCGCGTTCCAGATTTCGGCTGAGATATCGGCGTCGAACGGCATTTCACGTGCTCCAATTCAATTCTGTGCGCCGCAGTCTCCGTGAGTCGAACGTAATGCGGAGGTAAATTGCACTGGAGAGTGACAACGCAGCGCACTTCTTAGCCGATGTCTTGCGCCTGATTGATCTGCATCAAGCAATGACACTGCAAGCGTTGGAGCGTGACGTGAGCGATATGAAGGCGTTCGTGACAAAGCTGAAACGGATTGACGTTGAGCACCCGTCGCCGTCGTGAAGACGTGGGAGCCATTGCTCCTTTCGATGCCTGACAGATCGAGCGCGCGCACGGTCGCCGGCGTCTCCGCCGGCGACCGGATCATTCTTCCGCTTTTCGCTTCAACGACGCACGAAGGTCACGCGGCCGTTTGAGAACATCACGCGCTCCGATCCGTAGTGCCAAATTTGCTCCGTGGGCGTCAGATCTTCGCGGCGGCTGGGTTGACCGCGCGCTTCGAGCACTTGTTGTGGCGTCATGCCCGCGCTGACCTGACCGGCGAGAATGGCGTCCGCGACCGCCACGCCGTGGCGGGACACCAGATCGCTTCGCCGCGCGTTTTGCGTTGCGCGTAAACGCTGGGCGGCCTCTTCGGCGCGGCGGGCTTGCGCCTCGCTTTCAAGGCGCCGCGCCGTCTCTTCGGCTGCGAGTTGCTGTTCGGCGCCCATCAAGCGGCCGACGCGTTGGATGGAGGCGACCACTTGGCGATTGCTCGCGCCGCCAAGCTGGCTGGCGCGCTGGTAGAGCGCCTGTGCATTGACGTAGTCGCCCTGCGCTTCCGCGCAGATGCCAAGATTGTAAACTGTCCAGGTATGATTGGGCTGGGCGGCGTCGACACTTCGCCACGTCTCGCAAGCCGCCGTCACGTTGGAGGCCTTTGCCGCATCCACGGCAAGGTCAAACTGCGCCGCGAGCGCGCGCGGGAGGCCGTCGCTGGTCTCGCTGACAGTGGCGTTCAGCACCGAGTTATATGGCGCGATGTCACGGCGCACCTCGGTGGCGATGTTCGCCAGGATCGCCGCGATCATGGCTTCGTCGGTGGTGTTGCGTTGACGGTCGGTGCACCAGCGTGACGTGCGTTCGCCGCGCTTCTGCGATGCGTAAACGGAGGCGCCGTCGCTGGCTCTCAGCAGGTTGGGCGAAACCAGGGCGCTGACAGTCTCGGCGGTGCAATTGACCTCGTATTCGTGCCAGCGGACGCATTCATGATCGTTATTGCGCGCCGAGCATTCGCGCCGGCCTTCGCGAAAATTGTTGCGTGAGCGGTCGATGAACACCGAGCCGGTGAGAATGCCCTGTGCGTTGGCTTGGCGCGCGGCGCTTGCCGATGGCGAGGATAGCCCGTCCACAAGAGTGAAATGGCGCTGCCCGTCGAACGTCGCGGCGACAATTTCGGCGCGCATGGCGCCGGTGAAGTCAGCGCCGCCATTGCCTTCGAATGGCGCGACAGAGATGCGGCGCAATTCGGCGGCTTCGGGGAAGTTTGCCGGCAGGCGCGCGTTGATCGCCACTTGTGTTGGCGCGCACGCGGCGCCAAGCGCCACGAGAATGACGCCGATTGCGAGCGCGGCCGCGGTTCGTTTGCGTATCAAGGTCTTCCCCCTCTTGATGGTTGTGGATTTTGAGCGGCAAGCGTCTCCACGGCTTCACGCAGCGCCTTGGAGTGTCCCTCCATGGCGAGGAAAGCGAGGAAGAGCGCGATGGTGAGGAATGCCGCAAGCGCTGTCGCCGCGACGCCGAAGGCGATGTTGCGGATCATGCGCGCGGTGCGCTTTTGCGCGTCCAGCTCCGCGCGTTGCTGTGCGTTGCGCGCAATGACGGCGTCGGCCGCGGCGCGATCGCTGGCGTAGCGCGCCTGTGCGCGTTCGGCGGCGGCGTTCCAGGCGTCGCAGACGCCGCGGTAGAAGAGTTCGAGATTGTCGCGCCGCAATTGCGCGCGCAGACCCTCGAAGGCGCGGCGATACTCGGCGACGAAGGCGGGAGACTCCTCGGCGTTGCAGAGGCGTGGCGTCCGCTGCGCCGAGCGTACAATGTCGAAGAACACGTCTGTCTGTTGCGGATCTAAGGTAAGCGCGATCTCGCGCGACAGCGCTTGCAGGTCGGTCAGGGATGCATCGGCTGCCGGCTCTGGCGGCGTAGCGCCAGGGGGCGTGAGAGTGAGCGCGATCGTGACGTCGGCCGGAGAGGAGACTTGGCCCGCGCGATCGCGAGCGACGATGCGGAGCGTGTAGCTTAGCTGAGCCGAGCCGCCGCCCGCCGCGCGCGCCTCCGCCATCTGCTGGGCGAGCGCCGCCGTGGCGCGCAATCCGGCGCGGCCGTTGCTGGGGTGTCGGCTGAGCGTGAATAGAGCTGCGTGTTCGCCGCCGACCACATCGAAGTCATCGGGGTATCCAGCCAGCTGGTTCGGCGTCTCCGCGTCGAAAAAGCCCAGCACCTGGCCTTCGGAGACGTCGAAGTTCAACGCCGCGGGCTCGGCGACGAAGCGTAACGTGTGTGGCGGCGTCATCCGCGCCGAGACGTCTTCCATGGCGATGGCTTCGACCGCGGCTGGCCGCACCGCGGGCGCCTCCCGGTCCATGCTGAAGCGGAGCGTGCTGCCTTGCGCGAGGATCGCTACGACCGCGGCGACAAGCAGGACCCCTAGACTGGCGCAAGCGATTGCCAGGTAGAAACCGCGTGCGGTGCGCAGCACCAATTCGCTCTGCACCCTGCGCGCAAAAGGGCCGAATCCCGACGCCATTCGAATGTCTCCCCGCACCTGCGTTCGGGGTAAGCAGACGTCTTCTCGTTGTTTCGCAAACGAGGGCGCCGAAAGTCATCCGAAATGCAACCGAAGTTCGGCTTCGCAACTTATTGGTCACATTGAAGAATTTTTCGCTCGTTAGTCGCGTTCCTGGGCGATGTGCCAACTGAAGTCGCCATCGAGGCGGCGCACCAGGCGAAACCCGGTCTCGGCGTGACGTTCCTCCGGCCGGATCGGGCGGCGGTTGGCGACGCGCAATTCCGTCATCGGATCGGCGAAGGAGCCGCCCTTCTGAACGCGGTGATTGCAGCTGCGGGTCAACCAGGCGCGACCGTTGTTGGGCATCGGCGTGTGGCGTTCGCGATAGCAATCCTCGGTCCATTCCCAGACATTGCCATGCATGTCGTAGAGGCCCCAGGCATTCGCCGGATAGGAGCCGACGCGCATCGGCCTGCCGCGACCTTGCGGATTTGAGGCGGCGAAGTTCGCGAGCTCGGCGGATATCGTGTCACCGGTTGCGTAGGGCGCGAACGTCACGCCCTGTGTGCCGGCAAGAGCCGCGTATTCCCACTCCGCCTCCGTAAGCAGGGTGTATCGATCGCTCCGCTCCCACGCGATCCCCAACTCGTCGTTCAGCCAATGAAGATAGGCGTAGATGTCGTTGAAGTTCAGATTGATGATCGGCTGATCGCCGCGGCCCCAGCCTTCGTCGTTTGGCACGTAGCCGGAGCATGCGCCGGCCTCGACACAAAGCATGTATTCGTTCCAGGTAACTTCGCGAACACCGACCGCCATTCTGTAGTCAATGTTTACGCTGTGCCGGCGGTCCTCGTCCGGCTCTCTGCCGGCATCGGTCGCCAATGACCCCATCACGAAATTTCCGCGCGGCAGGACAATCATTTCCGGCGTGCGATGTGCGCCGGAAAGGAAGCGATCACGAAACCGGTCGCCGACGTTGAGCTTGGCGTGATCGACAGGGGCGTTCATCGCGGCAACAATCATCCAAACAGCGCCAATGAGCGCTAAAACGCCCGCGCCGCCAAACATCCAAAGCCTGTTCCTGGGATCTTGCAGAAATGCGGTGGGCTTCGTGACCACCTCGACATGGCGCGTTCCTGAACCCGGCTCCACAGGGGGCGGATGCGCCCCATTGGCGGCGCCATTTTCGTTCTGCCGGTTTTTCTCGCGGCTTTCGGCTGCGGCGCCGATCAGCGCGCGTTGCCATGGTTCGCGCGTTGTCTTGTCCGTGATCGCGGCGAGCAGGACGCGGATGTTGGTATCGGACGGCACGCGCGCGCCGCTGCGCCAGTCGTCGATTGAGCGGGGCGAGGCGGCTTCGTTGAGGGCGATCGCGAGCGTTTCGCGTGTCCACTTCACGCCCGGACCGCCAGGCGCCGCCAGCTCATTGCCGACGCCGTGCTCCCAGATAAACAGAAAAAGCTGGTGGAAGCTTTCAGCCTCTTGTGGCGGCGCACAATAGTAGCGCCCGCGCGCCGCCCCGCGATGTACAGTCATGCTTCCCCGGCAATTGTCTTGGCCGGATATCATGCGTGGCCTCAGTCGATGCATCAAGGCTTCGGCTTTGAGGGGCAGCGCGGCATCTTGCGCACGGATTGGTTTGTCCGCGCAACTGCGCTAGCTTTCGTATGCGAGGGGCAACATTCGGCGTGAGTGACGGACGGTCAGTCGGCTACCTGTTCACCGATATCGATGGCAGTGTGGCGAAATGGGAGCGAAGCCCGGCGGCCATGACGCGCGCGCTCGCGCGCCATGACGAACTGATTGACGCCGCTGTCGCCCGTCATGGCGGCGCCATTCACGATCGGGCCGGCGATGGCGTGTTCGCCGTGTTTGATGGCGGCAATCCGCTGGCGTGCGCACTCGATCTGCAGCGTGCGTTTCAGATCGAGCGTTGGGATGACGTCGGCGGTCTCGCTATTCGCATTGGCATCCACGCCGGCGCCGAACACGTTGACGGCGAACGCAATCGTCAGAGCGTCAATCGCGCTCACCGTATCGCCCTGGCCGCCTGGGGCGGCCAGATCGTTGTTTCCGCGGCGGCGGCTGCGAGCTTTAGTTCTCCGCCGGAGTCGCGGCTGACCAATCTTGGCGCTGTCTATCTGCGCGGCATCGACGAGCCGCAGCGCCTGTTTTCGCTGACGTCCGCCGACATGGGGATCGAGGAGTTTCCGCCGTTGCGCGGTGTCGCCCGTCAAAGCCCAAGCGTGCCTTCGCAAACGACGTCGATTTTCGGCCGCGACACCGAGTTGGCGGATTTGTTGAAGCTTATCGAAGCGCGTCATCGCTGGATTACAATTACTGGCCCGGGCGGCATGGGAAAAACCCGCTTGACGCTTGAAGTCGCCAGCAAGCTTGCGGCGGAGCGCGAAACGCATCTGGTGATCCTCAGCTCCGGCCGGCGCAATGCGCGCGAATTGGCGTTGGCGATTGTGGCCGGCCTGCGCTTGCCGCGCCGTCGCGGCGTCTCGGACATTGACTTGTTGCTTGAATATCTGGGCGACAAGAATGTGTTGCTCGTCATCGACAACGCCGACGGCGTGACCGACGCCGATGGTGCGATTGGCGCCATTATTGACGCCGCCAAGAACGTCACCGTGCTCGCCACCAGCCGCGAGCCTTTCATGAGCGCCCAGGAAACGGTTTTCAAACTGGGCGGGTTGCTGACGCCCCAAATCAATTCCGGCTTCACCGGTTCGCCTGCCGCGAGGCTGTTTGCGCAATCGGCGGCAGCTGTTGATCCGACCTTCAAGTTCGCCGCTGACGACGCTGCCCATTTTGCAAAAATTTGCGAGGCGGTGCGCGGCGTGCCGCTGGCGTTGCATCTCACCGCGCAATGGGTCGCGGTGCTTTCGCTCAAGGAAATTGCCCAGAACCTCACCAGCGGCACAGGTCTGCTGTCAAAGCTCGAAGGGGGCGGCGCGCGCTCGCTGCGCGATGTGTTCAACGGATCATGGTTGCTGCTGAGCGACGAACAGCGCGTCGCGCTCGCAAGTCTGGCGGTGTTTCCCGCCAGTTTCGACGCGCCATCCGCCGAAGCCATAACCGGCGTCGCGCCGGGCACGCTGCAGGTGCTTGAGCGCAAGAATTTGCTCGAACGCCGCAGCCCGTACCGCTTCGCGCTACATCCGTTGATTCATGAGTTCGCAAGCGAGTGCCTGAAGGCGGATTCTGCGTTGGCCTCGCTCCAGAAGCGCCATAGCGAATACTATCTGGCGCGTGTCGATGAATATTTTGCGGCGTCATTTAGCACCGATCAGCCAAAAATCGCCGAGCGCATCCGCGCTGAATACGCCAGCATGGCCGCCGCCTGGTCTTTTGCCGCGCGGAGCCGCGCAAACAAGGCGCTGCCGGCGTTGGCCGAGCGCACGTTTTATCTCTACACGTTCGGCGCGATGTTTTCCGAAGCGCTCGAGATCTTCTCGGGAACGCCTGCCGACGCGGAACTGCTCGCGCTCTTTCAGGCGTTGCGCGCAAACTGCCTCATCCAACTGGCGCGCTACGACGACGCTGCCGACGTCGCGCGTCAGGTCGTGGCGAAAGTCCGCATCGGCAACCGCCGCGCACGCGGTCACGCCCATCAAGCGCTCGCCAACGGGCTGCACGCGACATGCGATTGGGCCAATGCCGAAAAGCAATACAACACCGCCCTCGGATTGCGCCCGGGTGACCATCTCGGCCAGTTTTACACCGTGCTCTCGCTTGCGTGGCTGGCGGTCCAACAAGGGCGCCCTTCGCGCGCTAAACCATGGCTCCAACGCAGTCAGGCGCTCTGCGACAAACTCAATTATGTTGGCGGCGCGATGCTTGTTCGCACCTGCGCCGGGGCGCTCGCGGCGTCCGCCGGCGACAACGCCAAGGCGCTCGAATTGTATCAGGCCGCGATCGCGCTGGAGCCTGTTGTCGACAATGGTCAAGCGAGCGCGGCGCTGCGCTGCAGGATCGCGGAACTTGAGCTAAAGACCGGCGACATCGCCAACGCCGACAAGTCGCTGAATGAAGCTCTCCAGCTCGCAACGGCCGCAGGCGACGTTCGCAATGTCGTGCGCGCCTTGACGGGGCTTGGAGCGGTGGCCCGGAAAGAACCCACAAAGGCGCGCGCGCTGATGATGGACGCCTTGAGCCGGGGCGTTGCCCATTCGGTGAGCGAGAGCGATATCGCCGCGGTGCTGATCGCGCTGGCATATCTGGAGGCGGAGGAAAAGCGAATCGCACGGGCCGGCCACCTGGTCGCCATCGCTACGGCGCTCGGCGTCGCCGTTGCGCGGGAGGACCGCAAACGGTTGGGCGGGCTCGGTGTCGATCTCCGCGCGCGCATTGTACAACTTTCGGCGCAAGAGGCGATCAGCCTGTTACTTGAGGAATATAAGAGCCTCGCCCGTTAAACGCGTACATGCGAACGAACCTGACACCTGCGCAATGTCTGTGAAACGCAACGACGCGTGTGTCCTCTTTCACGTCGAAAACCGGATCGATCTGAGCCATAATTGAAGGTGCGGAGACATCTATGCGCGCATCTGCAAACTCAAGCGTGACCCCTCAGGACCTTGCGCGGTGCTCAAGCGCCTTCACGGACCGCCTGGAGGGCGCGCGCGCGCTCGCGGTAGCCTTCGTTCGCAAGGGCGCTTCGGAGCGCCGCGAGATCGCCGGCGCGAGCGTTGGCGCATCCGTGGAATTCACGGATCTCTGCCTCGCCCTCGCGGAGGCGCCTGTGGGCTCGCGTGTGCATGAGATTGATGTTGCGGGGTTCGGGCGCGTGTCCTGGCAGGCCGCGCACTTCGAAGCCGAGCGTGATGCTGATTTTGTCGTGTTCGCGCTGCAGAGTTAAACCACGCCAAGCGGCGGCCGCGCGTGCGTACGCCGAGAAGCGCGACCGCGGGCGCCGTCATTGTCGCCAATTAGGCTAGTCGTGCGAGCGACGTCCGGCCGCGCGCTGATCTCAACCGCAGCCCACTGATCCTGATTCATCTTCCTACGTGATGTCCCCGTCGGGCTGGTCCTAAGTCTCCAGGCGGTAGCCCGCGCTCCGCCGGATTTCCGGCATGCGCCATCGGATAGGGGGTAAAGGCGCGCCGCAATCGCGCCATACGCTTCTCTTTTCCTCCTACTTCAAAGGTCGTACCGGTAGTTTTCCACCGCCTTGCCCCAACGTCCCCATGGGTGCGTCATCAGGACTTTGTGATCGCAATTGTTCTCATGACCCGGGTTCGCCATATCGGCGCCTCGCTTGTCGATAAGGATACGTCCTGCGGGAGCGAGTGGGGGCTGACGCAAGGCGCGGAGCGTAATCCGCGTACCGGTCCCGGGCCATTGAGCCCAACCCGAGACCGATCAACATATGTGGTGGAGCTGAATGGATCACGATTTCTGCAATGTGGATGGCGCGCGGCGTCTCAAGATGCGCATTGAAGAATACTGGCGCGAACGGGGCTACAACGTCGACGTGAAGCTTATCGAGGCCGGCTTCGTGGCGGCGATGCGTTCCGCGCGCACGGACGTTCGTAGCGACATGGTCAACGGTTTCCCGACCAAGCGTGCTGATGACGATGATCGACCGTCCCCTAGCCGTCGCGGCTTGATGGAAGTCGCGTAAGCGCCGAACCCTGTTGGTTTATGGGCGCGCCGCCAGCAAGCGGCGACAGGCCGGCGCCAACTCTGAAAATCTGTGGAGCAGCACGTCGGCGCCGAGAGTATCGGCGCCGACGTCGCTATATCCAAAGCTCACAACGCACACCGGCGCACCGGCGGCTTTCGCCGAACCCACGTCCGCCGCGCCGTCGCCGACCATCACCGAGCGCCGCACGACCCCGCCGGCGCGCGTTACCGCTGCGCGGTAGTGATCCGGATGCGGCTTGCGCTCTGTGACCGCGTCCGCGCCCACGATCGCCGAGAAGCGCCCGGTGAGGCCGAGGGCGTCGAGCAGCAGAACCGACAGCGCCGTGCGCTTGTTGGTGCAGACGGCCAGCTTTGCGCCAAGCCCCGCCAGAATATCGAGTTGCTCGACGACCCCGTCGAACGGCTTGGACTCGCGCGCGATATCCGCGGCGTAGAACGCCACGAACTCGTTCGTGAGCTGGTCCAGCCGCGTCGCGGAAAACGTTACGCCGTGCAGGAATGAAGCGCGCTCGATCAGGACACGGGCGCCATGGCCGATAAGGTTGCGCACCGTCTCAGGCTTCACCCGCGGCAGGCCTTCCAGGTCCATGGTTTCGTTCAGTGCGCGCACCAAATCCGGCGCGGTGTCCACCAACGTGCCGTCCAGGTCGAAAACAATGGTCGCGTCGGCCAGTTCGCCGCTGCTCATGGGACAATCTGCTTTGCGTGAGCCAGCCGAAGCTCGCGAAAACTGCACAACCCCTCCTTCGCCAAGGCTTCGGAGGGCAACCTTCACTCGCTCCGCGAGCGTAGGTTGGGCTATAGCGGACGCAGGATTCGGACAAGGTCGGAACACATGAGCCGGGCGCGGGCCGCGATTATTCTGGCGGCGGGACAGGGCAAGCGGATGAAGTCCGAGACGCCCAAAATGTTGCATAAAATGGGCGGTAGGGCGCTGGTGGATTGGTCCATAGTGCTGGCGCGGGATTTGAGCTGCGCCCGCACCGTCGTGGTGATCCCGCCGAACGCGCCGGCGTTGGAAGAGCGGGTGACCTCGGTTCTGGGCGCCGGCTCGACGGCGATCCAGCAAGTCCCGCGCGGCACCGGCGACGCCGCCAAATCCGCCGCCTCGGCGCTGGCGAATTTCGACGGCGATGTCGTCGTTTATTTCGGCGACACGCCGCTCATCCGCGCCGAGACTCTCGCCCGGATGTTCGCGGCCCGCGACGCGGGTTCTGACGTCGTGGTGCTGGCCTTTATTGCCGATGATCCCACCGGCTATGGCCGCATCATCACGGATGCCGCAGGCGCGTTCGTGAAGAACGTTGAGCACCGCGACGCCAACAAGGAAGAGCTGGCCGTGAATCTTTGCAACGCCGGCGCGCTCGTCGCCGACGCCAAGACACTGTTCGACCTGCTGGCAAAGCTCCGCAACGACAACGCCCAGCAGGAATTCTACCTCACCGACATCCCCGGCATGGCCCGCGCCGCCGCAATGAAGGTCGGCATCGTCGAAGCGCAGGAAGAAGAATTGCTTGGCGTGAACTCGCGCGCGCAGCTTGCCGACGCGGAGGCCGCGTTCCAAAAGCGCGCCCGCGACGCCGCGATGGAAGCGGGCGTCACCCTCATCGATCCGGCCAGCGTGTTCTTTTCCCATGACACGTTGATCGAGGCCGACGCCGTTATCGAACCGCATGTCTTCTTCGGCACCGGCGTGAAGATCGGCGCCGGCGCTGTCATTCACGCCTATTGCCACTTTGAACGCACCGAAGTTGGCCCCAAGTCCGAGATCGGCCCGTTCGCGCGCTTCCGCCCGGGCGCAAAGCTCGCGGCGAAAGTGAAGATCGGCAACTTCGTTGAGGTGAAGAACTCGAACTTCGGCGAAGGCGCGAAAGCCAGCCACTTGGCTTATATCGGCGACACCGACGTTGGCCCGCGCGCCAATATCGGCGCCGGCACGATCGTCTGCAATTACGACGGCTTCGACAAATATCGCTCCACAATCGGCGCGGACGCGTTCATCGGCTCCGACACAGCGCTCGTCTCACCCGTTACCATCGGCGACGGCGCCTACACGGGCACTGGCAGCGTCATCACCAAGGACGTGCCAGCAGGCGCGCTCGGCGTCGCGCGCGGCCGGCAGGTGAACCTCGAAGGTTGGGCGACGAAGAACAAAGAAAAGAAGCTCGCCGCGAAGGCCGCGAAGAAGAGCGAGTAAGCATGAGCGACGTGGCGTCGGTGAAAATGGTGTTTCGAAGGACGACGACCGATTATGTCCGAGGCGTCTTACTTAACCTGCGACATTCACCCGGCAGCCTCGCCGGGTTGCTCGTTGCACCGATGATGGTGGCGTTTCTGCCGCCTGTTGTGAGTGGGTTTTACGAAGGCTGGTGGCGCATCGCATTGGAGTATTCTCTTCTTACGTTGTTGGGACTGATTGTAATTGTCGTGGGGGCGTCGGCCCTTAACGCGTGGCAAGTATCGAGGTCGATCGGCGCGACCTCGACCATGACCTACACCTTTAACGCCGATGGCGTTGGCATTGAGAGCGAACTCGGCAACGCAAGCACCAATTGGTTGCCCTATAATGGCGCCTTCGAGAATAAGCGGTTCATCGTTCTGCGACAGCAACCGAATTGTGCGCACATCTTGCCGACTGGAGCGGTCGACCGCGAGGAGTTGCGCAGGTTGAGAAATTTGCTGCGAAATCACGTCAAAGGTCCCGTCCGGCTTCTTGAGGTTCGAGAATTATGAGCGGCCTGCCGTGACGAAGGCTGATCGCTTCGAGATCACGGTCACGCGTAAACGCTCGGACTATTTCTGGGGCCTTCTGTTTGACGGGCTCAACAATCGTATCTTCTGGCTCGCGGTGCTGATCCCGCCGGTTGCGCAGGGTGTGCTCTACTTCAAGCGTACTGAGGGTGCGGAAACCGCAGCGCGCGCTGTGGAGATCGCGACGCAAATGGCCGCAGTCGGCGGTTTCGTCGCCGCAATCGTGGTCGCGGTTTTTTATTTCGCGGCCAATCTCAATGCCCGCGCGACGGGCCATTTGGCGCCCGCGACGTACGCGCTCTCGGCTCAAGGCGCCGCGCATGGCGGAACGACCACCGCTTGGAGCGCCTACCGTGGCGCAATCGAAACCAAAGCGCTGTTCATCTTGCGGCAAAAACAGAGCGCCATTCAGATAATTCCCAAGCGCGACCTCTCGACTCAAGCCATCGCTGGCCTCAGGCGGCTGCTCCGCGAGAACCTCGGGCGTCGCGCGCAAGTGCAGGAGAGCGCCCCGTGAGCGGAGACATCGCCAAATTCAACGCGGCGCAGGCGGCGCTCGACTACGTGAAAGACGGCATGGTCGTCGGCCTCGGCACCGGCTCCACCTCAGCGCATTTCGTGCGGCAGCTCGGCGAGCGTGTGCGGCAGGGCCTGCGCGTCAAAGGCGTGCCGACATCCGAGGCAACGCGCAACTTGGCCGAACAAGTCGGCGTGCCGCTTCTGGAGATCAGCCAAATCACATCTCTCGATCTCGACGTCGATGGCGCCGACGAAGTCGATCCGGCTTTCCGTTTGATCAAGGGCGGCGGCGGCGCGTTGCTGCGCGAGAAGATTGTCGCGGCGGCGTCGAAGCAGATGGTCGTGATTGCTGACGAGTCGAAGTGGGTCGAAACGCTCGGCGAATTTCCGCTCCCGGTGGAGGTCACCCGCTTTGGCGTCGCGCTGACGCAACAGCGCGTGACGGAAGCTCTGCGCGCCTCAGGCTGCGCGGGCGATGAGGTCGTGCTGCGCATCACCGGCAAGTCAAACGAGCCGGTCATCACCGATGGCGGCAATTACATTCTCGACGCGCACGCCAAGCGCATTCCCGATCCGGAAAAGCTCGGCGCGGCGCTAAAGGAAATTGCGGGCGTGGTTGAGCACGGACTTTTCATCGGCCTCAGCCAGGTCGTGATCATTGGCAAAGCGAAGGGCGCCGAGGTCAAGACCCTTTGAAGGTTGGATCGCGCGCCTCCTGGCGCGCATGCGGGCCGGAGGTCCGCGCTTCAACCTGCAAACGCTAGCGTTCCTTGCGCGAAGACGTCGCCTTTTTTGCGCTCGTCTTTTTCACCTTTGTCGCAGCCCGCTTGCGCGCGACCGTCTTAGCCGCCGCCTTCTTCACTGCCGCGCGCTTTTCTTCGCACTTCGGGCAGGCGCAGATGTCTTTCAGGTATTCTTTGAAGTAGTTCGTGCCGTAATCGTAGTTCAGCTCTTCGCCCGGCTTGATCTTGCGCTTGGCGTGGATGAACACGCGGCCCTTGTGAATGTTGGGCTCGCAGTTCGGGCGGCATGAGTGATTGATGTAACGCGCGGTATTCCAGCGCGGCGCGCCGTCGATGGTCTTGCGCGCGTGAATTTCGAACAGATATTTCGAGCGGCTTTTTTCTTCCTGCTCTTTGGAAATCTGGACGCCGGTATATTCGATGATGCAGGCGTTCTTCGGGATCTCGCCGTCAGCGAAGAGCCCAAGCCCCGTGGCTGAACGCTTCACGACCAGTTCGAAGTCACCAGGAATATAGCTCTTCCGCGCCATCATCGCTCCGTTCTGAAACGCAACTACCAGAGACGTTTGTTGGCAAACGCCTTGCCTGAACCGGTCTTGAGATAAAACTCGAATTCGCGAGCTTTACGTTCGTCCTGGAATGCAAAATACGCGACCAACCGCCACGGTCGATACTTCGCGGTGTGAATGCTTGCGCCTTCGTTGTGTTTCCGAAGACGCTGCCTCACGTCCGTTGAGTAACCCGTGTACCGCTGATCCTGATTGGATTCGCTCTGCAGTAGATACACGTAGAACATGCACGCCTCCCGCGCAGGGAGGATAGCACTGCGGATGGCAGGCTCGATTGATCAAGAGGGGCTCCGTCGGGCGTAAGCCATCCGAAGCTCGCGGGTGGGATACGCAGTCCTCCTACGCCAAGGCTTCGGAGGACATCCTACCCTCGCTTCGCGAGCGTAGGATGGCTGGGGTGCTAGGATTCGAACCTAGGAATGGCGGTACCAAAAACCGCTGCCTTACCGCTTGGCGACACCCCAAAACCGGCGAAGCGCGTACTTAGAGGCGCCCGCATCC
>JAEUMT010000004.1 GCA_016791365.1 Hyphomonadaceae bacterium | reverse complement strand
CGGATGCGTCAGCCCGTTGCACCATATGGCTAGCGCCTGGCGACGACGCCGGGCGCTTTTGCGTATCTGGAGCCTCCCCATGACCTCGAACGTGCTGATGCCGAAGGCGACCGCCGTCTGGCTCATCGAAAACACCTCGCTCACCTTCAAGCAGGTCGCCGATTTCACCGGCCTGCACCCGCTCGAAGTCCAAGGCATCGCCAACGAAGACGTCGCCAAGGGCATTCGCGGCGTCGACCCGATCGCCGGCGGCTTCCTGTCGCGCGAAGAGATCGCCAAGGGCGAAGCGGAAGAAACCTACGTGTTGAAGCCGCTTGAGCAGAAGCGCATCGACCTTCCGCAAGTGAAGAAAAAGGGCGCCCGTTACACGCCGATCGCCCGCCGCCAGGATCGCCCGGACGCGATCGCCTGGTTCTTGAAAAACCACCCGGAAGTGCCGGACTCCAAGGTCGTGAAGCTGATCGGAACGACGAAGGCGACGATCGAGCAAGTGCGCACGCGCGCGCATTGGAACAGCTCACAGATCAAGCCGGTCGATCCGGTGACGATCGGCCTGTGCAGCCAGATCGAACTCGACGCGGTTGTGGCCGAAGCCGCCGCCGCGAAGGCGCGCGCCGACAAACGCGCGGCCAAGGCGGAAGCGAACACGCTGAAATCGGCGCAGGAGACGGTGCCGGCGGAAACCTACGAGCAAGCGCCGGCGTCGGGCGACGACGCCTAGGGATCGGCATAGCCCTCCGCGCGCAGCGAGACAGCGCCCGCGCGCGGATCGCGTTCAAAGAAGACACCGCCCCGCCGCACCGAGTGCGGAGGCAAATAGTCGATATGCGCGCGGGCTGTTTCGCCGCTGGCGAGTTCAGCCAGGATATCGACAGCGGCGGCCGTCTGGTCGCCGCTATTCTCAGCCTCAAACTCCACGACGTAACCCGCACGCGTTGGCGCGATGCGCTCGACGCTCACCTGAATGTTTGGCGGGCCGCCCGCGCCGTCGGCGCCCGCGGCAACGAGCACGCCAAGCATGGCGCAAAAGACAATCGCACCCACGCCGCCGGTGAGCCATTCAAGCAACGGCGTGTCGCCGGGGGATTTGGCGCGCTTAGTCACGGCGTTCAGCCACCACGGCGTGCGCCAGTCCTGCCCCAAGCGCTCCGGCGAACGACAACACCACGACGTACGCGATCACGCTTTCGAGCGGCACGCCATCAGTCCGGCCGAACACCCAGAGCAAGAACAAGCTCACAAGCATGCAGATGGCGTAACCGGCGAACGAATAGCGGATGAGCACGGATAGAAAGTTCTGCCGCGGCGGATCATCCCGGCGCTTTAGATCCACCCAAAACAACAATGCATGCAGCAGCGCCAGCGAGACGAGCGCCAGGAGCGCCGCTTGCAGCGGACCGATCTGGTAGGAGATGAGAACCATCTCCTCGGTAGGGGCGACGTTGAGCGAAATGAAGAGCGCGCCGACGAGCATCAAGAAAAGCCGCACCCAATAATTGCGGGTCTCGCCATCTTCGTCGGCGGCGCTGCGTCCAAGTTGTTTATCCGCGAGCAACGCACCGAGGGCGGCAGGAAAGGTCACGACCGCAACCTTTCCGATCAATTCCGTGAGCGGGTGCTGTGGCGAAAGCACGCCGAACAAAGCCAACGCGAGCGTTCCCGTCACCGCCGCGATGGCAACGGCCGCGAACGCGTCAAGCAAATGATCAACCAAGCCGAATGCGTGTTCGAAACCGGCAAAGTAAGACAGGCCAACGAGCAGCGGAAACGTCGCAACGAGCAGCGCGGCCAGCCGCAGCGGATCGCCGGTGGCGCCGACTTCCCACATCTCCATCGTCATGAACAAAGGCAGCGCGAACAGAAGCGCGCCGACGAACGCGCGCCCGAGCCCGCGCGCGTATGCGGTATTGTCGTGCATCAAGCGGCTAACGGCGCTGCGGCGGCGGAGGTTCCGCCTATGGAGCGCGGGCGTCCTCGCCCGCACGTTCTTCAAACACCAAATGCGGGCGAGGACGCCCGCGCTCCATGTTAACGCCCCCATACCCGGCGCAGGCGCGCGTCGCGGCCGCAGCCGGCGCGATAGGCGGCGTAGTGCGCCGGATTTCGGCGGGCGTAGTCGCGGTGATAGTCTTCCGCTTCGGTGAAGCGCCCCAGATCGAGCACTGGCGTGATCACTTCGCCGTTCACGCGGCCGCTGGCGATGACCGCCGCTTTGCTGGCTTCAGCGTCAGCACGCTGCCCGGGCGTAACGAAAATAGCGGGCCGATAGCTTGAGCCGCGATCGCAGAATTGGCCGCCATTGTCGGTCGGATCGGTGAGCTGCCAGTAGCGATCCACCAATTGGCGATAGGTGATGACGCTGGGATCAAAGCGCACGCGAACGGCTTCGAAATGGCCGGGGTGATTTTCATAGGTGGGATTGGCGTTGCGACCGCCGGTGTAGCCGCTCATCACCGAGCTGACGCCGGGGATCGCGCCCATATCGTGCTCCATGCACCAAAAGCACCCGCCGGCGAAGACGGCCTCCTCCTGGCCCGCAGGCCTCGGCGCCTGGCGCGGCTGCGCGGATGATGGCGAAGGCGAGCACGCGGCGGCCAAGAACAACAAGCTGGCGATAAGGAAGCGTCTGATCATGCTGCCTTATACGTAGCGAAGGCGCCGTTGGTTGCATCACATCTGGACCGCCGCCGCCCTCGCCGACATCAGGTATTCAACCGCAGCCCACTCATGGCCGTTCAACCGCCATGCCGGCGAGGGCGCCGGCGGTCCAGACTTGAAACCGACGCCGGAGCTTGACCGTATAGAGAAGGCACAAGGAGCTTTCATGCGCATCGCCTACATCGCCGCTATCGCCCTCCTCGCCGCCAGCGGCGCTGGGGTTTACGCTTACGCGCAGCAACGCAATGCGCCTGCCTCCCAGGCTCAGACGGCGCGCTCCCCCTCCGCGCTGGAGCGGCTGCGCTCATTCGTGATGGACCGCAACGGCACCGAACGCGCGTTCGACAACGAGTATTGGAACAACCATGAGGCGGGACTTTATGTCGAGGCCCGCACCGGCGAGGCGCTCTTCGTTTCGACTGATAAATATGACAGCGGGTCGGGTTGGCCGAGCTTCACACGGCCTGTCGATCCGAACGCGATCACAATGCACGAGGATTACACGTTAGGCATGCGACGGATCGAAATCCGCTCGCGCGACGGCAATCACCACCTGGGGCATGTTTTTGATGACGGCCCACGCGGCTCGGGCGGTCAGCGCTTCTGTGTAAATAGCTGCGCGATCCGGTTCATCCCGCGCTCGGACATGGAAGCTCAGGGCTACGGCCGCTACATCGCGCTGGTAGATGAGGCAAACGCACCGGCGACGCGCTGACGTCGCGGCGTCGGCGATCGGCGCGGCGCTTTCTTGAGTGGGTCGCGAACGTTGTCCGCATCACGCGAGCGTACGCTCAATCTCCAGGGATTGAGCGTCGCTCGTCCTAACTGACGCGAAATTGCGCTCAGTGGTTCTCGGCGTTTTGCCGAATGTGTTCGATCTCTTCTTTTAGTCGAAGTTTTTGGCGTTTCATCGCCGTAAGCCGTGTCGCATCCATGGACGGGTGCGTGGCTTCGCTTTTGATGATGATGTCGAGGTCCCGATGCCGCGCGTCTAGTTCGCGTAGCCGCTGCTCGATAGCCATTAAGGCGCCTCCTTCAGCTTGAGCGGACCAAAAGTGTGCGCCGGTTTTTTTGTGTTGTCTCGTTACATCATCAACAAAAATAAACTTTCTTCTTCCTGCCTGATTCCGGCCAAGAAATTCGCGCGCCAGGGCGGCTTTACAGAGCGTGGTTCGCGTGTCTTAGCTCAAATTTCGCGCGCAGGCGGGGCTGCGTGGAACAGCGGACGCATGAGCTGATGGATTCGGAAGACGGAACCGAGTTCGAAATAACCGATACGCCGGAAAGGCGCGCGCTTAAGGCGCGGCTGCTCGAGTACCGCGAGGAGCATCGGGCCCTCGACTCTGCCATTTTTGCCCTGCAGGAACAGAACGGTGGGGATGCGCTGCAGCTCGCCCGTCTGAAGAAGCGCAAGCTTGTCTTGAGGGACCAGATCAAATGGATCGAGGATCGGTTGATGCCGGACATCATCGCCTGAAGCATTGGCTCGGCGGCGCGGCATTGCTCGCCGCCATGTCGCCAGGCGCGGCACTCGCCCAGGACGCCGAGGCGGGAAATAGCGGCGTATTTTCCGTCGTGGTGGAAAACGACAGTCTCTCGTCCGGCGCCGACCGCAACTACACGTCAGGCATCAAACTCGCTTACGTTTCCGAAGTCAGCGAAGTGCCGGACTGGCTCTCCGGCGCAAGCACGCTGACGCGCACGTTCTCGGGCAGCGACCCCGACTTTTGGGGCATCGCCCTCGGCCATTCGATCTTCACGCCCGAAGACATCAGCGCCGTTCCCGCGCCGCCCGATCAGCACCCCTATGCCGGCTGGCTCTATATGCAGCTGCTGGTCGGCGCCGAGGAAGATCGCCCAGGCAATCTCGAGCCGCGTTATCTCGACACGTACGAGCTTGAGCTTGGCGTCACCGGCCCGTCGGCGATGGGCGAAGAAGCGCAGCGCGGCATACACGAATGGCTCGGCGCGCCCGATCCGCAAGGCTGGGACAGCCAGCTCAATGACGAAGTCGCGTTCGCCGTTTCGTTCGACCGCCGCTGGCGTCCGCCGTGGGCGCAACTCTCGACCGATCTTGGCGGACTCGAATTCGACTTGACGCCAAATGCCGGCGTCACGCTCGGGACGCTGCGCACGGAAGCGCGCCTCGGCGTCGCGGCGCGCGTGGGCTGGCGGCTGGATAACGATTACGGCCCGCCGCGCGTACGCCCTTCGCTCGCGGGGATCGAACACTTTTCGGGCGGGGAGCTTTCCTGGCAGGTCTTCGCTGGCGTCCAGGGCCGCGCCGTTGCGCACAATCTCTTTCTCGATGGCAACACGTTCGAGGACAGCGCCTCCGTCGACCGCAATCCCTACGTCGCGGACTTCCAAACCGGCTTTGCGATCAGCGCCGGCGACTGGCGGCTGGCCTACACGTATGTGTGGCGCACGGAAGAGTTCGAAACGCAGCCAACGCGCCAGGATTTCGGCGCGCTCGCGATTAGCGTTCGGCTGTAGCGAGGCGTGACACGCGTCATGGCGGCGCGGGCGGGCTGAGCCAACATGAACATCGTTCCTCAAGGAGCGATGATCATGAAACGGCATCACATTCTCGCAACGGCGGCGCTTGTGCTTGCATGCGCCGCCACCCCCGCTACAGCGCAAAACGGTTTCACCAATCAAACCGCCTCGCAGCCGGCGCAGGAAGCGACGCGCTTTCCAAATCGCCGCGCCCATCCCTTCAACGAAGCCACGATCGGGACGCGCACGCCGCGCTATCTGGTGGAAATTCTCAGCGTCCATGCTGAACGCGAATCCGGCGCCACCAATCTCGGCGACGACGAAATCTCAGTCCTTGTGCGCGCCAACAATTATTGGACCGTCACGGAACGCTTCGAAGATTTCGACAACAACGAAACACGGCTGATCGCCGCGAACCAAAGCTGCGCATTTCCGGCACGCGATACCGACGGCTTCAACCGCTCTTGGGGTTGCGACATCAATGGCGGCGCCAACCCTGGCATTATCGAGATCCAGGTGCGCGAACACGACGAAGCGCTGATTGATCCGTTCGACCTGAGAGACATGTGCATTCTGCCCGATACATTGACGAGCGACCTGCTCTCGCGCCCGCACGAGTGCTTAGAGGACACCACTTATGTCGGCATCTACGAGCTTGATCTGAACGGCTTCTCCAGCCTGCAGCAAGGCCAGGCGTACGAGACGGACGTGACCATGGGTGGCTGGCCGATCGGCATCTACACCGTTCGATATCGTGTCACGCGCACGTACGACATCGTTGATCAGAACGCGCGGCCGACGCTCAGCCAGCAATAAGCGGCGCCGCGAAGCTCAAGTATTCAGAAGCCGGAAAAAGCCTGGGCTTGGGCGCGGCGCGCGTGCTTTTCGGCGTACATGGCCTCATCCGCCCGCGCGAGGGCGGTTTCGGGATCTTCGGCCATCGCGATCGGGTGGACGCCGACTGAGGCGCGGATGCGGTGGGGCACGCCCGCATAGAGAATGGCGCTGGAATTGATCTTGTCGCTCAGGGCCTGCGCCTTCGTGCGCCCCTCTTCGGCGTTCGCACGGTTTAGGATGACGCCAAACTCGTCGCCGCCCAAACGGCCGACGATGTCGCTCTCGCGGACGCTGTCGAGCAGGATGAGACCAACGTTGCGCAGGATCGCGTCGCCCGCCGAGTGCCCATAGGCGTCGTTGAGCGCCTTGAAGCCGTCGAGGTCGAGATAGATCACGGAGGCCGACGTTTTGTAGCGTTCAACTTCCGACATCGTGCGGTGCAACTCGCGCAGGAACGCGCGGCGATTGAAAACCGGCGATAGCGTGTCGCGGTCAGCGAGCGCCTCGGCCGCCTCAAGCTTGGCTTTCAGCTCCGCCAGCTCGCCGGTGAGTCGCTCCAGCACCGCCAAACCCGACTCGGAAACGTCGCGCGAATTCAGCCCCAGCCCTTGCAGGACTTGGCTTGTTTCGCTTGCGGGTTTCGAGCGTTTGAACAGCATCCTTACCCACAGGGATGCGCCCTCCGGGTAAAAGCCGGATTAACCGCTTGCACGACCGGACTGGACGAGGCGCCCGGCTTCATTTACTGGGCCGTTTTTTAGGAGCAGCCGAAACATGGCTACCCCGCAGGTTGGGCTCATCATGGGCTCAAAGTCCGACTGGGAGACGATGAAGGCCGCCGCCGAAGTGCTGGATGCGCTTGGTGTTGCGTACGAAGCCAAGGTCGTCTCCGCCCACCGCACCCCCAAGCGCCTCTACGATTACGCCACCAGCGCCAAGTCGCGCGGGCTAAAGATCATCATCGCCGGCGCCGGCGGCGCAGCGCACCTGCCCGGCATGGCCGCCTCGATGACGCCGCTGCCCGTGCTCGGCGTGCCGGTGAAGAGCAAAGACCTGAAGGGCCTCGATAGCCTGCTCTCGATCGTGCAAATGCCGAAAGGCGTTCCTGTCGGCACACTTGCTATCGGCGAAGCCGGCGCCGCAAACGCTGGCATCATGGCCGCGCAAATTTTGGCGCTGAGCGATGACGCGCTGGCGCTGCGCATCGACGCCTTCCGCGCCGCGCAAACAGAAGCGGTGGCCGAAAGCCCAACATGAACCCGCTCCCGCCCGGCAGCACGATCGGCATCTTAGGCGGCGGCCAACTTGGACGCATGCTCGCCATCGCCGCCGCGCAGCTGGGCTTCGACGTCTGCATCTTCACTGACGAACCCGACAGCCCCGCCTCCCGCGTCGCTGCGAAAACCATCGTCGGCAATTATCTCGATCACGCGGCGCTCGCAGACTTCGCCCGCCGCGTGCACGTCGTCACCACTGAGTTCGAGAACGTTCCAGCCGAAACTCTGGAAACTCTCATCGCCGCCGGCGCGCGCGTGGCGCCGACGCCAAATGCTCTTGCCGTCGCCCAAGATCGGTTCGACGAGAAGAGCTATTTCCAAAGCGCTGGCATCGCGACACCGCCATTCAAAGCGATCGGCTCGCAAGAAGATCTCGACGCCGCAATCGCCGAAATCGGCGTACCGGCGATCCTCAAGACACGCCGCCTCGGCTATGACGGCCGTGGCCAAATCCGTATTAATTCACTCGCTGACGCGAAAGGCGCTTATGAACGCCTCGGCGCGCCCGGAATCTTGGAAGGCTTCTGCCCATTCGAGCGCGAAATATCGGTGATCGGCGTACGCGGTGCAGGTTCGGCAACGTCCTTCTTCGAGGCCTGCGAAAACGAACATTCGGGCGGCATCCTTTCGCGCACAACGTTGCCTGCAAAAATTGATGCATTCACCGCCGATGCAGCAGAGCGTGCGGTCTTTCTGACAATGGAAGCGTTCGACTACGTCGGCGTGTTGACGATTGAGTTTTTTGTGATGTCTGACGGCGCACTCGTCGCCAACGAGATGGCGCCACGCGTTCACAATTCCGGTCACTGGACCATCGAAGGCGCCGTCACTTCGCAGTTCGAGCAGCATATCCGCGCGATCGCTGGCTGGCCATTTGGCTCGTCGAAGCGCATCGCCGCGATCGAAATGCTGAACCTCATCGGCGAAGACGCAAACACCTGGCCGCAACTCGCTGCCGATCCCACCGCGCGCCTTCATCTCTACGGCAAGCGTGATGCGCGCGCGGGCCGCAAGATGGGACACGTAACGAAGCTCAAGTCGCATTTATAGAGCCGAGGGCCGCGCCGCCCTTCGACACGCCTTAGTTTCGCGGAAACGCTTCTTCGCGCGTGGCGAACAGCCAAAAGCCGATGATGTAGAGCGCGGGTACGAAATACCAAAGCACGCCAACGATCGCACCGGGCATCCGGCGCACGAGTTGCACCATCGCCTCCGCGCCATCGATAGAGCCGCCGATCGAGGTCACGACTGGATTGGCGAAAACCAGCAAGCCGATCGCGCAAACCCAAAACGCAATAGCAGTCGCAACGATGGGGGTTGTACGTTCGACGTAGTCATCAGCCGGATGTTTTTCAAAATGAAACAACGAGGTCCAGATCGTCAGCGGCCAGGCCGCGGCGTTGATGAACCGTACCGGAGCTGCAGCCATGAGCGCCCTCCTCACTCGAAACGAGTCCGCCGACTATGCGCTCATGCGCACGCAACGCCAGTGCGTGGAGGAAATTTCAGTGCGTAACGGCCGTTTCAGCGCCCGTAGCGAAAGCGCGCGGCAACGCCGATCGCGCTTTCGACGCCTTCGCTGATCGGCTTCAAACGCGCTTTGAACTTCTCGAACTGCATGACGTTCTCGATGCGCGCATCGAGGAAGGCCCAGGTGGGTTCGTTGTCTTCGCTCTCGTCGCTGAACCAGCGCGTGTAGGTGCTGGCGAGCACGCCTGAGAGAATGGCGCGCTTTGAGTAGAAGTTGCCATCCGTCGAGGTGTCGCCGAGCGCACGCCAGATGTGATCGGCCGTGCGCCACAGGAGGCGCGCCGCTTCCGGGGCGCGATCGGGGCGCGCCAGCGCGCGGGTCATGGCGCGGGCGGCGGCTTTGTAAGGCTGTTGCGCTTCGAGCCGGACCTGGACGGCGGCGCGGACGCGCTGGCGGACCTTCATGGCGGCGAGATTGAGCTCGTCCAACCGTTCCAGCATGGCGGCATCGGCCCGCGCGGCGAAAGCGTCGAAAAGGTCGAAAACCCCCTTCGGACAGGCCAGGAGCGCCTCGCCTTCGCTCAAGCCCGCCTCGGCTACCGCCGCCTTGAAGGCGGCGTCCGTCCAGCCGCCCCGGGCGGCGTGGGCCGGGAAAACCTCTAAAATCCGGGCGCGGAAGCGGTCTGAGGGGGTGTTTGACATGGGGAAAAGCTAAGCCTGACGCGGCCCGCCAGCAATGGACATGCCCGCGGCCTTTTGCTATCAGCCCGCCTTCGCTTCAGAACGGAGCCGTGGCGCAACCTGCGCACACGGCCTGTTGGGTTTGGTATTCGGTTACGGGAGACGGGTCCTGGTACAGATTTTCGTTCGCGATAACAACGTCGACCAGGCGTTGAAGGCGCTCAAAAAGAAGATGCAGCGGGAAGGCACTTTCCGCGAAATGAAGCGTCGCAATCACTACGAAAAGCCGTCTGAAAAGCGTGCGCGTGAACGTGCGGAAGCTGTCCGCCGCGCCCGCAAGCTCGCCCGCAAGCGCGCGCAGCGTGAAGGTCTGCTTCCGCGCCCGCCGGCGAAGCCGCGGTAAGACCAGACACTTGAAGCGATTGGAATTCGAAAACGCCGCCTGATGAGGGCGGCGTTTTTGTTTGGGCGCGCTTGGAGCGCCGGCGCCTCGCCGGCATCTTCGCTCGTGCGTGGCGCCGCGCTTCGACAGGCTCAATATGATGTTAGTGTAAGTGTTGGTGTGATGTTTCCAGTAGCGTCATGCTGAGCTTGTCGAAGCAGACGCGGGCCCGCCGCCGCCATAGATGCCGGCGAGGGCGCCGGCGGTCCAGACTTACTCAGCTAGGCGCATCATGATTGCGGACGCACCGGCCAATTGCGCGCGCTCTTCGCGCGTGAGCTTAGCGATACGCTTGTTGAGCAGCGCCAGACGGCGTTTGCGCCCCTCTTCCATCAGAACACGGCCGTTGGCGGTGACTTCGATGCACACGCCGCGTTTGTCTTCGCGATCGATGCGCTTGGCGACGAGACCGTCTGCTTCAAGATCGCTGACGAGCTTTGACATGGTGGCCGGCGTGACCTGTTCGGCGCCGGCCAGGCTCTTGAGGCTCCGCGGGCCGCCGAAGGTGAGCACGGAGAGCGCCGAGAGCTTGGGCGCGGAGACGCCGGTTTCATCGTCGGCGACACGCACGGTGCGCAGCAGGCGGATGGCGGCGCGGTGGAGCGCGGTGGCGACTTCGAGTGAATCCGTGCGGGCCATGGCGACGTCGAATCTCGCTTGACTTAGTTAGTTAGTCAAACTAATTATTCCGACGATGGGAGATTGAAGCCATGAATGACGCGCCGCAAATGCTGACGGGGATTTGCCAGGTCGCGCTGGCGAGCGCCGATCCTGGCGCGCTGGTCGCGTTCTATCGCGACACGCTTGGCTTTCCGGTACTGTTCGAAACCAACGGCATGACGTTTTTCCAGTCGGGCGCGACGCGGCTCATGATTGGCGGCGCGCATCCCGGGCAGCAGGTCGGCGGCGACGCCGTGCTCTATTTCGAGCCGCGCGATTGGAGCGCGGCTGAGAGCGCGCTGGAAGGCAAAGGCATCACCTTCATGCATCCCGCGCAGAAGCTGCAGGAAGCGCCGGGGCGTGAGCTGATGCTGCGCGCGTTCAAGGACCCCGAGGGACATACGCTCGCGATCATGGGTTGGCGGGCGGTCTAGGCGGCGCGTCGCTCGGCCAGCCCGACAGGGCCGCGGGTCAAGGCGGAAAGCACAGCGGTATCCTCCCACGGCACGTCATGAAACGCGGTCGACAAGAATGGGCTAGCCGGGTCACGCTGCCATTCCTGCGGAAACAGCGCCACATATTCGTGCTTCGGCGGCTGAGCGTCCGGAATTGGCTGGTTACGGAGCAGCGCCAACATCGACGCGGTCAAATCAACTCCGAATGTACCGGCGAAGTGACTTTCAGGCACGACACACGCGTTCAGTTCAAGCAAGTGCGCGCCGCCTTCCGCATCCGCGATATAGTCGACGCCGCAATAGCCGTTGAGTTCGTAACGCTCATAGAGGCGGCGCGCGTGACTGAGAATGTCAGGGCGCCATACATATTTCAGAACGGTCTCGACGCCGTGAGCGCCCCACGTCACGTGCTTCTCAAAAGCGAATGCCGCCGCGACACGTCCAGCCACGCCGCTCAGCGCAACGCTATAGACTGGTCCGGGCAAGAATTCTTGTACGACAAAACCAGCGTGAGGATGAGGCTGCTTCAGCGCGCAGAGGAGCTCGGCCTCGGAATTGCAGCGCGTCACGCCAGCGCCGCCCGATCCGCCATCACGCTTTAGCATCACCGGATAGGCGGCCATGCGCGCGAAATGCACAGCATCATCCGCGACGGGGTTCAATAGCGAGCGCGGCGGCGAACATAGATCGCCGTCCTGGCGCACTATGAACGCCGCACCGGAAATCAATTCGATCGCTTTTCCCGGCGGCGGCATCGATCGTGAAATCATGGCGCGCGTCGCGTCGCTGAGATTGAGCCGATCCAGCTGTCCAACCAGCCGCGCCAGGAGCGCAAAGCCACCGATGTCCGCGGCGAGAATCGAGTGCGCCCCAAAGTCTTCGGCGAGCACTGTTGCAATCGCGGGCATTTTGCCGGCGATCTGCGACGCAGGCATCAGGATGTCGGCCTTCTTAAATTTCGTCAGCGCGACGTAGCTGTCTTGTGGCGCAACCACACAGACCTCGGCTCCGTTTTGCGTAAGCGCGTGCGCAACGCGCGGCGCGGCGGCTTCCATAGGCAAAGCAGACAAGATGCCAAATCGTTCGGTCACGCATGCCTCCCGTTCACGCCGCCGACGCCAGGCGCGCAGGGAAAGTGGGATCAGAATCAGTACCCGGACACCGTAGGGCGAACCCGCACCGGCAACCAGCCCCGCGCGCTAGCCCTTCGCCTTACGCCCGCGCCAGCTTGAAAGGCTGACCTGATCGACGACCCCGGCTTTAAAGACGCGCGAGGCGAGGTAGAGGATCACGATCACGCTGACGAACATCAGGGCGCCCTGCCCGGCGATTTCGATCCAGCTTAACCCCGCCGGGGCGCGGATGAGCATCAGGAATGGCGTGAAGATTGGTATCCAGCTTGCGGTCGCGATGATCGGCGCGTTGGGGTTATCGAGGGCGGGCGTGATCAGCATCATCGGGATGGCAAGCACGAGCGCGACGGGGCCGAGCAAGGTCTGCGCCTCCTGCACGGACTCACAGAGTGAGCCGAGCGCAAGGAAAATCGCGCCATACATGAGATAGCCGGCGATGAAGCCGACAAAGAACGCCACCAACAGGCGCGGGTCGAGAAACGCGGCCGCGATCTGGCCGAAGATGTTGTCGCTTGCGCGATCGGCCGCCATGGTCAGCAGCGTGCCGCCCAGCGCGCCCCAGAACAGAAACAGCGTCGCGCTCACGGCGGCGACGCCGAGCAGCTTGCCGGCGAGCATTTGGATTGGGCTGACACTGGTGAGCAGCGTGTCGAGGATCTTGTTGGATTTCTCTTCGATCATGCCGTTGAGCAGCATGTTCGCGACCGAGAAGACGATGCTCCACAAGATGAAGGCCAGCGCCAGCGCGGCGTAAGACGGCGCCCGGTCGCGCAGGGTCACGCCCTCTTCGCCGGAAGAGCGCGGATCGAACTGCACGATCACAGGATCAAAGGCCTGGAGACGTTCGGCTTCGCCTGGCGGCAAGCCTTGGGAGGCCAAGGCTTCACGCTGCATTTCGAGCCGCAAGGCGCGGTGCGCGAGCGTTGTCGGTTCGTCGTGGTTGAGCGCGGTGCTCCAATATTCGATCACTGGCGCACCGGCAGCGTCGCGACGGAGATTTAGCGCGCCATAAATCGTTGCCCCGTTCGACAGCGTTCGCGCGCCATCGAGATACGGCCGCAACGCCTGGATGTCGCGGGCGGGCGGATCGACGATGCGATAGCGCGGCGACGGATTTGGAAACGCGGCCAATGCGTTTGGCGCCGCATGTTGCGCCACGACGGCGCGGGCGGCCGCGATGGCGGCCTCGCGGGTTTGCGCCGCGTCGAAAGCGGCGACTGCCGACGCCTGCAGAGACGGCGCGGTCGCGCTGAGATAAGCGCTGATCTCGCCGCGTGCGTCGCGCAGCGCGTTGCTTGCGAACGCGGCCTTCACAGCGTCAGCGTCGGTTGCGCGTTCGGCGACGATGGTGAGCACGCGTGGCGGCTCGGCGCGCGCCAGCAGGATCGGCGCGAACAGCAGAACGGCAATGATCAACGGCGCCGTGAGCAGCGAGATCCAAAAGCCCCAAGCGCCGATATAGGCGAAATAATCACGGCGGGCGACGAGGAGGATCGCGGACATCGCCTATTCCTCAACCCGGATCGCGGCTTTGTCGCCGACCAGCGCCACGAACGCTTCGTGCAGGCTAGCGCGCGCCGGTTCGAACAAGGAAAGCGGCGCACCCGCTTCGACACAGGCTTGCAGGAGCTGCCGCGAACCGTGACCGTTCTCCAGCTTGGCGCGCCAGCGTTTGTTGCCGTGCTCTTCGCCGTCGAAAATGATGTTGAATCCTTTCGGCGCGAGCGCGGTTGCGAGATCGTAATCGCCTTCGGTTTCGAGCAGCGCGACCGATGGCGCGAGCGCAAGCGCTTCAGGCACAGTGCCTTCAAAAGCCGCCTGCCCCTGCGCGATCAGCAAAATGCGATCGCACAGGCGCTCGGCGTGCTCCATGACGTGCGTTGAAAACAGAATCGTGCGCCCTGCCGCCGCCTGGGCGCGAATTGTTTCTTCGAGCACGCGCTGGTTGACCGGATCGAGGCCGGAGAAGGGTTCGTCGAAAATGATGAGGTCCGGCTCATGCGCGATGGCGCCGAGGACCTGCACCTTCTGCGCCATGCCCTTAGACATTGTCTTGATCTTCTTGCGGCGCACTTTGCCGAGGCCGTGGTCGGTCAGCAATTGATCGGCGCGCTTGAAGGCTATTTTGGCCGACGTGCCCTTGAGACGCGCGAGGTAGGCAATAGCGGAGCGCGCGCTCATGCCGCGATAGAGCCCGCGCTCCTCAGGCAGATAGCCAACACGCTTCATGGTTTCGCGGTCGGCGGCGCCGCCGAGAACGGAAATCCGGCCGGCCGTTGGGCGAAGCACGCCGACAAGCATGCGCAATGTTGAAGATTTTCCGGCGCCGTTTGGACCGAGGACGCCATAGATCGATCCCGCAGGCACCCGGAAACTGAGATCCTGCACCGCGGTTCTAGAACCGTAGCGCTTGACCAACCCCTCTGCTTCAAGCGCTGCGTTCATGCGACGGCGAGCTTTAGCGGCTCACTTTGCGAGATCAAGCGCGTGCGCCCGCACGCGTTGACGCATCGCCTGAAAAGCGCAAAAGCAATATGCACAAAGGGGGGGCGGGCATGGCGATCCTGCGGGTCATACTCGGCATTGCAATCGGAGTGGCCGTCGGCATCGGCCTCGTTATGGCCGGAGACGCGATCAACCACCGGCTGTGGCCGCCGCCGCCCGAGGTGCAGATCACCAACCCCGAAGCGATCCGCGATTACATGCGGACGGCGCCGATCACCTCCTTGCTTGGCCTGCCGGTGACCTGGACCATCGCGGCATTCGCGGCGGCCTTCGCAGGCGCGAAAATCGCCGCGAAATCCTGGGCAGGATGGATCGCGGGAGCGCTGGTCTTCGCGCTGACTTGCCTCAATCTCGCGATGATCCCGCATCCGGCCTGGATGCTGGTCGCAGCCATTGTCCTTGTTCCAGCGGCAGCGTGGTTGGGCGGCCGGACCGGCGCGACTACTTGAGCCTGATGCGCCAAATTCAATCATTCAGCGCTTGAAGTCGAAAAATTGGAGGCGTTAGTTCAGGCCCTCTTCTGATGTGGGAGGCTGCGCATGAAATCGCCCGATCCCGACAAACTCAACGCATTTCTCGGAAAGCTGGTGGGAGACCTCGGCGCCACGACTGGGGCCGCATTGGTGCTGCTGGGCGATAGGCTTGGCATTTACAAAGCCATGGCCGACGGCAAGGCCGTAACGCCGGATGAACTCGCGGAAAAAACCAAGCTCAACGCGCGCTACTTGCGTGAGTGGCTGTCCGCGCAAGCGGCGGCGGGGTACGTGGACTACAACGCAAAGAGCAAGAAGTTCAAACTCAACCCTGAACAAGCCTGCGCCCTCGCGGACGAAGGCGGACCGGCGTTCTTCGCGGGCGCGTTCGATCTCGCACAGGCGATGTGGCTGGATGAACCGAAGGTCGCGGCGGCGTTCAAGAGCGGCGATGGCGTGGGATGGCATGAACATTCGACGTGCCTCTTCCGAGGGACGGAGAGGTTCTTCCGCCCGGGCTACAATCGCCATCTGGTTTCTGAATGGATACCCTCACTGCGCGGCGTGAAGGAGAAGTTGGAAAAGGGCGCGAGCGTTGCCGATGTGGGATGCGGACACGGCGCGTCCACAATCCTGATGGCGCTCGCCTACCCCAAGTCGAAATTCCATGGCTTTGACTATCATGGCCCCTCGATCGAGCGCGCGCGGACGCTTGCGAAGGAAGCCGGCGTCGCCAAGCGCGTGACGTTCGAACAGGCGAGCGCCAAGGACTACCCGGCGATCGGCTACGATCTCATTGCGTTCTTCGATTGCCTGCACGACATGGGCGATCCGGTTGGCGCCGGACAGCACGTGAAGAAAGCGCTGGCTGACGATGGCGTCTGGATGATCGTGGAACCATTCGCGCACGATGATCTCGCCGACAATCTGAACCCTGTCGGGCGGGTGTTTTACGCGGCGTCGACGATGATCTGCACGCCAGCCTCGCTAAGCCAGGAGATTGGCCTGGGCTTAGGCGCCCAAGCCGGTGAGGCGCGACTTAAAAAGGTGGCGAAGGACGCGGGCTTTAGTAAATTCCGCAGAGCCGCCGAGACGCCATTCAATCTGGTGTTCGAGGCGCGCGCCTGAGCACTGGAAGGACTGAATGGCGTACTGGCTGATCAAGAGCGAACCCGACACCTGGTCCTGGGATCAGCATGTGAGGAAGGGCGCGGACTCGTGGACCGGGGTGCGCAACCATCAGGCCAAGGCGCACCTGCAGACGATGAAGAAGGGCGACAAGGCGTTCTTCTATCACTCCAATGAAGGCAAGGAGATCGTTGGCGTCAGCGAGGTGGCGAAGGAGGCGTACATCGATCCGACCGATAAGACGAACGCGTTCTACGCGGTCGACTTCAAGGCGGTGGAGCCGCTGAAGACGCCGGTGAAGCTGGCGACGCTAAAGGCGGACAAGGCCTTCGCCGACATGGTGCTGGTGAAAAACTCGCGGCTCTCGGTGCAGCCTGTGACGGCGGATGAGTGGAAGGCGATCAGGAAGATGGGTGGTCTTAAGTAAGCTGATGCCGACGATCTCGCTCTTCTACGGTATCTCGATTCAGATGTTCTACGAAGATCATCCGCCACCACATATCCATGCCCGCTACAACGAATTCAAAGCGCGCTACGACATCGCCACCGGAGCTATGCTGTCGGGCGAATTGCCGAAGCAAGCTCACCGCTTGGTGCAAGAGTGGATTTCGCTCAATACGCAAAGCCTCGCTGACAACTGGACGCGAATGGAAAAGGGCGAGCAAATGGAATATATAGAGGGTCTGAAATGAACGACGTTGCTGTCCGAACGCTTCGCCACCTTGGCGGGCACCGCTTTTGGGTGGAATTTTCCGACGGTACAGCCGGAGAATGGGACTACGCGCGCGTCAAGCAACGCGTTGGTCCGATGGCCGAGCCACTTAAGGAGGAAGCGTATGTTGCGCGGGCATTTCTGGTGCTCGGCGCGCCGACGTGGCCAAATGGCTGGGATGTGAGCCCGGACGCGTTGCATGCGGACCTGAAGGCCGCAGGCGTCTTGAAACCAAGCGGCATCGCCGCAGAATAGAGTTATTCACGCAACACAAACGGCGCAGGTGACCACCTTGCATTTCGATCCGAGACTTTTCACCGACGCCGCCCTCCCAGACGAGATCAAGCAGATCAACGCCGGCATCATTGCGCTCACCAAGGACATGGACAATTGGTGGGAAGTTGGCGCGCAAAAGGTGCGCGACGCGCGCGCCGAGGGCCGCGGCGTATTTCCGGCGCCGGTTAAGTCAGACCGCGCAAAATGGATCGAGATCAAAGGCGCAGCCGGCAAAATGAAGCTGCGCGTCATCGCACCGGAAAAATCACGCGGCGTGTATTTGCACATTCACGGCGGCGGCCACGTGCTGGGCGCGGCTGACCAGCAGGATCGGTTGCTGGAGCGCATCGCGGACGCGACACGGCTCACCGCGATAAGCGTCGAATATCGTCTGGCGCCCGAGCATCCCTACCCCGCAGGCCCTGACGATTGCGAAGCGGCCGCGCTTTGGGCGCACGACAATGTTCGCGATTTCGGCGGCGATGCATTGGCTATTGGCGGCGAGAGCGCGGGCGCGCACCTGTCCGCCACCACACTTCTGCGCCTGCGCGACAAGCACGGCCGAACACCGTTCAAGGCGGCAAACCTGGTGTTCGGGATTTTCGATCTCGGCCTCACGCCAAGCGCACGCCGGTTCGGCGACGAACGCCTCGTTCTGCGCACGCGCGACATTCACAAATTCGGCGAAGCGTTTCTGCCGGGTCTCGACGACGAGCAGCGCCGCGATCCGCAACTTTCGCCACTCTTTGCCGACCTGCGCGGGCTCTGCCCCGCATTCTTCACGATTGGCACCAAGGACGCGCTGCTCGACGACAGTTTGTTCATGCACGCACGCTGGGTCGCCGCGGGCAATCCCGCGGAGCTGGACATCTATCCGGGCGCCTGCCATGGCTTCATTGCCTTCCCGTCATCGCAGACGACGCAATCGATCAAAGCGCAGACGGACTTTCTGAACCGCGCGCTCGGATAGAGCACAGCGCGTTTCATTCGCCGCACGCGCGCAACCTTTCGTCTCTCTGGAATTGCGCGCGCCGACGAAGCGCGCGTTCATGGCGACGCCACGCAACACTTCGCCTGTGTTGATGCCTGGCGGTCACGCACCCCCGTCGCCGTCAGCCAAAAAACCTCCGACCTCGCCCTCATGAGCAAGGAGGTTGGGACGCCGCGACCGGTTCCGAGTGCCGTTCGCCGGCGTCCCGTTTGGCCCTAACGACCGTCGAGTTCCGAAACCAAGCCGTGCACGCCATAAACGTCGGAGAGCGCGGTGCGGATGATGGTCGCCGACACAGTGACTGAGCGATTGAGCGCGCCATCGTAGAAATACTCGCCGCCAAGCGCGTGGGTGTTGCTATCGAACACCGCGCCGACAACATCGCCATCGCGATCGAGCAAGGGGCTGCCCGAATTGCCGCCGATGACATCGGTTGAGGTTGCGACGTTGACAATGCCGCCCGGATCGAGGCGGCTTTGCGCATCAATCCAACGCTGGCTCAAGGCGAATGGCGCCGCGCCGGTCCCGCGCCCGTAGAGCCCGCCGGTGTGCGTGAAGGGCCCGATCACGCGCCCGCTCGGCTCCGACCAGCCGATGACGCGGCCATAGGTGATGCGCGGGCTGAAGGTTGCGTCCGGGTACTCGGCTTCGCCGAACGCGCGGAAACGTGCGCGCGCAATGCGTTCCTGGGCCCGCGCCATCGGGCCTTCGACGTCCGCCACATAACTTCCGCGCACGGCGCGCGCATCGGCGTCCCAATTGCGGACAAATGCAATCATGGGATCGTCGGATTGCGCGATCGCGGGCGCGCCGCCGGCCCAGAGCTCGGCGCGGTAAGCGGGATCGCCGAGACGCGATTGCGACAAGCGCGCCGCGAGCGCTTCGGGCGTCTCATCGCCGAGCATGCGGCGCACTACGGGATCAGCAGCGCCCAGGTGCTCGCGGGTTTTTGAGAGCCAGAACGCAAGTTGCAGCGCTTCAAAACCGGGCGTCACATCGCGTTCGGCCCGCACGCTTCGCGCGAGCGCCGGCAACCGGCTTTCGGAATAGCGCGCCAAACGTTGCGCGTCGGGCTTTTCGCGTTCGGCGGCGCCGCGCACAAGATCGCGCGCCCATGCAAACAATTGCGAACGCTCGCCGGCGCGCAATTCCAAATATTGGTACTGATAGAACATGCCGCGATAGACAGCTTGCGCGCGTTGGATTTCGCCCCACGCGTCGCCGGCGTCGCGCGTCGCCGCGCGGTTGCGGCGCACGCGGAGCTGCAAATCCGCCTCGCGCGCTTCGACATGCGCGAAGCCGGCGGGGTTCGCCAACGCCTCCCGGCGGCCCGCCAGACCTTTGATCGAGTTTTCGACGTCTTGAAGCGTGCCCGACGCGATGCGCGCCTGATCGGGGCCCAGCGCGGAATACGCCTGCAGCCGCGCGCGCAAGTCGGTCAACGACGAGACTTGCCACGGCAAATTGATATCGCGCTCAAAGGCAAGCTCCGCCGTCGTGCGCAGGCGCGACGTGCGGCCGGGATTGCCGGTGATGAGAACGATCTCATCCTCGGTGAGCGGCGTGAAGCGCATGTCGAGATGGTTCGCCGTTGCCGCGGGATGGCCGTTCTCGTAAAGGCGCAGAAACGCGAAATCGAGGCAATAGCGCGGGAAGTTGAAATTGTCCTCGTCGGCGCCGAATGAGGCCATACCGTGCTCAGGCGCGAACACCAGGCGCACATCCGAGAATGCGCGGTAGCGATAGAGGCCGTACCGCCCGCCCTGATAAAGTGTGACGACTTCGCAACGCTCGCGGGCGCTGGTGCATTCGCTCGTCAGCCGCGCGATCTCGGCGTCACGCGCGCGCGCGAAGCCCTCGGCGGCGACGCCGGCGGTTGCGGTTTCGATGTTGGCGGTGACGTCTGAGATTGATGTCAGCACGTCGACCGACATGCCGGGGCAGCGCAGCTCCTCCTCGCGCGTCTGCACCATGAAGCCGTGCTCGATGTAGTTGGCGTCCGTGGTTGAAAGCGCGGTGACGCAGGAAATCACGCAATGGTGGTTCGTGAGGACAAGGCCGGCGCCGCTGACATTCGACGCGGAGCATCCCGGCAAGCGCGCGGTGCCGACCATGGCGCGATCGAGCCATGCCTGATCCGGCGCCCAGCCCATTTGCTCGCGCATGCGATCGGCCGGGAAATTGTCGAAGGTCCACATGCCTTCTTCCGCGCGCGCGGCGGGCGTTGCGGTCAGACCAAATATTCCGATGACGGCCGCAGCCGCGCGCAAATTCTGGCGCATCTTTTCCCCGACTCAGTTGAGCCGAGAAAACGCGATGCGCGACGCGGGAGCAAGCGCGCGTGGCTGCGGTATGTTTACAGGCCGACGGCCGCGAGCATTTGCGTTTTCACTTCGGCCGAAATCTCTTCGGCGTCGTTTATGAAATCGCGTGCATCTTCTTCCGTTGCGCCGGTGATACGTACATTGGCGCGATCATCTGAATCGCCTGGCGCGCCTTCATCGGCATCGACATGCACTGAACGCCCGCCAGCGTTGACGCGCACGCTTGCGCTTTCGCTGTTGGGATTGTCCGCATCGGCCGCAACCGAAATATCCACGCCCGGCAAACGCAGCGCGAACACCTCCGGCTGAGGTTCCGTGTTGAGCGGCTGCATATCGCCCAGGCCTTGAATCGCCTCTTCGTCAAGCAAGGCGGATGCGCCTTCGGCGGCGCGGCCGGCTGTGCGGCGGCCGTCCGGCGCGACGACGATGTAGGTTTGCACGCCTTCAACAGCGCGGACTTCGAGCGTGTAGCCGCCAGTGGCGTCGGCCAGTTGCTCGCCGTTTGACGATACCGACGCATCGCAGGCTGCGAGCATCAAAGGCAGCGCCAAAGCCAGCATCAACAATCTCATCGCCTACTCCCTGTGCTCACGCCGGTTCTGTTCAACGCGGTCATAACAGGCGCCCCGTTCGCCAGCCCGTGTGGTCTGGTCGCACTCGTGACGCGCACGGCTGTCATAGCCGTTCTCAAGGGTAGAGATGCAACCGCCAAGTGTGGCGGATGCGAGCAAAGCCAGCAAGAATCGACGCATGAGCGCCTCCCGTCCCGTGGAGGCAGCCATGGATCACCGCTTTCGCGGCCGATTTCAGGCGCTAGCGAACCCGCTCGAAACGAACGACCTTCTGGTCACGATCGAGATAGGCCACGCGATAGCCCGCGCGGGTCCAAGCATGCGCGGCCGAGCCCACTTCGCGATTATCGTTCGACCAGAACGAGCGATGCTTGATGGCGCTCATGGGCAGCTCCTTGCCGATGATCCCTTCGATGTCTTCGAAGGTCAGCATCTCGGGGCGGCCACGGCGGCGTTCGAGGTGAGACTGAAGCGGCTGGTACTTTCGCAACGCAGACATTCACGCGCTCCCATCGCGTTGTCCGGACCGGGTCCGGAACGGTGACGGGTTGGAATGATGAACTGATTTGCGCGTTATGCACAGAATCAGAACTACATTATTCCGTTGGCAAAACCATGCCGCACAGCATAGCGCGGGATGAGGCGCGACGGCTGGCTGCTAATTATCGAACTCGGGCGGCAAGATGATCTGACAGGTGTTCGGCGCCGCGCGGACATTGAAGCGGTATGCGGTATTGGCGGGGATGTGCACGTAGAAAATCCCGCCGTCCGTTTGCGTGTACTCGATGACATAGTCATTCGGCCGGCGGCAC
The DNA here is from genome assembly GCA_016791365.1 of Hyphomonadaceae bacterium. Classification (GTDB taxonomy): domain Bacteria; phylum Pseudomonadota; class Alphaproteobacteria; order Caulobacterales; family Aquidulcibacteraceae; genus Vitreimonas. Next base: position 68,300 of record JAEUMT010000004.1, on the reverse strand, counting down.
GGCTTCATGCTGCTGTTGTAGGTGGCGCAGTGCTGTACGCCAGGGCCGGTTGTAAGCGAGACCACGCCGTTGTCGTGGATGCGCGCGCGGCCGACAGCGGCGCCGCCCTCACGCGCCGCGTTGAAGGCGGCGGCGTCGACAATATCGCAGGGGCGCGTCGGCGCATTCGGCGGCGCCCAGGCCGGACCGCACGCGGCAAGGGCCACCACTGCCAGCGCTAACGATGCTCGTTTCATGTCGCCTCCCCGATGGCGCGATGATGACTCAATGGGCGCGGTTGCGGAAGTGGCTGGATTTCGGTCCGGTTCGGCATAGGCTCGGCGGACCATGAGGATTGCCATGCGCTCAGTTCTGTTCGCCGCCCTGCTCACGCTCGCCGCATGCGCAACGATGCCGGAGAGCGGCCCGTCACTGCGCTATGCCGATGCGGCGAGCCGTGGCGCGTGGGCGGCATTGCTCGCGGGACATCCGAGTGAAGCGCAAGTTGAGCGTGCGACCGAGGATTGGTCGCGAGCGCTGGGCGATAGCTTCGCATGCCGTGTGCCGGCTGGGCAGGTCATCAATGCGAGTTTGGTCGGCGCGCTGGAGATCGGCGCGATGAACGCAGCGCATAGCCGCGGCGGCGAACGTGAAGTGCGCGACGGCGTCGCTCGTTATGTCATGACGATCGCGCAACTCGCGGCCGCGCGGCGCGATCCGCCTTCGGAGTCACGCTGCGAAGCGATGCGGGCGTGGGCGCCGCGCATCGCGGACGAAGGCCGCGAAACCGTCGCGCGCGCCCGCCGCAACGGCTTGATGGACGACGACTATAGTTTGCTGCTCGGTTTGATCGCCCGCTGAGGTTCGCTGCACGACTGTGCCCGTGGTCACAGCGCTCGCAGCCTGGCCGCTTTTAGAGCGGCGCAACAAAAACGGCGCGACCCCAACAACAAACGGAACCTAGTACCATCGCGAACGTTCGGCGATTGCGGGTTCCCTGTTCCATTCGAGGAGACGAACGTGAGCGACAAACCGAAGCACGACGACACACATGGCGCCACCACGATCCGCGCCTCGAAGGGCGGCGGCGGCGGTGGCAAGTTATTGCTGGGCGCTGTCGCGGCGGCGGTGCTCGTTGGCGGCGGCTATTTGGCCTGGAAGAATTACGGCGCACCCAACGATGCGCAGACAGCGTACAACGACAGCTACACTTCAGAATCTTATGTCGACGATCCGCTGCGCGCGGGTCCGATTGAACCGGCCGACAGCGCGATCGCTGAAAGCGCATCGACCGACGCGGCGCCGCCGGCCAGCGCTCCACGCGCCACGCCAGCGCGCCGGCAAACAGCTGGCGCTGACGTGCCAGAAGAAACCATCGGCATCACGCCGATCAACGCAACGACGGCGGAAGCCGCGACCACAGGCGACGACATCGTCGTGACCGCGAACCGCCGGCCGATCTGGGTGCGTACGCCAAGCGCGCGCCGCCTCTCGGCGCTCTATCCGGAGCGCGCACTGGAGCGCGGCCGTGAAGGCGAAGCGCGCCTGCGTTGCACGGTGCAAGGCGATGGCGCGCTTGATTGCGCGCGCGTTGAAGAAACGCCCGGGTTCGGCCCAGCTGCTCTCCGTGTGGCCCGCACGTTGCGCCATGCGCCGCAGCTCGCGGACGGCAGTGACGCGACCGGATCGCCGGTGAATCTGCGCGTCGTCTTCCGCATGGACGAAAACCAACGCCGCGGCTGACGCCCAGCTTCTGAAATCAAAAACGGCCGCGCGGCGAAAGCTGTGCGGCCGTTCGCATACGCACATTCCCCTTTCGGCGCTTTGCGCTTGACCCGCGCGTCGGGCGGCTATTGATCGCGCTGACGCATCCGCTTTGGGGGTCTCATGTCGTTTCATCGCCGCGCTCTGTTGCAAGGAGGCGCCGCCGCACTCGCGACGCAGGCCCTGCCCGCCGAGGCGCAAACGCCGGAAGCCGTAGCCGACCGCCTGCTCGCGCGCATCACCGAGCAATTGCTGAACGATTACCCTGAGAGCGCGACCAGCGCCGGCGTCGACAAGGATGCGCGCGCGCGGCTGCGCTCGCGGCTATCGAGCCACTCGGCGTCGGGACAAGGCGTGATCCGCCAGCACGTGCGCTCGACGCTGTCGCAGCTGCGACGGCTGGATACTGACGCGCTGAGCGTGGACAAGAAGCTCAACGTTGATGTTGTGAAGACAGTGTATGAGCTCGCGGCGGATGGCTTCGATTTCCCGTACGGCGACGTGGCGATCCTCAACAACAATTGGTCGTATCGCAACGCGCCCTATGTCGTGGCGCAGAATGTCGGCGCATTCGTCGAGATACCTTCGTTCCTGGACTCAAGCCACTCGATCACGACCGCAGCTGACGCGGATGCGTATCTGACGCGCATGGACGCCTATGCGCGCCAGCTTGACGGCGAGACGGTGCGCGTGCGCGCGGACGCGGCGCGCGGCGTGGTGTTGCCGGATTTCCTGTTGGCAAAGACGCTACAACAGCTCCGCGCCAGCCGCGCGCAACCGGTGGCGCAGTGGGGCGTCATCACCTCGCTGGCGACGCGCGCCGCGCGCGCCAGCCTCAATCCGCGCTACGCTGCCGACGCCACACACATAGCCGCGCAGCGCATCGCGCCGGCGCTCGATCGCCAGATCGCGATGCTGGAGTCGCTGCAATCGCGCGCGACGAACAATGCCGGCGTCTGGGCGCTGCCGCGCGGCGAGGAATATTACGCCTGGGCGCTGCGCGCGGGCACGACGACAGACATGACGCCCGACGAGGTCCACCAGATGGGACTCGACGAATTGCGCGCGCTGCATGGACGCATGGACCCGATCCTGCGCTCCATCGGCTACGCCGAAGGCAGCGTCGGCGCGCGGATGACCGCGCTTGGCAATGACCCGCGCTACAAATTCGCCGAAGGCGATCCGGGCCGCGCCGAGATCATGGCGTTCATTCAGGACAAGCTCACCGATATTCGCGCGCGTTTGCCGCGCGCGTTTCACACGCTCGTGCCGGGGTTCCTCGAAGTGGTGCGCATTTCACCGGACGTGGAAGACGGCGCGCCGGGCGCCTATGGCGGCGCGGGCACGATCGATGGCCGCGAGCCCGGGCATTTCTGGATCAATCTGCGCAGCACCGACCTACATCGCAAGTTCGACCTGCCCGACCTCACCTATCACGAGGCGATCCCCGGTCACGTCTGGCAAGGCGAATACACATTCCGCCAGCCGCTAGTGCGCTCGATGCTTGGCTTCAACGCGTACAGCGAAGGCTGGGCGCTTTATGCGCAGCAGATCGCGGATGAGTTGGGCGTATATGACGACTTTCCCGTTGGGCGCCTTGGCTATCTGCAATCGCTGGCGTTCCGCGCCTGCCGCCTGGTTGTCGACACGGGCCTCCACTCGAAGCGCTGGACGCGCGCGCAAGGCATCGACTTTTTTGTGCGCGAAAACGGCTCGAACGCCGACGAAGTGCAAAGCGAAGTCGACCGCTATTGCTCGTGGCCGGGACAGGCGTGTGGGTACAAGGTCGGTCACACCGCTATCAACCGCCTGCGCGACGGTGCGCAAAGCGCACTTGGCGCGCGCTATGACTTCGCCGCGTTCAATGACGCCGTGGTCGGCGGCGGCAATGTGCCGATGACTGTGCTGGGGCGCGTGATCGATGCGTATGTGGCCGGAGCGCGAGTTTAATATTCGAACTTTCGTTCTCGGTTCGCTCTCCTTGACCCGATGCGCGCGGAGGTAGTTACCTGAGCGTGGTATTATGGAGGGTGTCTATGGCGCTCACGGACGGACAAAGAGAGAAGATATATCGGCTCGCGCAGGGTGAGCGGAATTACATACGGTTCTTCCAATATTTGTCGCAACTGAAGCAGAACATGAGGCAGTCGGCGGTGACCGTGGTCGAGAACCATTCGAACCTCAATCGCAAAGCTTCGCTCGATTTGATGCGAAAGATCGCGGAGATCGGCGTCGCCAAGGTACACCCCGGGGGCGGCAGTCAACTCAGCTACCTTGCCTGGGAGGAGGACATCGACATCCGCGAAGTCGGAAAGTCGGCAGATCAGCCGCTTCGGTAACGGACGTCTGTGACACTCACACAATGGTCCGATCTGAGCCAGACGATCGCAGCACTCGCTGTAATCGCCTCGCTTGTTTTCCTGGGCATCCAAGTTCGGCAAAGCACTGAACAGGCCAAGCATGCCAATCGCCTCGCGCGCGCGCAAGTGACCGCAGAGGTGCGCGCGAGTTTCAACGATCTGTTCCGGCGCGCGATGGAGGATCGCGAGTTTGCGAGGGCCATCATCGAACTATCAGATCATGCAAAGCCAGCGGACGAAACACGCATGCCGCAAATGGCGACGCTTTGCTTCAACCTCATGAGTGTCTCGCGCCAGGCGCACGAGCTTGTAAGGGGTGGCCTGATTGATGAGTGGGCGGTTCGCGATGTGGATCAGCAGCTCTATCACTTGATCAGCCACCCACGCTTTACGCCCCTTTTCCGCACAATGGTGGGCATGGCGGATCCCGGGAGCGTGACCGACGCCGACCGCGCCTGGGTTCGTCACCTCAATGCGGGCGTGAAGGCTTATCGGACGCACAAGGGTGACACGCCGTACAGCCTCGCCGCCAGTCCGCCTCCGCTCACGGACGATAGCGTTGGCGCACGAGATCCTCGAATTTGATCTGGCTTTTCACGATCGCGCTCGCACGCAGACGGCGGTCATTTACGCGTTTAGCGGTTTGCCGACGAGCCGCAGATTCGTGAATCACGCGCGGCGCTGCACGCGCTCATCAGAGTTTGGCGGAGTGACGCGCCGCACCATTGCGGCATGCGCCTGCGAGCAAGCCTACGCCGAGCCAGGCGCCGACGATGGGGCTTAGGCCAATGCCGACCCACGGCGTCGGGAACGCACCAAAATAGGTGGTGGCGATCCAGCCCAGGAAACAAAGACTGAGCACCCACGCGCCAGTTCGCGATGTCAGGCGATGATAGCGCATCACCATGTCCGCGCTGATCGCCGTAAGCACCAGCAGCGCCAACGCGGCGACGGCCAAGAGCGGTGACAGCCCGTACGCCAATCCGACAATCCCCTCGACCTCGGGGATCGGTTGCAGCGGATCGGGCCGGGACCAAGCCAATGTCGCAAGCGCAACCGCGCCAACAATGATCCCGACCCGGAGCAACGGGCGCGCTGACGTAGCGGCGGCGATGGCGACCATGACGACCGCAAGCGTCGTGGCCTGCGACGCATCAGGTTGCAGCAACAGCAAAATCAGCGACGCGAACGGCGCGATCCATATCCAGATCTGCCTCTGCGCCAACACGGCCAAGGCCACAGACGCGGACGGCAACAGCAACATCGCCGCGTTGAAATGCAACGGCCCGGCATCAATCCAACGATGCACACCCTCTTGGGCGGGGCTGAAGAACGAAGCGAGCAGACCGAACGGCGCGAGCCACAACGCGACATGCAGCATGGCAGGACGAAACGCCTTCGCCACAAGCACAGCCGCGAGCGTGCCGGCGACCCAGCCGGCCAAATTCAGCATCCAAAGCGCCGTAGTTACGCCGCTCAACGCGCAGACGATTGCGCCGGTGGCGACAGCGCAGAACGAGAAAACGCCAAAGACGACGAGCATCGCAAATCGATGCGTGAGCAGAATGTCCAGACGGCGGAGAGCTTGCACTAACGCCCGAACTTTTGGAATTTGATCCGGCTTGGCACGATTTCGGTGACGCCCAGGCGGCGCATCTTGTCCTGCTCGTAGCTGTCGAAATCGCCTTCGAACCATTCGACGTGGCTGTCGCCTTCGAAGGCGAGGATATGCGTCGCCAAGCGGTTCAAGAACCAGCGATCGTGGCTGATGACGACGGCGCAGCCGGCGAAATCTTCGAGAGCGGCTTCAAGCGACTGCAGGGTTTCGACGTCGAGGTCGTTGGTTGGTTCGTCGAGCAACAGGACGTTGGCGCCGGTGAGCAGCGTCTTGGCGAGGTGGACGCGGTTGCGTTCACCGCCGGAGAGCTGGCCGACTTTCTTCTGCTGGTCCGCGCCTTTGAAGTTGAAGCTCGACACATAGGCGCGCGAGGGAATTTCGCGGTTGCCCACGGTGAGCACGTCGAGGCCGCCGGAAATTTCCTCCCAGATCGTCTTCGAACTGTCGAGCGTGTCGCGCGACTGATCGACGAAGCCGAGCTTCACGCTCTCGCCGATTTCGATGTTGCCGGCGTCAGGCTTGTCCTGCCCCGTGATCATGCGGAAGAGCGTCGATTTGCCGGCGCCGTTGGGGCCGATGATGCCGACAATGCCGCCGGGCGGCAGCTTGAACGTGAGGCCGTCGATCAGCAGTTTGTCGCCGAAGCCTTTCTTGAGGCCTTCAAAATTGATGACGTTGTTGCCGAGGCGCGGGCCCGGCGGAATTTGAATGGTCGCGAAGGTTTGCTTTTCGCGCTCGGCGGCGGCGGCCATTTCCTCGTAACGCGTCAAGCGCGCCTTGGATTTGGCTTGGCGCGCCTTTGGCGATTGGCGGACCCATTCAAGTTCGCGCGACATGACCTTCGAACGGCCTTCAGACTCACGCTCTTCCTGGCTCATGCGCTTGGCCTTGGCTTCCAGCCAAGCGGAGTAATTGCCTTCGTACGGGTGGCCCTTGCCGCGATCGAGTTCGAGCGTCCATTTCGTGACTTGATCAAGGAAGTAGCGATCGTGGGTGACGAGGATGACGCAGCCCGGGAAGTTCTCGAGGTGATGCTGCAGCCAAGCGACGCTTTCGGCATCGAGGTGATTGGTCGGTTCGTCGAGCAGCAGCATGTCGGGCTTGGAGAGCAGCAGACGGCAGAGCGCGACGCGGCGGCGTTCACCGCCTGAGAGCTTTTCGACGCCGCTGTCGTCCGGCGGACAACGCAGCGCGTCCATCGCCATATCGATCTTGCTGTCAACGTCCCACGCATCGGCGGCGTCGATCTGCTCCTGGAGCTTCGTCATCTCCTCCATGAGCTCTTCGGAATAATCCTCGCCGAGCTTCATCGAGACGTCGTTGAAGCGGGTGACGAGCTTCTTTTCCTCGCACCAGCTCTCGACATTCTCGCGCACGTTCAGCGACGCATCGAGTTGCGGCTCCTGTTCGAGATAGCCCATCTTAGTGCCGGCCATGGCGAAGGCTTCGCCGGTGAAATCCTTGTCCATGCCGGCCATGATTTTCATCAAAGTCGACTTGCCTGAGCCGTTGACGCCGACGACGCCGATCTTCGCGTCCGGAAAAAACGACAGCCAGATGTTCTCGAACACCTTTTTGCCGCCCGGATAGGCCTTGGTCAGGCCTTGCATCGTGAAAATGTACTGCGCGGGTTGAGCCGCCATGGGTCGCCGTCCGTTCTGTCGGGAAAATCGAAGCGCGGATATAGCGACGCAAGCAGTCAGCGTCCAGGCAGGCCTTACGGCTCTCGTAAGTGCTCATCCAGGAACGTCTCGATCTCGTGCAGCATCCGGATACGCGTGGGCGCATCCGAGAGCCAGTGATCGTCACCAGAAAGCTCAACGAACCGCACGTTCTTGCCCGCGCCTTGCAGCGCGCGCAGCATCCGGCGCGACTGGTCGATCGGCACAACGGTGTCATCGGTGCCGTGGATGAGCAATACCGGCGCGGTCACGGCGCTGGCCAGATTCACCGGCGAAGCCGCACGCACAGAGTCACGATCTTCGCTGCGATCGCCGATGGATTGGCGCCACCAATCAGAGGACATGCTGTCTTCACCGCCGGTGTTGCGTTCTGTTTCGAGCAACATCTGACTGAGATCAGACACGCCAGCGACGCTGGCGCCGCAACGATAGCGCTCGGGCGTCATCGTGACTCCCGCAAGAGTAGCGTATCCCCCGTACGAGGCGCCGACGATGCAGACGCGCTGCGGATTGATGATGCCGGCGCGCGCCAGTGCGTTCACGCCGTCGTCGAGGTCATTCTGCATGAGCCCGCCCCACTGGCGGTAGCCGGCTTCTTGCCAAGCCTGACCGTAGCCGCCTGAACCGCGATAATTGGGCTGCAGCACGGCGTATCCGCGCGACGCCAAGAACGCGGCCCACCAATCGAAGCCAAGATCGTCGCGAGGGCCGTGCGGACCGCCGTGCGGCAGCAGCACGAGCGGCAGGTTGGTGCGCCCGCCCTCGGGCAGCGTGAGGATCGCGGGGATGCTGACGCCGTCGCGCGCGCGATAACGGATCGCTTGACGCTCGCCGGTTGGGTGTTGCGCGATTTCCGGGTAGCGCATCGCCAGGCGGCGCATGGTGTTCGCCGCCGGCGTGAACAGATAGAAGCCGCCGCCATCCATGCCGCGCTCGGCATAGATGATGAAACGGGACCGATCGCGCGACCAGTTGCTGAGTTGAACGGACCCGCCGAGCGAAGCGACCGCCGCATCGTGCACACGCTGCAGATCCGCATCGAAATATTGGACCTGGAGTTCGTCGGCCACCCACGCCGCGCCAATGATGACGCGCGTCCATGGATCATGCAGCGTGCCCGCGACATCCAAGCCGTCGCGCTGAAACAGAGTTTCGCGTTCACCTGTCGTGCGGTGGTAGGCAAAGAGCGCCGCGAGTCCGGCCTCTTCATCCGCCGGCATGGACAACACGACGCGCCCATCCGGCAGAAGACCTTCGACTGAGGGCGGCGCACCGTAGGGCGAAACGCCTTCGATCAAGAGACGCGGCGTCGGCCCTTCATAGACATAGACGCCGTAACGATTGCTTTGCTGGTTTGCATCCAAACGAACCGCGACCTGCCCGCGCTGATCCAGCGTGTAGGACACCGTATCGGTGGTAGTGCCGTTTGGCGTTAGGCGGTTGGAGCGGTTGGCGCGCAGATTGACGCGATAGATCGCAGCGTTCCCGCGGTCGAAATTGGTGTTGCCGCCGATAAGACGGACGTATTCAGGATCGCCTTCGATCGGCGCGATCAAACCCGCGCCCCAATCCGCCCAGGGATTTTCCGGATCAGTATAGAACACACGCGCGTCGCCGCCGGCGATGTCGATCACGCCCGAGCGGAAAATGTCCACGCGGCGCGGCGGCCCGGGCATGCGCATGCCGCCGGGAAGCGGAATCTGATCGGTGCGATAGGTTCGGTCGATCACGAACGAGACGTGCTGATCATCGATCCAACCGACGCCGCGCAATTGGGTGCTTTGCGGCGGGCCGTGCGTTGTGCGCTCGGAGGGATTGTTGAGATTGACGATGCTGACCCAGGTCAGACCGGCGAGATTGGATTCGGCGAGCGCGACGTGCGTGCCATCGGGCGAGATCGCGACGTCTGAAACAGCGGGCAAGCGGCCATAAGCCTCAGCGGAAACACGATTGCCGATGACGACAATCTGCGGGCCCTCGGTCGTTTGCTGCGCCACTGACGGGCTAGCCAATGCAAGCACAAGCCCTGTCACCGCCGTTTTGACAAAAGTTCGCATCCACCCCTCCATGCCGGCCCAACGTAGAACATCACCCCGAGCGAAGGAAGACGCACGCGCATTACCGCGACTGATCCGATTGACGCGAACGGGCGTAACTCACCCATAGTGGGGTCGGGAAAATGTTGACACGCAGGAGCTTTGCCGGGGCCAGCGCCGGATTGTTGTTTGCGCCAGGCGCATTCGCGGAACCGCTCGGCGATATTTCTGGCGACATCGCGATTTTGCGCGACGCTTACGAGACGCTGCACCCGGGACTCTATCGGTACAATACGCCGCACGATATGAGCGCGCGCTTCGATGCGTTGGCGCGCGCCTGGTCACGCCCGCAAACCCGCGGCGAGGCATATCTCAGCCTCTCCCGCTTCCTCGCAACCATCAAGTGCGGGCACACTTACGCCAACTTCTACAACCAGTCCGAGCAAGTTCAGGGCGAGCTTTTCGACGCGCAACGCCTTCTTCCGTTCCACTTCGCGTGGATCGACGACCGCATGGTGGTGCTCCGGACTCAATCGAGCGATCCGCGCCTTGGACACGGCGCCGAGATTCTCAGCATTGATGGGCGCTCGACGCGCGGCATTCTACGCGCGCTCATGCCATACGCGCGCGCCGACGGAAGCAACGACGATAAGCGCCGCGCCCTGCTCGAGGTGCGCGGCTACGATCGCTATGAGACGTTCGACGTGTTCTACAGCCTGCAATTTCGTCCCGGCGCCAGCGTGCGCCTGCGTGCACGACCATCCAATTCAGAACGCACGGAGACATTTGACGCCGCAACCATAGGTCTCGCTACGCGGCGGTCGCTCTTGGTTGCCGACCCGGACGGCAATGCCGCGGTATGGACGCTCGCTTTTCCGCGTCCACAAACGGCGCGTCTCACCATGCCCACTTGGGCCCTTTATAATTCCGAATGGAATTGGCGCGCGTTCCTCGACCAGAGCTTTGCCGAAATCGCCGCGCGCAACGCGACCAAGCTGATCATTGATATTCGCGGCAATGAAGGCGGCGACGATTGCGGCGATCTCATTGCCGCACGGCTCACCGATACGCCGATCGCGCGCGAAGGCTACGCACGCCGCACCCGCTATCGGCAAACGCCCGAACGGCTCGATCAGTATCTTGATACTTGGGACAGATCGTTCCGCGATTGGGGTGACGACGCGACGGTGCGCGAGGATGGGTTCTACGATCTTCGTGGCGAAACTGACGCCGATCAAATCGAACCACTGGGCCCGCGCTTTCGCGGCGCTGTCGATGTTCTGATCGATTCTCAGAACTCGTCGGCGACGTTTCAATTCGCAAGCTGCATCAAAAACAACCGCCTCGGACGCCTCATCGGCGCGCCAACCGGCGGCAGTCAACGCGGCATCAATGGCGGCGCCTTTTTCTTCTTACGTTTGCCCGCTTCAGGTCTTGAAGCGGACGTGCCGCTCATCGGCCGCTTTCCGATGACGCCGAAACCAGATGCAGGGTTGCTCCCCGATGTCGCCATCGCCCTCACCCGCGAGGACATCGCTAACGGACGCGACGCCACGCTGGAATTCGCGCTGAGCTAGCGACGGATTGCGCCGGCGGCGGCGTTTGTAGCTCCGAGGGGCAGCCTGAAGGAGCTTGATCATGAAACGGATTTTAACGCTGTGCGCCGTGGTCGCGGTGACGGCATTCGCCGCGCCCGCCGCACATGCGCGCAACTGGGATCGTATTGAGAACCGTTACGATCGCGCGGAAAATCGCGCCGACCGCCGCGAGGACCGTAGGGATTTGCGCGAAGACCGCCGCGACGTCCGCGAGGACGTCCGTGACGCGCAACATCAGGGTGGCTGGCGCGATCGCGCGGAGGATGTTCGCGATGCGCGCGAAGACGTGCGCGATTTGCGCGAGGACCGCTGGGACCGCCGCGAAGACCGTTGGGATCGGCGCGAAAACCGGTGGGATCGCCGCCACTAGGTGAAAACGCTTCGCAACAGGAACCTGGCGCCGTGCGCGTTGTTCTTTTGGACAAATCCAAAGGAGCAACGCCATGGCCGTCACCGAGACCCGATCAACCACGCGCAAGACGAAAACGCCGGCACGAGCCGCGGCGCCGGATGCGATCAAACTGCTCAAGGATGATCATAGGCAGGTCGAGGCTTGGTTCGACGAATTCGAAAGCACCAATAGCGGGTCCAAGAAAAACAAACTCGCGACCCAGATCTGCTTGGCGTTGCGCGTGCATACCCAAATCGAGGAAGAGATCCTCTACCCCGCGTGCCGCGAGGCCGGCATCGAAGAAGACATGATGGATGAGGCTGACGTCGAGCACGACGGCGCCAAGAAGCTGATCGCCGAGATCGAGGCCGGTTCAGCCGGTGACGACCATTGGGACGCCAAGGTCAAAGTGTTGGGAGAGATGATCAAACATCACGTCAAGGAAGAAGAGCAACGCGGCGGCATGTTCGCCAAGGCGAAGCAGGCCGATCTCGACCTCAATGAACTCGGCGCTGAGATGAAGGCGCGCAAAGACGAACTGATGAAGCAAAGCAAACGGCGCAACTAGGCGCCGCGCTCTAGGCGATCAATTTCTGGGCGTTTCCAGGCAGACCGTTTCGGCGGCGCCTGGACGCGTCCAGCGCGCCTCATTCGAATGGCCGCGCAATTCCGCGCCGTTGCCATTGTAGCGATAGCCCGAACCGGTGACCCGCTCAGGCAGATCGACGACCACATACCCTTCCTGCGAGATGCGCGCCGAACCGGGGTTTCGCGTGAACGTCACGTTGAGCAGCGAACCGTCCTCGCAGCGAAACGAGGTGTTGACGGGGCCCGTTTGCGGCGACGGGCACGGCGTCTGGCAAGCCGCCAAGAAAACGAACACTGAAAGGGCGGCGAGAGAGCGCATCTGAGGATTCTCCATCTAAGCGCCTCTTTTAGGTTGTTTTGACGTTCTGAGAAACAGTCTGTCGGGGTTTGCTTGCCCGGCGTGCTTAGGGCGCCCCATAAACGGCGCCCCAGGGGGTATATGCATGTCGAACGGATTTTTGCTGGCTGCTCAGGCAGACCTGCCCGACTTGCACGATATCGCCAGCGGCTTCGGCCTGGAGGCGGTCAGCGCCCAATCGTTTGGCACAGACGAAGCCGCCGCGACCGCAATGCAAAGCGCGGCGAATGTCGGCATCGTTCTGACCGCGGCCGCTACCCGCGACGCGAACTATATTGCGCTCTTGCAAGTTCTCTCGCGCACGCTCCGCAGCGCACAGCTCATTTTGGCCGATCCGGACGTGCGCGCCGCGTTTGGTTTTTTGCCCCAGGCCTGGCCGGTCATGGCGATGGCCGACGCGCAAGCGCGCGCGATCGATTTGCTGCGGCGGCGCACCGAGGCAGAAGGCGGCGAAACGCCACCGCGCGCGCATCCGCTGCCGCCGGTCGAGGAAGCCGCGCCGCCCACCCCAGCGCCAGACCCTGAGCCCGAACCGCAGCCCGAGCAGGAAACCGCGCCCGACCTTCACGGCGGCGTCGAAAACGAAGCGCCGGCAGAAACCGACGATGCGCCCGCCCCCGGTTCGGCGGATGATAATTTGGCGCCGGTCGATGAAGGCGTCACGGCGCCTGCGCCGGAAACCGATGAGCCGCTTTCAGATGCGTTCGGCGGCGGTTACCAGGCGCCGGCTGAACAGGAAGCGGCGCCCCGGGATTCCGCGCCCGAACCTCCCGCACCGCCGGCAAGCGTTACCGAGCTGGAAACAGAAGCGGCCAGGCCACAGGCGCCAACGCCGGCGCCGGCGACACCACCGCCGATACGCGAGCGCGGAATTACAGTCGGCAACGCGCGCGCCGCGCCATCGGGCGCGCCCGCCGACGCCACCGCGTTCGCGCCGAAAAAACTCCGGCGCGGCACGCCGGAACTGGTGCGGATCGTCCTCCATCAACCGAAGGACTTGAAGGCCGTCATCAAAGAGGCGCGTAAAATCGATCCGACGACGGATGCGGCGCCGAGCGGCATGAAAATCGGCGAGGTGCCGCTGGGCGCCAGCGTCGGCGTCATGCTCGAAGTGCGGGGCGCAAGCTGCGAGGGCGCCGTTCAGCGGCGCACGTGGCAAGGCGAACCGATCGATTTCAACTTCTCGGCCGAAGCCGAAGACGGCGTCAAGCAAGCCGTGTTCTTGGCGCGCGTTTTCGTCGATGACGCACAAATTGGCGTACTCGCGTTCACACGCCCGATCGGTGGTCCGAAGAAAAACGCTGCATCCGCGGACAGCGTTCGCCTCAAGCGGCACAAACGGGTTTTTCTCTCCTACTCAAGCAAGGACCGCGAAACCGTTTCGGCGATCGCCACCGCCTATGCCGCCGCCGGTGTGGAGCACTTCTTTGACAGGACGTCGCTGAAATCTGGCGAAGAATGGAGCCCGCGGCTGCGCCGCGAGATCGATCGCGCCGACCTTTTCCACCTGTGCTGGTCGAAATCGGCCGCGGCGTCCGAGTGGGTGGAAAAAGAAACCGAGCACGCGCTTGGCCGCAACAAGCGCAGCAAAGGCAAGCAACCCGAAATCACCGTACAGATGCTCGACGGCCCGCCATGGGCGCCGCATCCGCGGCACCTCGACAGCATCAATTTCGACGATTTCGTACGGGCCGCGATCGTCGGTTACGCGCGTGGCGACGGCTCAAGCTGAGCTAACGCACGGAACGCTCTTCCGACGCCCGGCGCGTAGTGCTACGGGCAAACCGCCTTCGGGTGGGGGCGCGTAGCTCAATGGTTAGAGCCGGCCGCTCATAACGGTCTGGTTGCAGGTTCGAGTCCTGCCGCGCCCACTTCCATCCCTCTCCCGGAACACTATGTTGGTTTCAACAGCGGAGAACACCATGACTGTCTTTTGGATTACGATCGTTTTGGCTGTTCTCGCGATCGTTGGCATTTCGGTGTTGGTCGGCAAGACGTTGAACAAGCCCAAGCAACTCTCCTCCGATCGCCAGGCGCAAATGACCGCGCTAAAGGCCTCCGGCGCACTCAAGCACCGCAAGTCAAACCGCAGCTGATGGCCGAAGCCGCGCGCGCCGAACTGCCGGTCGATAAGGCCGAACGCTATGCGGCGTTGCGCGCCGAGATCGGCGCGGTAATTGCCGGCGAGCCCAACGTCACCGCGCGCTACGCAACAGCGGCCTCGCTGCTCGCGCAGGCTTTCCCGGACCGCTTCTTTTGGACGGGCTTTTACGTCGTCGATCCAGACAAGCCCGCCGAGCTTGTTGTCGGCCCCTATCAGGGCACGCTGGGTTGCTTGCGCATCCCGTTCGGCAAGGGCGTTTGTGGCGCTGCCGCCGCCAAGCGAGAAACCATCCTCGTGCCGGACGTTCATGCCTTTCCCGGTCACATCGCCTGCGACAACCGCTCAAACTCCGAAATCGTGACGCCTGTGTTCGACAGGACCGGCGCGCTCGCCGCCGTGCTCGATGTCGATTCAACCCAGTTCGACGCGTTCGACACGGTCGATCAGGCCGGCCTCGAGGCCATTTGCGGCGACCTGCTGACGCTAGACTAGCTCGTGAGCCGAGCTGCTCTTGCCCCCTGATCTCGGCGCGATATGACAGCGCCAGCAAATCGAGGGGCGAACGTGAGCGACTACAACACCGGCTTGATCCTTTCCCAGATCGCGCAGCACGCGACGGAAGTGGCGGCGATCGCCAGCGCCAAGCTCACCGGATTCGGCCGCAAGAACGATGCGGACCAGGCGGCCGTGGACGCCATGCGCCGCTCATTTCAGACCGCGCCCTTCTCCGGCAAAGTCGTGATCGGCGAAGGCGAGATCGACGAAGCGCCGATGCTCTATATCGGCGAAGAACTGGGGGCTGGCGGGCCGCGCGTGGACATCGCCGTCGATCCGCTTGAAGGCACCAAGCTCTGCGCCAACGACGCGCCAAACGCGATGACGGTGGTGGCGCTAGCGCCCGAAGGCGGCCTACTGCACGCGCCGGACATGTATATGGACAAACTCGCGATTGGTCCCGGCTATCCGGCGGGCCTGATCGACCTTGACCTTTCGCCCGCTGAGAATGTGAAGCGCTTGGCAAAAGCCAAGAACGTCGATGTCAGCCAAATACGCGCATGCCTGCTCGACCGTGACCGGCACAAGCACATTGTCGAAGAACTGCGCAGCCTTGGCGCCGGGATCCGTCTCATTCCTGACGGCGATGTCGCCGGGGTGTTTTGGACAACGGAAGCGGCGCGCTCCGGCGTGGACATCTATTTCGGCTCCGGCGGCGCGCCCGAAGGCGTGCTTGCGGCAGCCGCGATCCGCTGCGCCGGCGGGCAGATGCAAGCGCGCTTGAAGCCGGAGAACGAGCAGGAAGAACAGCGCGCCCGCGCCATGGGCCGCGACGTGCACAAGAAACTGACGCTTGACGACATGGCGCCAGGCCACGTCGTGTTCGCGGCCTCCGGCGTAACGCACGGCTCGATGTTCGAAGGCGTGCAGTTCGAACGCGGCGCCGCGCACGTCGATACGTTGGTGTGGGATACATTTACGGGACGGCGCAGTCGCGTGCGCTCGATGTATCCTCAGGGCTAAGGCGTTTTCTCGCCAGCGTCAGCGCGCGCTGCCATGGAGCGCCGCGCTCAATTTCTTAAACGATGCTTAGTCCAGCTCGTCTTCGGCGCCCGGTTCGATGGCGTTTTCGGCGCCGTCTTCGCCGGTTTCTTGCGGCGCCGGTTGCGGCGCTGCTTGAGCCGGCCGGCGCGAGAACGCGCTCAGACCCGGCACATTGACCGCGCCGTCATAGACATTGATCGCCGCGCCCTCGAACGCGGCGCCAACCGGCTCAACCCGTCCGCCCAGGCAATCGCCCAAAAAATGCTCAAGCACCGCGAGGTATGAAAGCCGGTCTTGTGGGCGGATGAGTTCGCGTCCCTCATCGGGAAAGACGAGATAGGTCAGCATGCCGCGCAGGCGAACCGCTTGCGCAACCTGATCCGTCTCACCGCGCGAGAGACGCGGATCGCGTGCGCCATACGCCAACAACAACGGGCTGCGTACACGCCCGGCGTGGAAAACCGGTGAGCGCACACGCAACAATTGTCGGCCAGCTTCGGTCCGCGCGTCGGCGACGCGGCGATAGAGCTGATCGCGCTGCCATGCCGGCGCGAGATCCAGCATCGAGAACAAGTTGGCGGGCGCCGCAAAACTTGCACCGCAGCGATATTGGTCGGGCGTGAACGCGAGGCCCGACAATACCGCGTAGCCGCCGAACCCAGACCCCACGATCGCAACGCGCCCCTCTTCGGCGACGCGTTGTGCAACGGCCCACTGCGCCGCATCGGCGAGGTCATTCTGTATCGCCGCGCCCCACTCGCCATTGCCGGCATTGAGGAATGCTTTTCCAAAGCCTGCGGAACCCCGGTAATTCACCGAGAGCACCGCATAGCCGCGATTGGCGAGCCATTGGTGCATCGCGTCGAAGCCATAAGAATCACGCGCCCATGGGCCATCGTGCGGAAGCAGCACAAGCGGCAGAGGTTGCTCGGGACGCGCATCGCCATTCGCGTCGGCTCCACCGGGGAGCGTGAGGTACGAAACCAGGCTCACACCGTCGCGCGCCACGATCTCAACCGGGGTCATCGGCTGCAGCGCCGCTTGCTGCAAATCGGGACGGTGCGAAAACAGCGAGGTCAATCGCCGTCCAGCCGGTCCGGCGCGATCGAACAGATAGGAACGCCGCGGCGTCGTTGGACTCTCCTCCAGCACAATCCAACGCGTGTCGTCAGCGCTGCGCGACACGACACTGAAATCACCGGTCAGCGAGCGATCCAGAAACTCGATATCAGCCTGACTATCAGAATTGAGCGCGCGCCACTCGCGCCGCAAATACTCGGTCGCGAACGCTTCCGCCGCGCCCGTCGCGGGATCGATCCAGACATCGACAACCTCGGAGCGTTCGCCCTCGCCCAATACGATCCTCTCGCCGGTCGCGATATCGACGCGCACCAGCGCCGTACGATCACGCGCCGCGTCGGGCTGACCGACGCTCGAATCCAGCATTAGAAAATGCGCGCCATCGGCCTCCATACCGATGAGGCGCATCGACATCGCGTCCTCGAACGACGCCGCGAACAATGTCCGCGCGCGTCCACGCGGCGGCATCGCCACGACCTCAACGCCGCCGTCCGCCAGCGCGCGCATGCCAACACGCACGGCGTTGTCGCGGTCGAGCAGCACGCTGACATATCCCCGCGGCCCCGCATTGCGCAGCAACACGCTTCGCGCGCCGGTGGCCAATTCGATGCGAACCACATCCGGCCATCCGCGATCGCGATCGTTCAGGGACACAATCACAGCGTCCGGATCGGATTGGCTAACGCCAAGGATCTCGGCGCGTACGCCCGCCGGCGTCAGCGGACGTACAACGCCCGTTGTCGCGTCGACCCCGTACAGACGTGCATTCTCGTCGCCGCTATTATCTTGCAGAAACAGCAGCGTCGCGCCGTCCGCCGACCAGCGAAAATTGGTGACGCCGCGCGCGCGCTCGTCCGTCAACGGACGCGCCTCGTCCATGGCGTCGACTGACAGCACCCAGATGTTCGTGACACCGTCGCGGGGGGCCAAGAACGCGATGCGGTCGCCGCGCGGCGAGAGCTGGCCGGCGCCTCTCGCGGGCTCTCCGAACAAGGCCGCACGGGTGATGAGATCAGGCGCGGCCGGATCGGGCACGGGCGCGCGGGCGCGCTCGCCGCAGGCGGCGACCGCTAGCCCTAGCGCCAGGGCAACCGCCCCCGCCCAAAGTGTGCCGATCTTCGATACCACCCCGAAACCTTACAGCCCTGTCATCTGCCCGCCAACGCGCATGGCTGACAGGGTGTTCACCTTTGCGGCATGGGTTTGACCGGGGCTGTGACGCGGGGTCCGCCAAAGGCCGCACCCGGCGTTTTGACACCCCGCCCCGCGCACCCTATCTCACTGCCGCTTTGGCCCATCCGACTCAATCCTCCGCCCCCACCGGCGCACTCGTGCTCGCCGATGGTTCCATTTTCCTGGGCGAAGGCCTGGGCGCGATAGGCGCCGCCGATGGCGAGGTCTGCTTCAACACGTCGATGACCGGCTATCAGGAAATCCTAACGGACCCCTCCTACGCCGCGCAGATCGTCGCCTTCACCTTCCCGCATATCGGCAATGTCGGCACCAACAACGAAGACATCGAAACCTCTTCGCCAGCTGCATCGGCAGCCGCGCGCGGCGCCGTTTTCCGCACGCGCCCGACGATGCCGTCGAATTGGCGCAGCGACGATGATCTCGATAGCTGGATGAAGAAGCGTAATGTGATCGGCCTCTCGGGCCTCGACACGCGCGCACTGACCAAGCGCATCCGCGAACAAGGCATGCCGAACGCCGTCATCGCGCACGCGGCCGACGGCAAGTTCGATCTCGACGCTTTGAAGAAGCGCGCGAAAGCCTGGCACGGCCTCGACGGCCTCGACCTCGCGAAAGAAGTCACCACCGCGCAGAGCTACGTCGTCAACGAAAAGCTCTGGCAATGGTCGATCGGCGTGCCGGAAGTGAAGAAGCCGAAATTCACCGTCGTGGTCATGGACTATGGCGTGAAGCGCAACATCCTCCGCGCACTCGGTGAGATCGGCGCAAAGACGATAGTGTTGCCCGCGACCGCAACCGCTGAAGAAGTACTCGCGCACAATCCGGATGGCATCCTGCTTTCAAACGGCCCGGGCGATCCAGCCGCGACTGGCGTGTACGCCGCGCCGCAGATCAAGAAGCTCGTCGACAGCGGCAAGCCGGTGATGGGCGTCTGCCTCGGCCACCAAATGCTCGGCCTCGCGCTCGGCGCGAAGACGCACAAAATGGCGCAAGGCCACCACGGCGCGAACCACCCGGTGAAAGATCAATCGACCGGCAAAGTCGAAATCGTCTCGATGAACCACGGCTTCGCGATCGACACAAAAACACTGCCCAAAGGCGTGAAAGAAACCCACGTCTCCCTGTTCGACGGCTCCAATTGCGGCATCGAACTCGAAGGCAAGCCGGTGTTCTCGGTGCAGTATCACCCGGAAGCGTCACCCGGCCCGCAAGACAGCCACTATTTGTTCGAGCGCTTCGCGAAGCTGATGGCGAAGAAAACGAAGAACGCGGCTTAGCCACGCCGTGACGATCGCATTTCGCCAAGGCGCCGTGCTCACCATCATTGGTCCTGGCGGCATTCTTCACGCTCTCTGCTCGACAATTGCCGCAAAGCTCGAGCGCGGCGCCTGGGGCAGCCGCTTTCCACGCATCATGAACGAGCTTTATCAAGGCTCGCTCGCGGCTGAGCACGCGACAGAGGCGATGCGCGAAGCGCAGACGATCCGCAGCGAGCTCGCCCTCCTTCCGCCGAAAGAAATAGTCTGGGACATCGACCAGCCAGGCGCGCTGCCGCCTTGGGGCGAGCGTGTCGGCTCGCACGTCGCCAACATGGCGCAATATTTCGTCACCACGACAGGCCGCAACCTGGTCGACGAAGTCGTCGACAATCTGGAATCGCAAATCGAATTTGGCGGTCCACTCGAAATCGTCCCATTCGACGCCAGGCGCTGATCCCACCGTAACTTTCGCCCGCGACGGCCCTCGACGGCTCAAATCTCTTTGCTAGGCTGCCCGCCGGGGGACCACGATGGCAGACGAAGCGCGCTACGCTGCGTTCATTTCTTATTCGAGCAAAGACGCGCCATTCGCGAAGCGACTGCATCGCGCGCTCGAAGCTTACGGCGTGCCGTCATCGCTTGGTGATTTCCGGCTGATCGCCAACGGCAAACGCAACCGCATCTATCCCGTTTTCCGTGACCGCGAAGAATTGGCGGCGGGACACTTAGGCGACGCCATCGAAAACAATCTGCGCGCCTCGTCAGCATTGATCGTCGTGTGCTCACCCAACGCAGCGCTGAGCCCGTGGGTGCAAAAGGAAATTGAGTTTTTCGCCAGCCTCGGTCGCGCCGACCGGGTTTTCGCGATCATCTCCGACGCCGCGCCACTGACTGACGACGCTGGCGCGGATGCGACGCGCTCATGCTTCCCGCCCACCTTCCTCGGTGATGCGCTCGCGGGCGACAAACTCGAACCGCTGGCGGCCGATGCACGCAAAGGCAAAGACGGCTTCCGCAACGCATGGCTAAAGATCGTCGCCGGATTGATCGGCGTAAGCCCCGGTCAGCTCATCGACCGCGACAAGAAGCGCCGGCAAACGCGCGCGCTCAGCGCTGCTGCGTTCTGGATCATCCTCGCGCTCGCCGGCGCCGGCGCCTATTCGCAGCGCGTAACGCTTGAGCCGCTCGTCGCAAGCTGGACCAAATATCGCCCCTACGTCGATACCGCCGCCGCGCTTGCGCCAGGCGCAACGTTTCAAGACTGCCGCGATGGCGCCGCCGATTGCCCGCTCATGGTGGTTGTCCCGGAAGGCAGCTTCCTCATGGGCTCACCTGAAGACGCGCCAGATCACGCGCTGAACCACGCCGTGCTCGACGCGTTCAGCATTCGCGGCTTTGAGGGCCGCATCAGCGATGAATCTCCGCAGCGCGAAATAACGCTGCAGCGTTACGCAGTCTCAGCCCACGAGATCACGTTCGCGGAATGGAACGCGTGCGTCGCCAATGGCGGATGCGACGGCTATCGCCCACAGCGCGCCGGCTGGCAGAACCTCGGCGATTCCACTTTCATCGAAGGGTGGGACGGCGCGAACCGGCCAGTCGGGCACATTTCTTTCGAAGATGCGCAACGTTACGTCGCCTGGCTCTCGCGCATGACAGGCGTCACGTATCGTTTGCTCAGCGAAGCCGAATGGGAATACGCCGCGCGCGGATCAAACGCCGCCGGCGCCCCACGCTCGCGTTTCTCATGGGGCGACGAAGCGCCTGTCTGCGAACCATCGGCGCCAAACGGCGCCGCGCAATCGACATGCCCCAGTTCGCACGGGTCGTGGGACGTAGGCTCGTTCCCGGCCAACGCATTCGGGCTCTATGACATGCACGGCAACGCGCACGAATTCGTCGATGATTGTTACGCGCCGTACGATGCGCCGCGCAGCGACGTCTGCGAGCGCATCGTGCTGCGCGGCGGCTCCTGGTACAGCGACCTCCCCGGTCTCACCGCGCGCGACTCCGAAAAACGCGACTATCGCGGCAGCGTCGAGATGGGCTTCAGAGTCGCCCGGAGTTTGTAATCTCGCCCGACGCGCACAACAGCCACTGCATGTTCGGCGCTTCGCGAAGCTAGTGGCGAAGAAAACCAAGAGCGCGGCTTAGTCCGCCGCCTCTACTCGCACTCGTCGAACTCGTACTCATCGCCTTCTTGCACCGGTTCAATAACCGGTGGCGGATCTTGCGTGAGATAGTGGCCCACCACACTGGCTCGCGCCCAACCGCGTTGACCGTTCGCGCGTTCGAAGCGCACCCACGGGCCGGCGCTTGGATTGTACAAACGTTGCTGCGGCTCCCACTCGACGCCGCCATCGACGCCCCGGATGAGATCGCCCCTGCGCCACACTGTCTGCCACTTGCAGACCTCTTCGACCGCGTAAACGACATCGCCCGCGTTCATCCCGTTATACCCATCGATGACGGTCCCGCGCTGTGCCGCGACGAAGCGCGCCTCCTCAAGCATGACAACAACCTCGTTGTTATTGAGCCGGCCGACTCGCCGCGAGGTTGGATTTGGCTCCGCGTAGAGTGGCACGCGCGCATTGGCGCGCCAGCGCAAGACTGGGCAGGCGCCTCGATCTTCCGCGCAATTGGTGCGGAATGCGAAAAGACCATATTCCAGCGGCAGGCCTTCATCGGTCGGCAATGGGCGCCCTGGCGGCTCGTCGCCCGTGACTTCCGCGGACCAAGGCAAGGGCGGGTCCTCCGGCCCTCGCGCCCATTTGTAGCAACCACCGCCGAAGCGTCCCAAACCACCGTGGCAACTATCCTGCGCGTAGCAACTCAGCTCCTCCCAATCCAAACGCTCCCATCTGCGATGGTTGAGAAGACTCCGCATGTAACAGGTCGCTTCCGCTTGAGGTGGCGACGTCTCCGCTTCTAGCACGGGCGTGTCCGCCGCAGCAGGCGGGATCAATAAGACAACGCATGAGACAAGAATTGCCGCCAATCGATGCCGCATGAATCACTCCACCATCCGCTGTGATCATATGAACTCACGGCGCCCGAACTCTCAATCGCGCACCGCGTGCGCCTGAGATTTTCCTGTATCCGATGTTACTTCTGCCGCATCATCCAGGCCTGGGAGCGCATACATCATGACAGTCCAACGTTGGATCGCAGCTGCCTGCGCGGTTTTCATCCTCGGTGCGTGCGCGAGCGTGAGCGCTGCGCCGGATGCACAAACCGCTGCATGGTGGCGCACCACCGCTGCGCTCTCGGGCGATGACATGGAGGGCCGCGACACAGGTTCACCCGGCTATGACCGCGCCGCGGCTTATGTCGCTGATCGTTTCCAGCGCGCCGGCCTCCGGCCCGCGGGCGACGGCGACACGTATTTCCAGCGCATCCGCTTTCGCGACATCGAAGTCATGGGCGACGGCACATCGTTCAACGTCACTTACGCTAACGGCGCCACGCGTGCGCTTCGCTTTCTGGAAGAAATTTCGGTGACGCCGGCATGGAGCATGCCGGCGCGGATCGATGCGCCTCTCGTCTTCCGCGGCTATTGCGGCCCATCACAAATGGAAAATGTGCGCGGCGCGGTCGTCGTGTGCTTCGGGACACGCAGAACCGGACAGGTTTTGAGCGCTGCACAAACCGATGCCGCGACCGCCGCGGGCGCGGCGGCCCTGGTCCGCGTCGACGACATAGGCTTTACCATCGAGCCGCCGCGCTGGCCGCTCGCGTACGCGCGCACCGTCACCCTCGACGATGGCGCGCCCTTGGCAAGCGGCATCCCAGTGCTTCGCTTGGCTGCGCCGGTGTTTGTCGATCTGGTTGCGCGAAGCGGCGCAGGCCATGACGGCGCTGACATTCTCGCACGCGGCGCACGCGGAGAGTCGTTGCTCTCATTCGATTTCTCCGCGCGGCTTAACGCGCGCTTCGTCACCCGTGAACGCAACTACGCATCCGACAATGTCCTCGCCGTGCTTCCGGGAACGGACCCCGCGCTTGCCAACGAACCCGTGCTGCTCATCGCGCACCTCGATGGCTACGGCTATGGCACGCCCGTTAACGGCGACAATCTCTACAACGGCGCCCTCGATGACGCCGCCTATGTCGCGACGCTCATCACCTTCGCTGACGCGCGCGCCGGACGCGGCTTCCGTCGTCCGGTGATTTTCGCCGCCGTGACCGCCGAAGAGAAAGGTTTATGGGGCTCGCGCTGGCTGGCCGCACATCCAACGCCCGGCGCGCCGACGCCTATCGCTGTGCTCAATCTCGATCAGTTGCGGCCGCTCTATCCATTGCGCATCCTGACCACGCTAGGCCTCCACGATTCGACACTCGGTCAAACCGTCCGCGACATTGCCGGCCCCATGGGTGTCACGGTGCGCGCCGATCTCGAGCCCGAGCGCAACCTGCTCCGCCGCACCGATCATTGGCCCTTCATGCAGCGCGGCGTGCCAGCGGTGAGTTTTCTGTTTGGCTTTGATGAAAATGACACCGAAGCGCACGCGCGCTATCGCGCCTGGTACGAGCACCGTTACCATGCACCGCAAGACGACCTGACCACGCCCATCGACTTCCAAGCGCAGGCCGATTTCCATCGCTTCTACTTCGCGCTCACCGAAGCCGTGGCAAACGCTGACGCACGCCCGCAATGGTTGCCGGACAGTCCAAATCGCCCGCGTGAGTGAACAAAGCCGATCTCACCGCTGACCAAACGGCGCGCTGGCGGGCGGCACGCCGGCGGTCCATATTCGCGCCATGACCAAGCCCGCGCTTCTCGTTCATCCTTCCCTCGGCTTCTTCGAAGCGCGCCTGGCTGGCAACTACGAAGTCGTGCATTGGCCGACGGATCGCAAAGACATCGGCGCCGCCGTCACCATCGGTCACGTCGGCATTTCGAATGCGATGATTGATGCGCTGCCGGAGTTGCGCTGCATCGTCTGCTTCGGGGTTGGCGTTGATGGGATTGATCTCGGCTACGCCAAGCAACGCGGCGTTGCGGTTACGCATGGCCGCGACATCAATCATGAGGATGTGGCCGACGTTGCGATTGGCCTGATGATCGCGCGTCTTCGCCTCTTCACCGAGGGCGAAAAAGTCCTGCGCGAAGGCGCGTGGACGCCGCCGCTGGCGGTGCCGCCGCAGAAACGGCTGCGCGGGTCGAAGATCGGCATTGTCGGCATGGGCGCCATTGGCGCGGCGATCGCGCACCGCGCCGCAGCGTTTGGCATGGAAATCAAATGGTATGGCCCGCGCACCAAGCCTGACGTGAAGTACCCTTACGAGCCCGATCTGCTGAAACTTGCAGACTGGTGCAACGTGCTCGCCATCGCGGCGCGCGGCGACAAGAGCACGGAGGGCATCATCAGCGCCGAGGTGATCAAGGCCGTGGGCAGCGACGGCGTGATCGTCAACATTTCGCGCGGCATCGTCATAGACGAAGACGCGATGATTGCAGCATTAAGATCGGGGGCGCTTGGCGGCGCGGGGCTCGACGTGTTCGTCGAGGAACCGACACCGATGGATCGCTGGAAAGGCGTGCCGAACACGACGCTGACGCCGCACCTCGGCGGCGCGACCCGCGAGGCGCTCTATGAAGGCTCGCAGAACGTGCTCGAAAATCTCCGCCGGTTCCACGCTGGCGAGGACCTTCTGACGCCGTTGCTGTGACACCCATTCCCAGGGTCCCGGACTGGCGCTGCGCGCAATCCGGGAATGGGTAGAGCGGAACCATCTTCGCGCCGACGCGGTTCAACCTCCAACATCATCGCTGGAGAGAGAGCAATGGCAGAGCGTGAAGGTGGCGGCGGTTCACCGTGGGTAGCATTTTTGGCGGGCATCATTTTGGTCGCGGTCGTCGCCTTCGGCGTCGTTGCGTACACTGGCGGCCTGCAGCAGCGCGAGACGGCGCAACTTGAAGTCAATGTGCCGGATGTGAAGATCAATCCGCCGGACATCGATCTGCCGGACCCGCCGGCGATGCCGCCGCAAGCTGAGGCGCCGGCGGAAGCCCCGACCAACTAAGACACAGCGCCACAAAATCAGAGGGCGGCGGATCACTCCGCCGCCCTCCTTCAGTTGCGCGATTTCTTCGCGAACTAGCGCAGTTCGAACGTCACATGGACGCTGACCCGCGTTTCGATTTCGCCAGGTGCGACCGGGGTCGGCGGCGGCGCCGCCTGATCGGCCATCGCAAAGCGTTCGACCGCGACCGGAATAGGCGGCGCATAGCCGCCGCTTTCGCTGACCGAGACGATGCGGTTCACGCGCATGCCGAGCGCGTTCGCGTACAATTCAGCGCGGCGGCGCGCTTCGGCGATCGCATCACGGCGCGCAATATCGAGCTGCGCGTCAGGATCCGAGTGCGAGAACGAAACGCCGTTCACCGTATTACCGCCGGCGCCGACCGCCGCGTCGATCACACGGCCGGTCGTATCGATACGGCGGACCTTGGCCGTGACGCTGTTATTGGCCTGGTAGCCCGTGATGCGCGGCTGTTGGCCTTCAACATATTGTTGCTGCGGATAGACCGAGACGTTGGAGGTCTGGATATCGCGCTCGGCGACGCCTGCGCGGCGAAGCGCTGCAACGAGCGCCGTCATGCGGCGCGCATTTTCCGCCAAAGCGGCGGCGGCTGTCTGGCCCTCGGTCGTGACGCCGAGATTGATCGTCGCCATGTCCGGGCGCGCTTCAGACTTTCCATCCGCGCTGACGCTCAGCAGTGTTCCTTCCGCCAGCACGACTTGTCCTTGCGTTTGAGCTTGAGCCGCGGGCGGTACGGCCGCGGCGGCCAGAACGGCGAATGCTGCCGCGGCTTTCATCACTTGCATCAAGATTTTCTCCGTCATCCCTCGCGCTCAAGAAGGTGGGCGCGGCGCCCGAATTACGGCGGAGTCACGGTTGCCCCGCCTCACTCCCAAGAATGTGAGCACGCAACCTAAGTTCCCGCCTGAGCGTTGATTTGCGGACACAGGAGTACGTCATGCCGCACAAACAACCGCACCCAGATCCCAAACCGAAAACTCCGCCGCCGAAGCCGAAAAAGGTCCGCGACGCCGGCCCCGACGCGATGACCAATCCGCCGCGCAAATGGTCGGACGTGGATCAGGCTTCTGATGAGAGTTTTCCGGCCAGTGACCCGCCAGCCAAGTACTAGTTGCATGTCGCGGGCGCGGGACCATCTTGGCTCTATGACCAAGCTGCCCGTGCCGACCGACCCCCAGGAAATCCGCGACGCAGGCCCCGGCGCGATGGAAAACCCGCCAAAATCCTGGGACGAGGTCGATGAAGCCTCGGACGCGAGCTTCCCCGCGAGCGACCCGCCCGCAGCAAGCGGGCATCACGTCGACTAAAAGCCGAATGAATCCAGCGGCGCCGAATCGTTTCAGCGAATCGCTGTATAATATGGACACACGCCGCCCTTCTCCGTTCTTCAGGTTTTGATGCGTTTTACCGACACCTTGCTACGCCAGGTGCGCGACCGGGTTTCGATTGCCGATTACGCCGGCAAACGCCTGACGTGGCACAAGCAGAAGTCGCGGCCCTCGGCCGGCGACTACTGGGCTTGTTGCCCCTTCCATCAGGAAAAGAGCCCCTCCTTCCACGTGCTGGACAATAAGGGTCTCTTCAAGTGCTTCGGCTGCGGTGAAAAAGGCGACGTCTTCACGCTCTCGATGAAGCTTGAGGGATTGAGCTTTCCCGAAGCGGTCGAAAAGTTCGCCGAAATCGCCGGCGTGCAGTTGCCGAAGGACGATTACGACAATCGCGGCGAGAACGATCAGAGGAAGCGCCTCTATGGCGTCACCGCCGCCGCAGGCCGTCTCTTCGCAACCGCGTTGCGCTCCACCGGCGGCGCGGAAGCGCGCAAATATCTGCAAGGCCGCGGCATTGGCCCGGATGAGTGGGACCGCTTCTCGATCGGCTTTGCGCCCGACGAATGGACGTGGGCGATCGATAAGCTCAAAGCCGAAGGCTACACGATCGAAGAGATCGTGCAGGCCGGCGTCGCGCGCGGCGGCGAGGACGAAAAACGCCCGGTCGACACCTTCCGCGGCCGCATCACCTTCGAAATCACCGATACGGCGGGAAAAGTCATCGGTTTCGGCGGCCGCGCGCTCGCGAAGGACGCCAAGGCCAAATACATAAACTCGCCAGAGACGCCGCTCTATTCAAAGAGCCGCGTGCTCTATCGCTTGAAGCAAGCACGC
The DNA here is from genome assembly GCA_016791365.1 of Hyphomonadaceae bacterium. Lineage (GTDB taxonomy): Bacteria > Pseudomonadota > Alphaproteobacteria > Caulobacterales > Aquidulcibacteraceae > Vitreimonas. The sequence continues at coordinate 40,540 of JAEUMT010000004.1, read as the reverse complement.
GAATTGCTGGCAAAAACCAAGGCTGACGGCTTGGTCGTCGGCGAAGGCTATCTCGACGTGTTGGCGTTCGAGCGGGCCGGCATCGCCGCTGTCGCGCCGTGCGGCACCGCGCTGACGGACGAACAGCTGCAGCTGCTTTGGCGTTCAGGCGGCGCGCCGGTGCTTTGCCTCGACGGGGACAGCGCCGGTCAACGCGCCGCCGAACGCGCGCTCGATCTCGCCATCCCGCATCTGGCGCCCGGGCGCACCATTCGCCTGGCTTACGCGCCCAAGGGCGAAGACCCGGACGACATCTACCGCCGCGCCGGCGCCGAAGCGCTGGCAGCGCTGATCGGGGCTTCCGTGCCCGCGTCCGACGCATTGTTCGAACGCGAAAAGCTCCGCCACGGCGGCGTCGATACCCCCGAGGCCCAAGCCGCTTTCCAGGCCTCGCTCAAGGAAAGCATCGGCAAAATCACTGACCGCGACACCCAGCGGGCATTCTTCTCGGAGTTGATGAGCCGCGCCAACGCGCTGGTCCGCGCCAAGCGGCCGGCCTTCGTGCCGTACGAGAAGCAAGGCGGCGGACAGCGCCCTGGCGGTTTCCGCAAGGGTCAACCCGCCGGCGCGACCGAGGAGCTCAAGGCCCACGCGGTTGCGCACCGCCCGCGCCCGGCCGCCGAACTTTTCCTGCGCGCCGCCGCCGACGTTCCCGGCATCCTCGCCAGCTATGGCAACTGGATTGAGCGGCTCGCCATCACCGACCCCGACCTCGACGCCATCCGCGACGCCCTGTTGCAGCTGGCGGATGACCCTGAAACCGATGGGGCCATTGACCGCGCGGCCCTGAGCCTCCATTTGACCCGATCGGGTCAAGACCGCGCCGTGGCGCGGATTTCGCGCTGGCCTAAGGCAAAACCGCCTCCCGAAGGGGCGGATGTCGGCGCGGAATGGTTGGCGCTGGCGATACGTGAGGTGGTGGCGCCGGCGATACGGGAGGAATTGGCGGAGCTGCGCGAGGCAGCGGCCGATGGGGACGACACAGCCTTCGCTCGCTTTCAGGCCTTGAGCCGGGAAGCCCGCGAGATCGAAGCGCGCGCTCGCGAGAGCAAGTTGGATGATGTGCAAGAGGACGATGCGGGCGGCCTAGTCGCCTAACGTTTGATGCCTATTTCGGATTGAGTAGATGGCAAAAGCGCCGATGAGCAAAACTGACGACGCAGCAGCGGAAGAAAAGGACGCGCCGGAAGGCCCGATCCTCGATCTTTCAGACGCCGCCGTGAAGAAGATGATCAAAGCCGCCAAAGCGCGCGGCTTCGTCACGCATGAAGAGCTCAACAAGGTGCTGCCGTCGGACGAGTTCGATTCCGAGGCCATCGAGAACGTGATGGCTCAGCTCAGCGAGATGGGCATCAACGTCGTCGACAACGAGGAAGAAGGCGAAGCCGCGGAGGAAGAAGGCTCCAAAGCCGTCGCCACGCGCGAAGAGACCTCGACCAAGGTCGCTGTCACCAACACACGCGAGGACGCTGACCGCACCGACGATCCGGTGCGCATGTATCTGCGCGAAATGGGCAGCGTCGAACTCTTGAGCCGCGAAGGCGAAATCGCCATCGCCAAGCGCATCGAAGCTGGCCGCGACGCGATGATCCGGGGCCTGTGCGAAAGCCCGCTGACGTTCGAAGCCATCATGGTCTGGCGTGACGAACTGCGTGAGCAGAAGATTCTGCTGCGCGACATCATCGATCTGGAAGCCACGTACGGCGCCGAAATGGGCATCACGCCGCCCTCGGCGCCGGGGGTGAACGCCGACGGCCTCGTCGACCCCGAGCAGGCCAAGATCGAAATCGCCGAACAGGAGCGCAAGAAGGCCGAGAAAGTCGCCGCCCAACGCGCCGCGCTGACCGGCGCGCCGAGCAGCGATGAAGACGGCGACGGCGAAGAAAAAGAGCCCACCGAAGGCGGCGGCGAAAGCGACGCGGACGGCGAGTTCGACGACGAACAGGCCATCTCGATGTCGGCGATGGAAGCCGAACTCAAGGAAGGCGTGATGTCGACGCTCGACAACATCGCCGAAGCCTTCGACCAGTTCCGCAAGCTGCAGGAAAAGCGCATCGAGCTACGCCTCCAGGGCAAGGCCCTGCCCGGCGCCAAGGCCGAGAGCTACGAAACCGCGCAGAACACGATCATCGAAGAGCTCAAGAAGCTAAAGCTCAACAACGCGCGTATCGAAAGCCTCGTCGAGCAGCTTTACGCCATCAATAGGAAGCTCATTCAGCTTGAGGGCAAGCTGATGCGCCTGGCTGAATCCAACGGTGTGCCGCGCGGCGAATTCCTGTCGAACTACCAAGGCCACGAACTCGATCCGAAATGGACCGAGAAGATGGCGGCCAACAAGCTCAAGGCTTGGGCCAAGTTCGTCACCGCGGAAGTTGACGACATCGCCGACATTCGCGGCGAAATCGGCGTGCTCGCGCAAGAAACCGGCGTGCCAATCGACGAATACCGCCGCATCGTTCACGCCGTGCAGAAGGGCGAACGCGAAGCGCGCCAAGCCAAGAAGGAAATGGTCGAAGCGAACCTCCGCCTCGTCATCTCCATCGCCAAGAAATACACCAATCGCGGCCTGCAATTCCTGGATCTGATCCAGGAAGGCAATATCGGCCTGATGAAGGCCGTCGATAAGTTCGAGTATCGCCGCGGCTACAAGTTCAGCACCTACGCGACGTGGTGGATTCGCCAAGCCATCACCCGCTCGATCGCCGACCAAGCGCGCACCATCCGCATTCCGGTGCACATGATCGAGACGATCAACAAGCTGGTGCGCACGTCCCGTCAGATGCTGCACGAAATCGGCCGCGAACCGACGCCGGAAGAGCTGGCTGAAAAGCTCGGCCTTCCGCTTGAGAAGGTCCGCAAGGTGATGAAGATCGCCAAGGAGCCGATCTCCTTGGAAACGCCGATCGGCGACGAAGAAGATTCACACCTCGGCGATTTCATCGAGGACAAGAACGCGATCCTGCCGGTCGACGCCGCCATCCAATCCAACCTGCGCGAAACCACGACGCGGGTTCTGGCGAGCCTGACTCCGCGCGAAGAACGCGTCCTCCGCATGCGCTTCGGCATCGGCATGAACACGGATCACACGCTGGAAGAAGTTGGCCAGCAGTTCAGCGTGACCCGGGAGCGGATTCGTCAGATTGAGGCGAAAGCGCTGCGGAAATTGAAGCATCCGAGCCGTAGCCGGAAGCTGCGGAGCTTCTTGGATAATTGAGAAGATTCGAAACTGCGGAGAAAGGAGCTCGCAAGTGACGCGCAGCTGGCTTGACCATTTTCGACTCGGATCAACTCGATCAAACGACGAACTGAGCGCTCGCGCTCTGAGAAAGATCGCAAACGCAGCGGCCGAAGAAAAATCGCGTGAGGAGAAGCGTCGGATCGCGGCGCACAACGCCAACGAGCGGCAAGTAAGGCTGCGCGAGGAAGAGAGCAAGGCGCGGGAGCGTCAGGCCAACCAAGACGCTTTAGTAACTGCGTGCCAAACCCACATCAGCAATTTCCTGTCGACTCTAGACGCGAGCCTTATGGCAACGGCAAAGCGAGGCGGGACAAGATTGACCTGCGAATTAGGAATCGATTGGGGGTGGTGGCAGACGAAACTGGGGGATCACATCGAGCATCATGAGCCCGGCAATCCCTCACGGCAGAAAATCACAGAAGCACTGCGCTGCTGCCCCGCCTATTTGACACTCACACAAACATGCCATGCACGAAGACTTCGCATTGTCTTAAGCGAAATCAGAAAAGAAGAACCGAGTTACGACTACAGCCAATGGGGACGACGCGGTACAGCGCGGTGGGTCCTAGTTGTTAGCTTTCAAGAGTAGCTTTGGCAGCTTTCATCCTTGCGGAAGCGCCGCTGGCGGCGTGCTCGCAAACCCGCAGTTGCCCCTAGATTCCGGTTGCGCTGAGCCCCGGAATGACGACGCGGCGGAATTGTGCTAGTGACTAGCCACTATGCCGGCCGACACGCTCACCATCTCCCTCACCGGTCCGCTCCTGGATGAAGTCCGCGCGGCCGCCGAGGCGCGTGGGCTGACACCGGAGGAATACGTGCGCCAGCAGATCGCCTGGGACATCGCCCTTGGCGCTGACGATGCCGAACCGGACTTTGGTGTCGAAGAAGATATTGCCGCTTTCGAAGATTTCGAGCGCACCGGCATGGGCATTCCTGGCGAAGAGGTCGAAGCGTGGCTGCGCTCGCTCACCACGGCCAATCCTCTGCCGCGCCCACGTCCGCGTAAGCTCAAATAGCGTCGGTGCGGCGCAAGCTTATTTATTCGCGGCATGCCGATGCCGACCTGGAACGGCTACAAGTCTTCATCGCGACAGAGAGCAAGCGACAAGCCGCGCGCGCGATCGCACGGATTATTCGCGGCCTTCGGAATCTGCGGCGCTTTCCCGACCTGGGTAAAGAGACAGGCGACGGATACCGTCAACTCGTCCTTCGCCACGGCAAGAGTGGTTACATCATCCGCTATCGCGTGTTCGATGACACGGTGCTGATCACCCGCATTTGGCACGGCAAAGAAGATCGTAGCTGACCACAAGACGCGGGACAGAATGGGCGCGGCGCCGACGAGTTGGAGCGCGAGCCTCGGCACGCATGCGAGGCCGAGGCCCGCGCTCCGACCTTCAAGCACGCACGCTAACCCGCGCTGGGGCTTTCTTTCTTGTCAGCGCGGCGCGGGTTCAACGACCAGGGCCACGATGCGGCGCACCATGGGCAGCACCAGCAGCAGCGTCGGCAAAGCCACAAGCCAGGACAGAAGCCACGCGATCGGCCAAGCCGCGAAGAATGCTTCGCTGAAGCCAATGGTCTTGAGTGTCGAGACCGCCGACACAACCATCGACATCACGATCGAAAGAACGAACGGCATCATGATTGCCGCATAGCGCGCGGGCAATCGCCGACTCGAGGTATTGATAGACATGAATATACTCCTTGCTTTGAAATTCGTGGATCACGGAAGAAGAGCTGCGCGAGCGAGGCCGGCCGCGTAGAGCCCAAGCCCGAAAAGCGCGTGCGAGGTCAAACTGCGCAGTCGCGCCAAGCCGGGATCGGCCATACGTGACGCAAAGAGTCCCGCGCCCATGCCCGGCTGCATGATGAGAAACGGCGCCAACACCGTAGCGACGCCGACAAACATTGCGGGCGCAAGTGAAGGCGCCGCCGCCCAAGCCGGCCATGCCGTCAGCAAGAGCGCGGCGTAACCAACGCCAATCGCATAGTGCGCACCCCAGCCGATCAGCGCCTCGCCCTCTACAGCCGCGGATGTCGCGATCGCGTCATGGCGCACGCGCCCCCGCGCCACGTGCGCCAACCATCGGCCAACCAGTCCGTAGTCCGGAAATGGCGCGCCGAGCCACGCGCGCACGACGGACGTGAGGTCCATAAAGGCGGTCGCGCCAATGCCGATCAGGATCGCGTTCAATATGGGCGCCTCCGCGCTTTGCCAACTCAAGGCGCCGATGCTACCTCTTCAAGTTCACTTGAGGTCAAGATGCCTTTTCCGGATATTGCCGAAGTCGCGCGCCGTTCCGGCGTTCCGGCTTCGACACTGCGCTTCTACGAAGAACGGAGGCTTATCGCCTCGGTGGGCCGAAAGGGTCTGCGCCGGCAATTCGATGCGTCCGTGTACGAACGCCTGGCTCTCATCACCCTGGCGCGCGCGGCCGGATTTTCGCTGAATGAAATCGCCAACGTATTCTCACCAACCGGCCGGGTTCACATCGATCGCGCGCTGCTCTCCGCCAAAGCGGATGAACTCGATCGGTCCATCGTTCGCATCAGGGCCATGCGTGACGGCCTGCGTCACGCCGCTGTCTGCCGCGCGCCCAGCCATTTCGAATGCCCCACCTTTCGCAAGTTGCTCGCAGCCGCAGCCGCCGGCGCCATTCGTGTTCCGGAAAGCCGCACGCGCAAATCAGCAAGAAACGTATCCAAGGCCGGCAAGAGGAAGAGCTAGCGCGATCGCCGACGCGATCCCGCGAAAACTCGCATCGACGCCCGCATTCGCACTCGCTACGCTTGCGCCATCGAGCATCGGGGGAAAACATGCGCGCATTTCTGGCGGCTTTGATCCTGGCGGCGGCGCCGCTGGCGGCGTGCGCGCAAACGCAAAGCGCGCCCGTTACGGTTAGCGCCGCGCAGGACGAAGCGGAAATCCGCGCGCTCATCGCGACCATGGAAGCGGCCTGGAATCGCGGCGACTTTGAAGGCTACATGGCGGGGTTTGAAAACCCGGGCGTCACCTTCGTTTCAAACGGACGCATTCAAGATGGCTGGCAAGGCACGCTGGATCATTACGTGCGCGATTATGGCGGCTCGGCGGATCGGCGCGGCGCGCTGCACTTCTACGACATCAGCGTCGACATGCTGGCGCCCGATGCGGCGATGCTGGTCAGCCACTATCGTCTCGAACGCCCGGAGCGCGCGCAGGAAGGCATCAACACGCGCCTCATGCGAAAAATCAATGGCCGCTGGGTGATCTCGCTCAATCACGTGTCGTCATACGATCCGCATAGCTAAGACACTCCCCTTCTCCCTTGCGGAGAGGGGGATAGTTCCTAGCTTCGCGCCAGCAGCTCCACCAAATCCTGCTTCCAGTTCACCGCCCACGTATGCGTGCCGTGCCCGCGGGTCGTGTTGGATTCTTCGATCATGCGAAACCGGGCATTGGCGCCCATGCGCGCCAATGCGTCCCGTGGATAGGTGAAATTGCGCGGATTGATGAAATCGTCGGCGCTGTTGATCCACATCATGGGCGCCGTGATGCGCTCAAGATTGGGCCAGGGATTGTACGTCCGCGAGCTCTCGAACTGATAGATCATGTCGTTCGCATCGAGCCCCGCGATGGCGCGATCGACACGGCCGCGGATTTCCGCCGTCGCCGCATCGCGCGTCGGCCATTGCTCTTGGAAATAAAGTGGCGCGGCGCCGGCGACTTGCAGGATCGAAGCCGCTGTCCGCAAACCTTGCGCAGGCTGCGCGGAATATTCGCCGCCATTCCACGCCGGATCGTTCTGGATGCCGTCAATGATCAGCTGGCGCCACATACGGTTGAGCCCCGCGATCTCGATCGGCTCACACGCCAGCGGCATCAGCGCGCGCGCGAAGTCCGGATAGGTCTCGCCCCACACAAACGCGTGCATGCAGCCCATCGAGGTGCCGAGAATGAGCCGCGCGCGGCGCACGCGCAGACCCTCAGCCAGCAAGCGATGCTGCAGTGCGACCATGTCGTCGTAATCGTAATGCGGGAAGCGCATGCGCAAGCCGTCCGACGGCTTCGATGAGCGGCCGTGGCCGACATTGTCGGGCATCACGATGTAGTAGCGCTCGATATCAAGCGGCTGGCCGGGGCCGAAGAGTTCGCCGGCAAATTGCGGCGCGAGAAACTGCCGTCCGCTTCCGCCGGTGCCGTGCAGGAGCAGCACCGCGTTATCGATCTGCCCATGCCGATCCCGGTGCGGACGCCCGAGCGTTTGATAATGGATGCGCACTTCGTCCATTCGCTCGCCGGAGCGGAATTCGACATTGCGCGCGACAAAATCGGCCTCGGCCGGCGTGTATTGCGGCGCGGGCGGCGCGCTGACCGGCGCACCCTGCAAAGCCAATGCGATCACAGCTGCGGCGAAGGACATGAACAAAGCTCCGTTTGCACCGAGCCTAGAGCGTCACCAGCCGTAATTGAAGCTCACGCTGACGCGAGACTTGCGGGCCTGGTTCATCGGCACTTCATGGCGCACGAAGCTCTCCCACATCAGCACCTCGCCAGCCTTCGGCGCGATGTAAACGAACGTCCGCTCGTTTTCCGGCGCATCGTCGAGGCGCTTAGGCGCCGCCATCATCATGGCGTGACGCGGATCCTCGAGTTTCAGCGCCGAGGCGTTGTTGGGCACGTCGACATAATAGGTGCCGCTCAGCACCGAGTGCGGATGGATGTGGCTGGTGTGAACGCCGTTCGGCTCCAGCACATTGATCCAGATTGAGTCGAGTTTTAACTTCCGGCGCTCAAGATCGAGATGCAGCTCCCGCGCGAACGCGGCGGCGTGCTTATCCAACGCCTTCACCAACGCCCCAAACTCCGGATCGCGCCTCGGGAGATCATCGAGCGACGCGTATGAAGTGTAGCCCTTATAACCGTGCTCCCTGCTCCAGCTCAGCCCGGCTTCATCGTCTTCAGCGATAACGCGGCAACTCTTCAACAGCGCGGCATTGTCCACGCCAACGAGTGCGGCGCGGTAGAGCTTGGTGACGAAGAGCGGCTTGATCTCCATGCGCGCTGCTTACGGGCGGACATGTGATCCGCCAACCGCATTCGCTCCAAAGAAATGGCGCCCCCGCGCCTCCAGGAATTGGGAGGAACGAAGGGCGCCAGTGGGAACGTCCACGCGGGAGGCGGAGGACGCCTGGTTCAGGGCAGGAGTTAGCGGGTGAGCGACGCGGTCTGCAGCGCCGGGCTGATCGAAGCGATCGTCAGCTGATCCCGGCCGCGCGAGACGTCGCAGCGGACGTTCTGGAGCTGGCCGTCGCGCCACAAATCAAGTTCGACCCGCACGGCGCGCGGACGAACGCGGACCTGGTCGAGACGAACGGTGGCGTCGGCGCCGGCCTGGGCCTGGACTTCGGCGCGGCAGAGCGAGATCGCCTGGTTGCGATCAGCGACGTCATCGGCGCTGGCGACGCCAGGGATAACCAGAACGGCGGTTAACGCCATGGCGGACATAAGGAAATTTCTCATTGGACCCTCCGGGGAGTGAGGTGACCGGGACCACTATGATGACCGGTCTATTTCCTAGTTATCACTAGACCGGTCGTCATACAAGTGCTATTTTTCGCGAATGGCAAAAGTTTCATCTGCTCGCGAAAACATGCTCACCGCGGCTTCGAGCCTGTTTCGCGCGCGCGGCTATGAAGGCATCGGCATCGCGGAGCTGCTGGAAAAATCCGGCGCGCCGCGCGGCTCACTCTATTTCCACTTTCCCGGCGGCAAGGAGCAGATCGGCGCGGAAGTCATCAACGGCTTCGCGGAACGCACCGCAGCGCGCTTTCGCGAACTGGATGAAAGCGGTGTCGATATCGACACCTTCATCATCAGCGTCTTCAAGACCACCGCCAAGGAATCGAAAGGCTGCGAATTCGACGGCTCCTGCCCGATTGCGGCGATCGCCGCGGGTTTCGGCGTCGATGATAAATTGTTGGCCGTCGCCATTCGCGATTGCTTTGCAGCATGGGAAGCGGCGATCGCGCGGGCAGCGCATGCGCGGGGCATGAGCGAGGCCAACGCGGCGGTGTTTGCATCCGCGTTTCTAGCCTCGATGGAGGGCGCGTTCGTTCTCTCGAAGGCGCAGCGTTCGACAGCGCCGCACCTCAACGCCTCACGCGCAATGCAAGCGCTGGCGGCGGCGCTGCTGGCGAACTAGCGTTCCTCGCGCACGCGACGATACGCACCCATCATGCGTCCACGAGCAGATCGAAAGAGTGTTTCGATCTGACGGGCTTCGGTGACGGTGCAATAGCGACGTTCTTCATCGAACGTAATGCCAAGGCGACGCAGATGCGACGCGGAATAGTCCTGGCAGCGCGGCAGATATTGCGTCAACCGATCGCCGCTACGGCGCATGATCATGTAGGTGGGGCTGGCTTCGTCGCCCTGAACGATCCAGCGCTCGCGGCCGATCGGAATGAAAAGCGCCAGTGTTACGTCACCGTCGGATCCGGTGACTTTACAGTAATGGCCCTCGGTTTCGAACCTGAATCGGTTCGGCTCTTCCGTCTCTTCGTAGAGTGTCGGCGTTGTGAACGGGCACTGACCACGATCTTCCGAAAACACCGGGCCGTTTGAAGAGAAGCACCCAGCCAGCAATAAGCAGAGCGTAGCGACGCCAAACGCGCGCATGAGACCAAGCCTCCACCTCGCACGCGCAGCCTCGTGCGAGCTTGCGGTAAAGATAAGGCGAAGCTTATTCGGCCGGCGTCAGGCGCGCACGCAGCGCACGAACGCGCTCAAGCAAGGGCGCCGCTTGCGGGATTGCGGCCCCGTATTCAAACGATATGCCCCTCTCTTGACCGGTCCCGGCAATGGCAAGCGATTCCGCGCCGCCATCGGCGCAATCGGGGCAGCCGATCACGGGCTCAAGGCCGGAGAGATCTGTGTTTGCGGCAAGCGCTTCAATTGCGTCCCACTCGTCAGGCGTTAGCACGGTGGTGAAGCGTTGTGCGGGGAGATTTTGCGGCGCGCCACGCCCACCGCGCGCTTCGCGAATGAGGACAGCGCGGCCCTCGGAGATTTCGAGTCGCGTCGTGCAATAGCCCACGCACATGCCGAACGAAGTCGTCGAAACGATTTGGCGGATGTCCGCGGGCGCCGGTGTTGGCGCGCTGGCGCACGCCGCAAGGCAAATCGCCGCCGCAAGACCAAGAAACGCCGACCGAAACATCATGCCTTATCCTCACCTACAGCCGCAGCGTAGCTCCCCGGACATAAACCGCAGCTGAGGGCCGAACTGAGGCGCGCCCTATTCGGCCGCCATCGCTTGCGGCGCGATTTGTGGGCCGCGAATGAGTTTGCCCGGGTGAACGCCGAGATATTCGCCGTCCCGGAAGGTAATTTGGCCCGACTTGATGGTGGCGACGTAGCCGCTAGCCTTTTGCAGCAGGCGCTTGCCGCCCGCGGGAAGATCGAAAGCAAGCCATGGTTTGCCGAGCTTCACGTTGTCGAAGTCGATGATGTTGATGTCGGCAAGGTAGCCGGGCGCGATCAGGCCGCGATCGGAGAGGCTATAGAGCACGGCCGTGTCGCGCGACTGGCGTTTCACGGCGTTTTCAAGCGTGATGCGTTTGCCGTCGCGGTCGCGCACCCAGTGCTGCAGCATGAACGTTGGCGAAGCGGCATCGCAAATGGTGCCGCAATGGGCGCCGCCATCCGAGAGTGAATTCACGCAATCGTCGGCGGTTTGCAGATCTTCAAGGAAATTCAGATTGCCGTCGGCGTAATTGAGGATCGGAAAATATACGAAGCCTGTGCCATCATTCTGCATCAGCAGGTCGTAGGCGTATTCGACGGGCGACACGCCCGCTTCCGCCGCGCGCGCGGCAATGGTTTCGGCTTGCGTCGGCTCGTAGTTGAAGTTCGGACCCATCTCGTATTGCAGCGTCCAGCCGCCGGCGACGACCATCATCAGGCCGATGAGGTCGCTCTCGGGGAAGACGTTGTCTTCAGTGATCATGCGCTGCTTGAAGGCGGGGTCTTTCAGATGCGCGAGCTGTTCGACCCACGGCTTGTCGATGACTTCGAGCCAGGCTGGACGGAAGCGGAAGGGATGCACCGTGCCCTGCCAAGCCATGACGATGCCGTTTCCGCGCAATGCGATCTGCGCGACGATGTTGGCGCCCTTCTTGTTTTGCGCGCGCATTTCACTGATCTGCTCGGGCAGCGGCAGTTCCTTGGCGATGGATTGCAGCGCCGCGAACGTCACCGGCAAGCCGGTCTCGCGCGAGAGTTCGCCCATCCACTCGAACTCATTCCATTCGCGCTTGAGGTCTGACGCCATTTCAAAGACGCCGTAGCCGACGCGGCCCATGGCGCGGCCGATGCCGAGGAGTTCTTCCTTCGTCGCTGTCGTGCCGGGCACAAGTTCGCGATCGACGGAGCGGTGCAGGATTGTGCGCGAGGTTGAGAAGCCGAGCGCGCCGGCGCGCAGCCCCTCTTCCACCACCTTCGACATTTGCGCGATGTCGGTTTCAGTCGGTTCTTCGTTGCGCGCGCCGCGTTCGCCCATGACATAGGCGCGCACCGAGCCGTGCGGGACGTGCGTGCCGACATCGACGGTGCGCGGCAGGCGCTCGAGTTCATCGAGATATTCGGGGAAGGTTTCCCAGTTCCAGCTCATGCCTTCGGCAAGCGCAGTGCCGGGAATGTCCTCAACGCCTTCCATCAGGCCGATGAGCCAATCGTGTTTGTCGGGCTTGGCCGGCGCGAAACCGACGCCGCAATTGCCCATCACGACGGTGGTGACGCCGTGCCAAGAGGACGGCGCCATTTCCTGGTCCCAGGTGGCTTGGCCGTCATAGTGCGTGTGGATGTCGACCCAGCCGGGCGCGACGATCTTGCCGGCGGCACCGATCTCTTCGCGGCCTTTGCCGATGTCAGGGCCAATCGCGGTGATGAGACCGCCATCTACGGCGACGTCAGCGATGAAACGCGGTTTGCCGGAGCCATCGACGATGGTCCCGTTGCGGATGACTAGATCGTGCATGAGCCGCGACCTCCCGTTGCTTGTTATTGTCACCGATAGAGGCGCCGAGACGGTCGGTTGGCAATCGGTATCGGTAGGGAAAGTGCGTGGCGTCGCCCTTCGACAGGCTCAGGGTGACGCCAATTCTACGCTCAGCGCACACCACAAGCGTCAGCCTGAGCTTGTCGAAGGCGGGAGGTCAGCGCTCGATCAGCGCGGCGAAGCAGCCGCGGCGGGCGTAGTGCGCGTGGATGTAGGCGACGCCCGGATTGGCGAAGAAGCGCTCGATCAGCGCCACGGCCTGCTCCCCTTCTGTAAGATCGGCTTCGATCATCATGCTGTTGGCGTCGAAACCTCGGAGCGAGAGCGTACGGCGGGCCAATGCGGCCGGGATGGCGTCACGCGACGCGAAACGCGCGTTGGTTTCGCGGATGAAGATCGGGCCTTGCTGGTGGTACGGCGTGTCGGCGCCCTGGTGGGTGTAGTTCACCAGAATGACGCTCTCGCCGACCTCAGCATCGTCCAGCGAAATGCGGCAGGGCGCGGCGGGCTTTTCGGTGACGCGTACGCGCTGAGCGCCGCCAAGCGCAAGCTGCTCGTCGCTCATGGCGTGGAAGTGCGCAAAGAGCGCGGGGTCAAGGCCGGTGATTTGGAATGTCATGCCGGCAACATGGTTCAAAACGCGCGGGTGCGCTGGCCGCTTTCGGACCTTATGCTGAGACGATGCGCCTGAACCAAATCACCGCACCAGCCAGCGATCTTGAGGCCTCGATCGCTTTCTACGAACTTCTGGGTCTGAGGCTTATCGTGAAGAGCCCGCACTATGCGCGGTTCGAGTTGCCGAAGGGCGAGGCGACGTTTTCGCTGCACGTGGTCGAGGGCGAGATCGCGCGTGAGAATGCGCCGCTTCTCTATTTCGAACTCAGTGATGCTGGGCTCGATAAAGAGGTGAAGCGGCTCAAGGCTGCCGGTCTTTCGTTTGAGCGCGAGCTGATGCTGCAATCGTGGCTCTGGCGCGAAGCCTGGCTCCGCGATCCGGCGGGCAACGCGATCTGCTTATATCACGCCGGCGAGAACCGGCGCTTTCCGCCGTGGCGCGTGGATGCGCCGCCGGGTGAGCCGAATTTGCATCTCATCATTCGCGACAGCTGTTTTGTGGTGGTGAAAAGCGATCTGGGCGAGCAGGCGTGGCGGACCTTTCAGGACACCTACGCGGACTTCAAGACGTCGCTTGGCCCGCACGATCTGCACAGCCTCCTGGCGCTGATGGAAATCGAATGGCCGGAAGAAACCGGCGCATGGCATCATCGTCTGCGCGCGTTTGTCGAAGGCGATGCGACCAGCATCGCGCTTTAGAAATCCCACCGCTCCCAACCGTGGAACACGCCGGCCATACCGAGCGTGCCGACAAGCGCCAGGATGCCGAGCACAACAAGCAAGCCGAGACCCAGCATCACCACCGCGCCGATCCAGGAGATGCGCGCCAACAGCAACGATGTATCGTCGCGCTCTTCCTGCGCCTGCTTGGCGGCGATGACGCCCAACACGAACGCCGCGATGGTTGGGATCAGCGGAATGAGGAAGCTGATGACCAGGCAGATGACGCCGATAATGCCGAGCACGCGCGAACCAGATTGCGCGCCGGCGTAGCCCGGGCCCATCCCCGGCACAGCAAACACCGCGCGCGCCTGGCCGCCCTCTTCCATGTAGTCGACGATTTGGCCCGCATAGGGCGCGCCGCCTGAGCGCCATTCGGTCAGCGGAAATTCAAGCCGCCTGTCTTCGGCGCCCAAGAGAACGCCGCGGCCATCATGAACGCCAAGAATCGTGCCGCGCATAAGAACTCCCACTCGCTGGTCAGCGGTGCTTCTCACGCGCAGGCCAAGTTCTCAAGCCTGCTTTCACGTCACCGCGGCAGCCCGGTTGCGGCGTGACTTAGCGCGCAGGTGGCGGCAACAGCGAAGCGTCGATCGGAAAGCCATAGCCAGCGTAGCGCTCGGCGACGGCTGCTTCGATCGCCATGGCGCGGGCGAAATCGCTACGCGCCTCTTCGGTGCGGCCGAGGCGCAGCGCTGCAATGCCGCGCCCGAATGGATAGGACGCACGACTGGAATCGGCCCGCATCGCGGCGCTGTAGTCGTCCCACGCATCCTGGAAGCGGTTTTGCTTCAAGTTGAGCATGCCGCGGCTATCGAGGATGTTGGCGAGCTCGACTGGGTTGTTGGCATAACCGAGAATGCCGCGATCGCAAGCGGCGCGGGCCACATCCAGCTGCGTGTTGGCCATGATCCGATACCAGCAACGGCTATTGTCGTACTGGTGCGAATTTGGCGCGACTACGGCCGCGCGATCGAAATCCGCCAGCGCGCGGGCATAGTCGCGCGTACTGACATAAGCGTAAGCACGATTGTTCAGATCGATCACGCTTTCGCGGATGGAGAGCGCCGCGGTGAGATCAGCAATGCCGCCGGGCACATCGCCATTGCTGGCTTTCAGATTGCCGCGATTGCCAAGCGCGCTGGCGTAACGCGGATCAATGCGGAGCGCGTCCGCGTAATCCGCGATCGCTTGTTGCGTGTTGCCGGCGCGTTCGTTGGCGACGCCGCGATTGTAGCGATGCAGCGCCACGTTCGGCTCCAGCCGGATAGCGACGTTGAGGTCGGCGATGGCGGCCGGAAATTGCTCCGTCATGATGTAGCCGTTGGCGCGATTGGTGTAGGAATCCGCGTGATTGGGCGAAAGCCGGATCGCTTCGGATGTGTCGACGATCGATTGCTGATAGTCGCCACGATTGTAGCGTGTCAGGCCGCGCTGGTACCAAATCGGCTGGTGCGTCGGCGCAAAGCGGACGCCAATGTCGTAGTCGGCGAGCGCACCCACATCATCACCCATTTGCAGGCGCGTGTTGCCGCGATTGTAATAGGTGATGCCGTCGCTCGGATTGTACTGGAGGGCGGTGTCCTGATCGGTCAATGCGCTCCGGAGATCGCCGGCGCGTTTCCAGGCGTTGCCACGATTGGAGTAGATGATCGCCAGGTCGGCACTGCCGTAGCCGCCGCCATTGATCAGCGCCGTGCACGCATTGACGACCTGTTGGGGCGGGTAAGCCTCCGCGTTAGACCCGCACATATCGGTGTTGCTCTGCGCCAACGCAGGCGCCGCCGTCACCGCCACCGCCAAAAGCGCAACCACCCCAACCAACGTTCGCATGACTGAAATCCTCCCCATCCGGGAGGTAACACGGCGTACGGTTCTCCGCTACTCAGCGATGAGACGGTTCGGCGCCCGGATCGCATCTGGCGATTGGTTCAGCGCCAGGATTTCGGCGATCAGTGACAGAACGGACGACGACCGGTCGCCCTCCTCAGCGACGTCACGACAAACGCCCGCCGGCGCCTGCTCACCGCAGGAGCGGCCGATCGCGGGGCCCGCGCGGAAACGCTGGCCGCCATACGCGATCTCCGCGGCATAGACGCCGTGCGCAGTATTGTGCGCGGGAACGACGCGGAAGAGCGGCACGCCCTGGCCGCCGCCGCGAAGGCCGGCCGCACGCACGGTGACTTGCGCCTCGATGGCCTCGCCAGGCGCCGCGCGCATGCCGCCGGCGCGCAGCAATTCGCCGACATAATAGACCATGTCATCCAGCGAACGCAGACGCAGGCGCAACGTATCGGCGCCGACGGCAAACACCGGCTCACACGTCTGCCCTTCACGCGGTGGCGTGGGGCGCACGGGCGAAGCAGGATTGTAGGCTCCAACCAGGCCGCAGAGGGCGCGGCCGTTCTGCAGATCAATGCCGCGCTGATAGGGATGCTGCTGTGAGGTGGCGAGAAAGGCGCGTACTTCGCGGACAAAGTCGCAGCCATCAGTTTGCACGCTCGCCGCGCAATCATCAAAGATCGTGTTGGCCTCGTTTGTGTAAACACTGATATGGCCGCGCGCGTCAGCCTTCTCGATCGACTCGACCATCATCAGCATCAGCAGGTCGCGCGGCCAGCCGCTGTACCAATAATGCTCGAACACGGAACTCGGCGTGGGCTGGAACGCGGTGCGCGCCAGCGTCGCCGCGTCGAAGGGTTGAACGGCGTAGCTCGGACGGGTGACGCGCTCGCGTTCTATCCCCAATCCGCCGACGCCCCAGGGCGTGCCGATGTCGCCGCCGAGCGGAACGCCGCCGACGGCCGCGCTCTGTGTGGTGGACCAGGACGGGCTGTCGGATATGCCAGTCATGGCGAGGTAGTATCGCGGCAGACGATCGCGCGAGCGCAGAATGTTGAGAAGGATCTGGGCGGAGACCGCCTGTCCGTAGGCTTCATTGAAGCCGACGGCGTCGTCGGCGATCTGGCGGGTGAGGCGTTCGCGCTGGGAGGGAATGTCCGGCGCGGTGGCGCACGAGGCGGCAAGCAGTGCTGCAGCGCAGGCGGCTATAATCGACTTCATGATCCCTCTCCGGAGCGGCTGAGATTGCGCGCTCGGTTGACGCCGCCAAGCAGGTTCGCTTGAAGGGCGCGATGGATCACCTGATTGAGGGGTACCGGATTTACCGGGAGACGCGCTGGCCAGAGTTGCGCAGCTTGCATCGGTATCTCGCGGACCGGGGGCAGTCGCCAAGAACCCTGGTCATCGCTTGCGCGGACAGCCGCGTTGATCCGGCCACGATTTTCAACGCCGGTCCCGGCGAGCTTTTCGTTGTGCGGAACGTGGCAAACCTGGCCCCGCCGTTTGAAAAGGCGTCAGGCTTTCACGGGGTGAGCGCGGCGATCGAGTTCGCGGTGATGCATCTTAAGGTCGAGACGATCCTTGTCCTGGGCCACGCACAATGTGGCGGGGTTGCGGCAGCGCTCGACGACCGGCCGCGCGACCCTCACTCTTTCCTCGATTCCTGGATCAGCCTTCTGGACACCGCCAAGTCGCGCATTCCGCCGGACGGCGACCGTGTTTCGGAACTGGAGCACGAGAGCATTCGTGTAACGCTCGAAAACCTCGCCACATTTCCGTTCGTTCAGGACGCTATGAAAGATCGCGGGCTTAACCTTATCGGCATGCGCTACGGCGTTGCCGACGGCGGGCTTGAGGTTTTGGATACAGTTACCGGCGCCTTCCAACCGGTGCTTTGACGCGAATTCACAGTATTGCCGCGTGTACCCAGGTGGCGCGTTTGATGTTCCGTGGTATTGCGGACACGGTGGCAGCTGGGACGGGGCGCAGGAGACGTCATGGCGGACGTGCTCATTGTTTGTGTCCGCGAGGACGAACCGCAAGCAAAAGCGCTTGCGGATATGTTCGAAGCGGCGGGCTTCTCGATCGGCGGCGCGCCATCGAGCGATGGCGCATTGCGCTCAAGCGGCGCGGGCGTCGTCGTGTGGTCGCAAGCCTCAATCCGATCGCGGCCGTTCCTTGATGCGGCGCAGCGCGTCATCAATGCGAACAAGGCCGTTGTCGCGAGCCTGATCGATCCGCCGCCGCCATCGAGCATTGGCGAATCGCCGGCGTTCGATCTTTCCCATTGGGACGGCGATCCGAACGATCCGTCGCTCGACCCCCTCTTCTTTGCCGTCGATCGCATGGTGAACGCGGCGCGCGCCGGCGTTGGCGCCGCGCAGCGTGAAAGCCGCGACTATGATCCGCCGCCGCCGCAGCGCAGCGCGCCAATCCGCGCCGAGCCGCCGCCGCGCCGCCAGGAACCTGTCTATCGCGCCCCGCCGCCGGAGCCGCAGCAGCAAAGCTATCGCGTGCCGCCGCAATCGGACCCGCTTGGCTCGGAGGCCGAGCACTGGCGGGCTATTCGCGACAGCCGCAACCCGTCTGACTTCATGGACTATCTGGCCCGCTACGGCCCCGATGGCGCGTTCTCGGAAGTTGCCGAGCTGCGCTTGAAGCAACTCACTGGCCCGGGTGACGCGCGCTCAGCGCCGCCAATGCGCCCGCCTGTCCGCACGCCAACGCCGCCGCCGCGCGCCGAAGCGCCGCCGCCCATGCGTCGCGCCGAGCCGCCGCCGCAACGCCGTCCTGAAGCGCTGCCGCCAACGCAGCGCCGCATGGATCCGCCGCCGCAGCAACAGCGCCGCGCGCCGCCAATCGATCGCGATTACACACGCGACCTCCGCGATCCGCCTCGGGGTCAGGGTGGCCCGGTACGCGCGATCGTTTTGATTGCAATTCTCGCCGCGGCGCTTGCCGGCGGCATCTATTTCGGTGGCGGCGGTCTCGGCAATTCACCGCCCGCAACGGAGCAAGCAGCGGAAACACAACCGGCAGCCTCAACAGAAGCGCAAGCGAGCGGCGATGAGTTTGGCGCGCTTGACGAAGCCCCGAGCGTGCCGCTTTCGGAAGCGGTAACGACACGCGCCGATCGCCAAGCCGCCGCACGCACGCAAGAGCGCGAGCCGGCGCCGCGCACACAAACGCGCGCCGACCCGCCGCGGACCGTCGAACGCGAACAACCGCGCCGCGATCCGCCGTCGAGTACAAACGCGGCCAGCAATAGCGGCGGCCCCGTGACCCTCGCGCCAACCACCACCCAAGCGCCGGCCCCGTTGAGCCCAAGCTTCAACGCGCCGCCGCAACAAGTCGCCAGCGTCGAACCCACGATCACCGGTTCAGCGACGCCGCAGCGCGCCGCACCCGCGGGAACGGTTGTCTGGGCGCAGCGTCCCACCGCGCGCCGTATCTCGGAGCTCTATCCGCGTGGCGCGGCCAACGCCGGCGTCGGCGGGCGTGTCGTGATGGATTGCCGGGTGCAGGGTGATCTTTCGGTCGCGTGCTCGGTCGCGTCGGAAACGCCCTCAGGCAACGGCTTCGGCCGCGCGGCCTTGAGCGCATCCAACTCCTATCGCGCGAGCCCCACCTTGTCGGACGGATCGAGCGCGGTCGGTTCGACGACGCGGATCGCTGTAAACTTCCAGGCGCCCCAATAAACAGGATGTGAGGCCGGCGCTAAGCCAGCCCCGCCTCACACCTGCCTGGCGTCTTAACGCGTCAGACGCAGCGCGCCGATGCCGGTGCCGATCGCGTCGAACGCCTGCGAGAGTTCCTCAGCGTTGTCCGCACGGAAGAAGTGATCCGAGCCGGAAGCACATTGGCGCATCAGCTGTTCGGTCGCGGAATCTGTTTCACGGAAGATGACCGTGTAGATCTCGATGCCGGCGTTTTTGATGTTGGTGCAAAGCGTGCGCTCGCGGTTGTTGACGTAGGTCACGTAGCTCGTCGACGAGTTGATGTTGCGCCGGTATTGCGGCGGCAGGATGCCGCGCAAGATGCCGCTCACGAGCTGGTTCAACAAACCGCCGCTTGCGTAGTCGCGCCACAAGCCAAGATGGTTGTAGGCGGAGTAATCGCTGCTCATCACCACGTCGCTGCCGACATTGGTGTTTTCGCCGTCCGACATCAGCACGATGACTTTGCGCACGTCCGGGCCGTAAGCGGCGCCCTCGGTGAACGGAGCGGTCGGCGAAAGCACGCGCCAGCCCCAGGCAAGGCCCTCGGCCTGGTTGGTGCCGCCACCTGACCAGTGACGCATGGCGGCAATGTTGGTTTGAACCGTGGTTTCATTTGTTGTCAGCGGCACGATCGGCGTGGGGCAGCCGCGATTGGGACCGCGCGTATCCGGCGCCGAGGTATCGAGCGAGGCCGTGTTGTTGCGATACTTGAAGACGTTGAACATCGAGGCTTCGCGCTGCTGCTGGGTGGTGCCAGCGCCGGAGCCCATGTTGGTGCTCATGGTCGTGCCGGAAATGCTGCCAACAGAATCCGTGAAATAGGAATTGGACGTGCCGGTTACGCCATCGACCGTGTCGAGCCAGAAGAACGGCACGAACATCGTTTCGGGGTTTCCGACGTCAGGCGCCGCGTCGGTGATATCGAAGGGCTCAGGGCGCGCTTCCACGCAGCCCTTCCAGTCTTCATTGGAGATCAGATCAAACAATTGAAGATGGCTGACGCCGTCTTCCGGGGTCCAGGCGTAGCAACGGCTCGCGGAACCTGCCGCGCCGCCGCCGCCGCGCCGCCACGTTACGCGATACGGGCCCGTATAGCCGTTCGGCGTCGTCGAAAGCGCGCTGCAATCGGCGCCGGTATAGTTGGCGTGACCAACAGTGGTGTTGCGCGCGCGATAGCCGATCGAACGATCTTCGAGAAGTTCGCCATTGTACGGCGCGGCGCCGGCCTGATCCAACCAGGCGCGGTGTGCTTGCTCGTTGCCGACGTTCACTTGCGCGACGAACGGCACCAGCGCGACACGCACGCTATCGCCATCGAGCGAAAGCAGATCACTGGCAAGAGCGCTGGCGGCGTCACGCAACCCTTGCATGTCGTTCGACATCGAGCCTGTGTTGTCGAGCACGAGCGCGACTTCGATCGGCGGGCTGGCGTTGGCTTGCGCCTCGGCCGAAACGGCGATTGTCCAGGGCTGATTGGAGATAATGCGCGCCAAGCTCAATGGCATGGGCATCGAGGCGTCGACGCGGTGGCCCCCCTCATCGAGCTGCTGGACCGCGAAGGTGACGTTGCTCACCGAGTCTCCGACTTCGCCGTCAAAGAAGGCGCGGGCAGCTTGCGTGCGGGCGCCGATGGAGAGGTTCGAGCTCCGCTCGGCGACGAGCGCCGCGCCGTCGACGGCGTTCTGCATGGCGTTTCGGATGGCTTGCGCACGGGTGAAATCCACCGTCAGGCCGACCAGCCCGATCAGGACGGTACCCATCAGCGCCCACATCATCGCGACGTTGCCTGAGCGTTCGCGCAGCAAATTGCGCTTCGACACCGCCTTGGTGAATTGCCCGCTAACCATTTTCTGCCCCAAAATCCGACCCTTACGGGACGCATTGAGGTATCAGATTGCGCTTAATACAGACTTTTAGAACTTGGTGAATGGAGCCGAAATTGCTTGCGCGCCCTGACTTTTTGCTATTATGGTGATATCACTTTGATGGCATGAGAGGGTAGGTCATGGCCGCAGCAGCGCTGAATCGCACTCAAGAACGCAAAGCCAATACGTCCAACGGCGGGATGATGCTCCTGCTGACGCTGGTCATCCTGGCGGCCCTGATCTGGGTGGTCATTGGCCTTATCCTGTACGAAAGCGGGCTCAATGGCATGGGCACGATCGTGCTCTCCACAATTTTCGTTCTGCAGATCTGCGGCTTCTACACGCTGCAGCCCAATGAGGGCGCAGCGATCACGCTCTTCGGCAACTACAAGGGCACCGACCGCACGCCCGGTCTGCGCTGGATGCTGCCCTGGTACACACGCAAGAAGATCAGCCTGCGCGTTCGCAACGTCACCGGCGAGAAGCTCAAAGTTAACGACAAGCGCGGCAACCCGATTGAGATCGCCGCTGTCGTGGTCTGGCGCGTCACCGATACGGCGCAGGCGCTGTTCGACGTCGATCACTATCAGACCTTCGTCGATATTCAGATCGAAACCGCCGTGCGCGAGATCGCGTCGCACTTTGCCTACGATCACGCCCAGGAAGGCGAACCGACCCTGCGCGGCGACGCCGACCAGGTTTCAGCGCTGCTCCGCGAAAAGCTGCAGGATCGGGTGTCAGTGGCCGGCGTCGTGGTCGACGAAACCAAGCTCAGCCACCTCGCCTACGCACCTGAAATCGCCGGCGCGATGTTGCGCCGCCAGCAGGCCGAGGCGGTGCTATCGGCACGGCGCTACATCGTGCAAGGCGCCGTCGAGATGGTGCAGCACGCGCTCGAACAATTGAGCGAACGCGACATCGTCAAGCTCGACGACGAACGCCGCGCGACAATGGTGTCGAACCTGCTGGTGGTGCTCTGCGGTGATCGCGACGCGCAGCCGGTGGTCAATGCAGGCTCGCTCTATCAATAGGCGCGAGCCCCATGGCCACAGATCGCAAAGCCTTCGCGCTCAGACTCGACCCTACGCTTCATGACGCAATTGCCCGTCTGGCGGGCGCGGAATTGCGCAGCATAAACGCGGAAATCGAGTTTCTGCTGCGCGAAGCGCTGCGCGCGCGAGGCATAAAACTTAGCGATAAGGCGGTCGCGGAAGACAAAAAAGAACCCGGGGGTGAGTGATGTCCGCAAAGAACAAATCGATCGTCTTCCTGGCGCTGGCGTTTTCGATCAGCTGGGCTATCGTTATCGGCGCGCATCTCGCTGGGCTTTCGCAAACCGCTGAACTTGCCGTGCCGACCCTGGCGGCGATGATGACAGGACCGGCGATCGCCGCACTCATCTGCACGTTTGCCTTCGAGAAAACGGGCGAGCGCGTTCGCGCACTCGGGCTTCACTTCAAGCCAAACCTCTGGTGGCTGCTGGCGTGGCTCATCCCTATCGTTCTGGCTGGCGCGTCTGTCGCCTTCACGCTCGCGCTGTCCGACCGGAATTATGTCGATATCGGCGTTGCGTCGCGTCTGGCCGCGGAAGCGCAAGGCGCCGATCTTTCACAAGCGCCGCCGTTCGCGCTGAGCACCGCCTTCATCGTGTCGATGGGCGTTGTCTTCGGCGCCCTCATCAATATGCCAATCCTGACGTTCACCGAGGAACTGGGCTGGCGTGGATATCTGCACAGCCTTTGGCGCCCATCCGGTTTCTGGAAGACGTCGCTCGGCACGGGGTTTGTGTGGGGCGTTTGGCATGCGCCCGCGATCTTCCTTTTCGGCCTCAACTATCCGGACGACCGCGCGGTCGGTCTTGCACTCTTCGTGATCTTCTGCGTGTTGCTTAGCCCGATCATGACAGTGATCCGCGACCGCGGCGGCTCGGTGTGGGCGGCGGGCCTCTTTCACGGCACGTTCAACGCCGTCGGCGGACTGACGATCGCGGCGATCTCAAATCCGGTGTTTCCGTGGAACGGCATTGTCGGGATTGGCGGCTTCCTTGCGTTGGCTCTGAGCGCCGCCCTCGCCTTCATCCTGCAACGCCCCTCAAACGTTCCGGCGCCCGCGACAGCTTAACCTCCAGAACAAGCCTGCGCTGCACAGGCGCAGGCTTGTCCCTCCCCGCCCCTTGCCCTAATCACGCGTGATCCCCCGAAGGATCGATTCTTAGGCCGCATGAAGCGGGCGGAGACGCATGCCGAAACGTACCGACATCAACTCGATCCTGATCATTGGGGCGGGGCCGATTATTATCGGCCAGGCGTGCGAGTTCGATTATTCCGGCGTGCAAGCGGTGAAGGTGCTGAAAGCCGAAGGCTATCGCGTCATCCTCGTCAATTCGAATCCGGCGACGATCATGACCGATCCGGGCCTGGCGCACGCGACCTATATCGAACCGATCACGCCAGAGATGGTCGAGAAGATTATCGAGAAGGAAAAGCCGGACGCGCTGCTGCCAACGATGGGCGGGCAAACGGCTCTGAACTGCGCGCTGACGCTGGAGCGCACTGGCGTTCTAAAGAAGCACGGCGTCGAGATGATCGGTGCAAAGGCTGACGTGATTGAAAAAGCCGAGCACCGGATGAAGTTCCGCGATGCGATGGACAAGATTGGATTAGAAAGCCCACGCTCGCGGCTCTGCAATACGATGGAAGATGCACTTGCTGCGCTTGATCACGTGCAGCTGCCGTCGATCATCCGCCCGTCACTGACTTTGGGGGGCTTGGGCGGCGGTGTCGCCTACAATCTGGAAGAGTTCAAAGAGATCGTTGAGCGCGGGCTTGCGGCGTCGCCGATCACTGAGATTCTGGTCGAAGAGTCGATCATCGGCTGGAAAGAATACGAGATGGAGGTTGTTCGCGACAAAGCGGACAATTGCATCATCATCTGCTCGATCGAGAACATCGATCCGATGGGCGTGCATACGGGTGACTCGATCACCGTGGCGCCGGCGCTGACGCTGAGCGACCGCGAATATCAGATCATGCGCAATGCGAGCATCGCGGTGCTGCGTGAGATCGGTGTTGAGACCGGCGGCTCGAACGTGCAGTTCGCGGTGAACCCGGCGAACGGGCGCATGGTTGTCATCGAGATGAACCCGCGCGTGTCGCGTTCATCCGCTCTAGCCTCGAAGGCTACGGGCTTCCCGATTGCGAAGGTCGCGGCCAAGTGCGCCATCGGTTACACGCTCGACGAAATCGCCAACGACATCACTGGCGGCGCGATGCCGGCGAGCTTTGAGCCGACGATCGATTACGTCGTCACCAAAATCCCGCGCTTTGCGTTCGAACGCTTCCAAGGTTCGGACACGACGCTGACGACGAGCATGAAGTCTGTCGGCGAAGCGATGGCGATTGGGCGCACGTTCCAGGAATCACTGCAAAAGGCGCTGCGCTCGCTCGACACTGGGCTCACCGGCCTCGATGAAATCCAGATCGAAGGCGCAACGGACGAAGACAACGGCCGCGCCGCGGCGCGCCTGCGTCTTGTGACGCCAAAAGCAGATCGCCTGCTGGTTTGCGCCGAAGCTTTGCGTCGTGGATTGAGTGTCGAAGAGATTTGTGCGGCTTCCCATTTCGATCCGTGGTTTGTTCGTCAAATCGCTGAAATCGTCGAAAAAGAAGCGGAAATCCGCGCCGAGGGCCTACCGAAGGACGCCGTGACATTCCGCGCGCTGAAAGCGCAAGGCTTCTCGGACGCACGCTTGGCGAAGCTCACCGGCCAGCGGGAGCGCGACGTGCGCGCGGCGCGCCGCAAGCTTGGCGTACGCCCGCAATTCAAACGCATCGACAGCTGCGCCGCCGAATTCCGCGCGACGACGCCGTACATGTATTCGACGTACGAGTTTCCGGCGTACGGCTCGGAGATTGCGGATTGCGAAGCTGATCCGAGCGATCGCGAGAAGATCATCATTCTCGGCGGCGGCCCGAACCGTATCGGCCAAGGCATCGAGTTCGACTATTGCTGCTGCCACGCAGCGTTCGCGTGCGCCGAGATCGGCGTCGAGTCGATCATGGTCAATTGCAACCCGGAAACGGTGTCGACCGACTACGACACGTCGGACCGCCTCTACTTCGAGCCGCTGACGACGGAAGACGTGCTCGAGATTGTCGAGACGGAGAAGGCCCGCGGCAATGTGCAAGGCCTGATCGTGCAGTTCGGCGGCCAGACGCCGCTGAAGCTGGCGCAGCCGCTCGCCGATGAAGGCGCGCCGATCCTTGGCACCAGCGTCGATGCGATTGACCTCGCCGAAGATCGCGATCGCTTCCAGGCTCTGCTGCGCAAGATCGGACTGAAACAGCCCGACAACACCATCGCCGCATCACTCGACGCGGCGCGCGCCGGAGCGGCGAAGATCGGATATCCGGTCATGCTGCGTCCGAGCTACGTGCTCGGCGGGCTTGCCATGCAGATCGTGCAGAACGAGGGCGAGCTTGAGGAATACGTCGCGCGCATTACGCGCGCGCTCGGCGGCCCCACTGAGCTTGCAGTGTCAGAGAAGAAGCCTCTTCTCGTGGATCGTTATCTCCGCGACGCTATTGAAGTCGATGTCGACGCCATCTGCGACGGCGAAGAAGTGTTCGTCGCCGGCGTCATGGAGCACATCGAAGAAGCGGGCGTGCACTCGGGCGATAGCGCCTGCGCGCTGCCGCCCTACTCGCTGGCAAAGACGCTGATCGATGAGATCGAGGCGCAGACGAAAAAGCTGGCGCTGGCGCTCGACGTGCGCGGCCTCATCAACATTCAGTTCGCGGTGAAGGACGACGAGATCTTCATCCTTGAAGCCAACCCACGCGCCTCGCGCACGGCGCCGTTCGTGGCGAAAGCCATCAACCGCCCGATCGCGGCGGCGGCGGCCAAAGTCATGGCCGGCGTGAAACTGAAAGAGCTGAAGCTCGATCGTCCGTCGAAGAAGCATGTCGCGGTGAAGGAAGCCGTCTTCCCGTTCGCGCGCTTCCCGGGTGTCGATCCGGTGCTTGGCCCGGAGATGCGTTCGACCGGCGAGGTCATGGGTCTCGACGAGAGCTTTGTCGCCGCTTTCGCGAAGAGCCAGATCGCCTCCGGCATCAATCTGCCCATCGCGGGCGCCTGCTTCATCTCGGTCAAGAACGCCGACAAGCCGGCGCTCGTCCCGGTCGCCAAGGACCTGATCGAACTCGGCTTCAAAGTGATCGCCACCGGCGGCACCGCCGATTACCTCACGGAAAACGGTCTCGGGATTCAGAAGGTCAACAAGGTCGCGGAGGGCCGCCCGCACATTGTCGACGCCATGAAGAACGGCGAGATTCAGCTCGTCTTCAACACGACCGAAGGCGCCCAATCCTACCGGGACTCCTATTCGATCCGTCGCACGGCGCTGGTGCAGAACATTCCCTATTATACAACGGTGTCCGGCGCGCGGGCGGCCATCCAGGCCATCCGGTTGCTCAAATCCGGGGCGCCTCTAGGCGTTCGAGCCCTTCAAGCCTATGCTTGACGTCAGGCCGGATCGGACCCAAATTTCCATCTCCTAAACGGACTTTTACACCACACCCATGGAAAAAATCCCAATGACCGCCGAGGGTTACACAGCCCTCGACGCAGAACTGAAACGTCTCAAGACGGAAGAGCGCCCGGCGGTAATCCAGGCGATCGCGGAGGCGCGCGCCCACGGCGACCTCTCCGAAAACGCCGAATATCATGCGGCCAAAGAGCGCCAGGCCTTCATCGAAGGCCGGGTCACAGAGCTTGAGGACAAGATCGCCCGCGCGCAGATCATCGACATCTCAAAACTGACGGGCAAGCAAGTGAAGTTCGGCGCGACCGTGAACCTGCTCGATGAGGATTCAGGCGCGAAGTCCAAATACAAGATCGTCGGCGAAGACGAGTCCGACGTGAAGGGTGGCAAGATTTCGATCACCTCTCCGATCGCGCGCGCGCTCATCGGCAAGGAAGAAGGCGACGTCATCGAGGTGATGGCGCCTGGCGGGCCGAAATCGTACGAGATCACCAAGGTGAAATACCTCTGACATCTGAGACGGACGGGGGCTGAATGCGCAGCGCTGGCTATCAGCCCGCAGAGCCTCTGAACGTCTGGATCGTCACGGACGGCCGCGCCGGCATCGAAGCGCAAGCGCTCGGGCTGGCCGAAGCGATCGCGCGGCGCGCACCGGTCTCACTCACAACCAAGCGCGTGCATCTACGAACGCCGTGGAGCTGGCTGCCGCCTGGCTTCATTCCAGCCGCGCAAGACACGCTGACACTTGAGTCAGACCCGATCAAACCGCCGTGGCCGGATATTTTTATCGGCTGCGGCCGCGCTTCGGTGCCCTTTGCGCTTGGCGTGCGCACATGGTCGAACAGCAAGACGTTCGTGGTGCAATTGCAGGACCCGCGCGTGAACCCACGCGAGTTTGACGTCGTGATCCCGCCACTGCACGACGGACTGGAGGGCCAGAATGTTCTGCCGATCGTCGGCGCGTGCAATCGCATCACGCCGGAGCGGCTGGACGACGCGGTTTTGCAGTATCAATCGGCAAATCTGGAAGACCTGCCATCGCCGCGTTTCGCGGTGCTCATCGGCGGCAAATCCAAGCGGCAGAACATTTCCGCGACGCGCGCAAGAGAGATTTCAGATTCGCTTGCGGCAGTGCAGCGAGAAACCGGCGGCTCGTTGCTGGTCACACTTTCGCGTCGCACCGGCCTTGCCGCCCGCATGCAATTTCGCACCTGGCTCGCGCCGCACAGCGCCGTGTTCTATGAAGACGAGGGCGCAAATCCCTACCCGGCGATCCTCGGCGCCGCCGACCACATCTTCGTCACCGCCGATAGCGTGAACATGGCGACGGAAGCGTCCGCCACAGGCAGGCCGGTACACATCCTCGCCGTGGACGGGCACGCAGGCAAACTTGCGCGCTTTCATCAGAGCCTGGCGCGGCGTGGATGTGCGCGGCCGTTCAAGGGCAGACTTGAAGCCTGGTCCTACCCGCCATTGCTGGAAACGGACCGCGCCGCGGCCGCTGTCCTTACGGCCTGGGCGGCGCGTACGCGGCCCTCCTAAGCGAAGAGTTTATCGAGGCCGTCCTTTAGGTCGGCGTCGCTGACGGGCTTGGTCATCACCGGCGCCTTCGCCAGTTCGGGCGGTGCGCCCTTCACGCGGTCATAGCCGGTGCAGAACGCGACGCGGACGCCTTTTGCGTGCAGCGTCATGCCCAGCGGCACGCTTGACACGCCACCGGCCAAGCTCGCGTCCAGCAAGGCGCCATCGGGCGTTTCGCGCGCAAGGATGGCTTCCGCTTCCGCAATGGAATGCGCCGGCCCGAGGACCGCATACCCCATGTCCGCGAGCCGCTCGCCAAGTTCCATGGCGATCAGCGCGTCATCCTCGACGACCAAAATCTTCCGCAAAGCGCAGTGAGCCCCGGCTAACGAACGGACCATTCCCCCCGCGCCACCATAGCTGTGGAAAATGCGGAGGCGCAATTCTGCTCATCAGCGTCATTTACCGTCAATCAGCATCGCGCGCGGAACGCTTCCGAAGGCGCGGCAGCGTCGCCATATTGGAGACCATCGAATCCCTGCATGAGCCCGACATGACCTCGACCGCCGCCCGCCACGCCCCCATCGTCATCATCGGCTCCGGCCCCGCCGGTTACACGGCCGCCATCTATGCCGCACGCGCCCTGCGCAAGCCGATGCTTATCGCGGGCCTGCAACCGGGCGGCCAACTGACAATCACCACCGACGTGGAAAACTATCCGGGCTTTGCCGACACAATCCAAGGTCCGTGGCTGATGGAGCAGATGCGGGCGCAGGCCCAACACGTCGGCACGGACATGGTCGACGACATCATCGTGAAAGCGGAACTGGATCAGCGGCCGTTCAAACTCACAGGCGATAGCGGTCAGGTTTATCTCGCGGACGCGCTCATCATCGCGACAGGCGCGCAGGCAAAGTGGCTCGGCCTTGAGAGCGAAACCAAATTCCAGGGCTTCGGCGTCAGCGCCTGCGCGACATGCGACGGCTTCTTCTATCGCGGCAAGGAAGTCGCGGTCATTGGCGGCGGCAATAGCGCTGTCGAAGAAGCTCTCTATCTCGCGCACCTCGCCAGCAAGGTGACGCTCATTCACCGCCGCGACTCTCTCAAAGCCGAGAAGGTGCTGCAGGAACGCCTTTTCAATCATCCAAGCATCGAGGTCGTTTGGGACACCGAGCTTGAATCGATCGAAGGGACCGAGGATCCGAAAGGCGTCACCGGCATCGTGATCAGAAACGTGAGGACCGGCGCACGCGAAGAGCGCAAGCTCGACGGTGTGTTCATCGCCATCGGCCATGCGCCGGCGACGGAGCTTTTCGTTGGTCAGATTACAATGAAGGACAACGGCTATATCGTCGTGAAGCCAGGCACGACGGAGACCAACATTCCGGGCGTCTATGCCGCCGGCGACGTCGCGGATGACACGTACCGCCAAGCGGTCACCGCGGCCGGTCTCGGTTGCATGGCCGCGCTTGAGGCCGAGAAATACCTCGCCAACCTCGAACTCGATCACGCCCGCGCGAAGGCTGGCGCGGCGGCTTAACTCCGCTGGCGCGGGTGAAAGCACTTCTGCTGAGGTAGCGTCAGCCTGAGCGTGTCGAAGGCGAAGCGGGCCAGGCTATCCGGCCATGGCCGGAATGATCACGCCGCCGATGAACTGATCGCGCCAGCGCGACCAGATTCCGCCCTGCATGTAATTGCCGCCGGTGAAGACCACGACGAGATCGTATTCAGGCACGACGATCAGGAGTTGGCCGCCATTGCCGTTGGCTTCGTATTCTTCGACGACGCGATCGCCGACGTGCACGCCGTACCGATGCCAGGCGTAACCATCGATCCCTGGGGCGTAGAAGTTCTCGAACTCTTCTTGTGTGAGGCCGGTGGTCGCGGGCGAGATTTCAATGCGCGGCGACGTCGAGCGTTCCACCCACTCA
Source organism: Hyphomonadaceae bacterium (assembly GCA_016791365.1). Lineage (GTDB taxonomy): Bacteria > Pseudomonadota > Alphaproteobacteria > Caulobacterales > Aquidulcibacteraceae > Vitreimonas. Next base: position 10,464 of record JAEUMT010000004.1, on the reverse strand, counting down.
TGGCTGACAATGCGGCGACCGCGCCACACGCCGCCATCGAGGTAGGTCTGCCCGACCTTGAGCAAATCGCGGGGGCGAATGTAAGCGCCGCCGCCGAGATAGCCTTCGCCGTTCGGCATCACGTTCCAATAATAAGGCGCAAATTGCAGTGGGCGCGCAATTGTCCGGTCAAACAACTCCGGCAATGACTCGCGCGTCGCTGCATTAAGCGCGCCGCCCACAAGATTGAGGTTGGCCGAGCAGTAAGCGTAGCGCGCGCCAGGCTCGTGAAGCTGCGGCAAGTTCAGGGTGTATTGCCAAAGGTTCGGATTGCCTTGCCGCCATAGCGCGCCTTCGTTACCGGGCGAATTGTCATCATTGTCGTTGCACGCGAGACCGGCGGTGTGCGTCAGCAAATGCGCGATAGTTATGCGGCTTTTGCGCGGATCCGGATTTTCGAACGGCCCATTGGCGGCCATGAGATCGAAAACCGGTGTTTCGGGAGTGATCGGCGCGCCCGCCTCCATCGCCGCGCCCAACATGATCGAAGCAAAGGTCTTGCCGGCTGATCGGATGTCGTGGGGCGTCTCGCGCGTGAAGCCATGAAAATACTCTTCGAGCACGAGGCGTCCACGATGCGCGACAAGCACGGAGTGAATTTGACTCGGACGCCGCGCTGAGGGATCGCTATCGATGATGCCCTGCACCATCGTCGTCAGGGCCGCTTCGTCGATGCCGACACTATTCGCGCGCGCTGTGCGCCAACCGTCGCGCAGCTGGTCGGGGCGACGATAGGCGTAACGTGGCTCACCGGACGGGCGTGGCGTGAAGAGATTTGCCTCTTGCGGCGTGGCGCGATGAAGTTCGAGATCGCTACCGACGTCGGGCCAGAAGATGCGGATGCGATCCGGATCACGCAGATATGTCGCGGTGTGCCGGACTTCCCGGCCATCGTCCTGGCGGACGGAAAATGTCACCGCGCTACCTTCCTGCGCGAGTTGAAACTGCGACGCGCCGCCGCGTGAGTTGATTTCGTGGTTGCGAAAGGCGGCGATGCGCCTGCCCTCAGCGTCCGTAAAGATGCGGAGATAGAGCGTGAAAGCGCCATCGAGCGGACGCACATCAGCGCGCCAGGCGTTACGGCCATTGCGCCGAAACGTCAGCCGCGATGCGAAAGATTGGGATGTCGCCGTGTTGTCGTCGCGGTCCTCGGCGTCGCTGTTGGGTTGGATCCAAACGCCGGTGAGCCCGGAGGGCGCAAGGGCGCCGCGAAACGCGCCGTGATCGGCGAACGCGAGCCGAACGGCGCCGCCTTGAGCGCGCGCTTCAGCGCGCTGACCGCCGATCTCGCCCGTCCAGATCTCACCGGCACGTCTGACGTTGAGCTCGCCGCGCAATGTGGGCGCGTACAAACGCTGGACGACCCAGAGACCGTCAAGGTCCGCACCCGCGACCTGCGCCGCCGCCGGCTGAACCAAAAGCGCCAGGCCGAGAACGGCCCCCTGCCAGAATTTCACGACTTGATCCCCTTCCGCGCCGCGCGCGATTTCAACCAGGCGACAATGGGCGCGCGGCCGCTTTGCATATTCTCTTTGAGTGCGGCGCAGGCGGCATTGAGATCGCCCGCTTTCAACGCAGCCACGATCCGCTCGTGATCTCGCGTTGCGGCGCCGACATACTTCTGCTCGCGCATAAGCGCCAGTTCGTAGCGGCGCGTACGAACAATGATGTTCCTGATCATTTCGATCAGAACCTTGTTCGGACAATCGGCCAGCAATTCCATGTGCCACGCATCATCGATCTCGATCGCGCGCAATCCCTTGGCGCGCGCCAGATCGACATTGAGCTTCTCAAGCCGGGCGATACGCTTTTCCGAAGGCACACCGGCAAGCCGCAACGCTTCGGGATCGAGCAAAGGACGCAGGTCGTAAATCTGCTCGAACTCTTCGAGCGTCAGCGGCCGCACGAAATAGCCCAGTCGCGGACGCGCTATAAGCGCGCCTTCCGCAACCAAACCACTCAGCGCTTCGCGCAAGGGCGTGCGGCTAACGCCGAGTTGCCGCGCAAGATGCACCTCATTGAGACGATCGCCGGCGCTCAAGCGGCCATCGACAATCATGGCGCGCACAGCGTCCGCCGCCGCCTCGCTGATATTGCCTCGTCCGACTTCTGGTAATTGCATACTGTATGTAGTATGTCTGAAAAGCTATTTTTGACAAGTACCTAGGTGCTAAGATTTTTGCTGGTGCGCGGGCGGCGGCGGGTTTTCCACGTCTGGTTCAAGCTCCGGCCGAAGCAGGTCATCGGCTGCGTCGTTGACCGATGTCGAAGGCGCCTGCGGCGCGGCGTGCTTGGACGCCCGGAGATTTAGCGCATCCAACGCATCATCGCCCTCTTCGCCAAAGAACGCGCGCAGTCGCACATCGCGCTGCGGATACGGGATCTCGATGCCGGCGCCGCGCAGAGCGTCATCGATCGCCCAAGTGTAGGCGGCGTTCATTGCTTTCGGCCGCTTCACCGCTTCCAACGTCGGCCAGACGATCAGTTCAAACTTCAACGCGCTATCGCCGTAACCGACAAGCCAGACCTGCGAGCGATGCGTATCGGTGTCGGGCAATGTGAACGGCACCTCGCGCGCGGCCGCCAGCACGCATTCGCGCACTCTCTCTTTGTCCGCGCCAATCGCAACTTGAAACGGCACGTGGATGCGACGGGTTTCACCGCGCCGCGTCCAATTGATCATGGTGTTTTCGATCAACTTTGAATTGGGAATGAGCAGATAGACGTTGTCGTTGTTGCGCACCCGCGTCGCTCTCGGGCCGATTTCCTGCACGACGCCGCGCGTGCCGTCATGCATCTCCACATAGTCGCCGATCTGCACGGCGCGATCGAAGACCAATGTCAGACCAGAAACAAATTCCTTGATGATCCCCTGCAATCCAAGCCCAAGGCCGATGCCGAGACCGCCGGCAAAGACAGCCAGGGATGTGAGATCAATACCCAGCGCGGAGAGGCCGGCGATGACGCCGACGATCACAAGGCCGTAGCTTAACACCTTTTCAGCAATGTAGAGCGCCGCGTTGCCAGGCTCGGTGCGATAGCGCAGCCGCTTCAGCATCGTCCCGACGATCCAGGCGGTCGCCATGAACATGAACAATACGAACACGGCGCCGCCGACGCCGCCGACCGTCACCTCGGAGACGCCGAGACGGAAGAGCACGATATGAGAGATGCCCTGCAGGCCGTCGAACATACGAAATTCCCTGGCGCGCCAGCCTTCTCTATCGACCCGCTTGCCGAGCTATGCAATATTGCAAGCCAAGAAGCCGCGAGCGAGAGGTTTCTGCGGGGCCTTCATGGACTGGGACAAGCTCAAGACCTTTCACTTCGCGGCCGAGACCGGCAGCCTGACCGCAGCCGCTGAAAAGCTTGGCGTCAGCCAATCTTCCGTCAGCCGCCAGATCGCCGCGCTTGAAAGCGACATGGGCGTGCCGCTGTTCCAGCGTCACGCACGCGGGCTGTTGCTCACCGGCCCAGGCATGGCGCTGCGCGAATTCACGCGAGAAATGGCTGGCGCCGCCGTGATCGCGGAATCGACGCTGAAGGACGCGCGCGAGAAGGTCATCGGCGACCTCAAAGTGACCGCGCCTGTCGCTTTTGGTTCAACCTGGCTCGCCCCGCGCCTGGGCGCGTTCGCGGACACCTATCCCGAGACGCGCTTGCAGATCATGCTCGACGATCGCGAGTATGACCTTTTGAAACTCGAAGCGGAGTGCGCGATCCGTCTCTGGGCCGCGACACACGCCGACTTAATCCAGCGCAAGCTGCTGGAAGTGCGCGTCAGCCTCTATGCGTCGGCCGCTTATCTACAGCGCCACGGCACGCCGAAGAACGTCGAGGATCTCGACAACCACCGCATCATCGCGTATCAGGCCGGCGTTCCGACGCCGATGCGTGAGCTTGATTGGGCGCAGCGCGCCGGCCGCGAAGATGCAAAGCCGCGGCCGCCGCTGCTTGAGATCAACAACGTGTACGGCATGCTGCGCGCGGTTGAGTCAGGCTTCGGCATCGGCAGCGCGCCGGACTATATGGCGCGCGAAAACCCGAACCTCGTGAAGGTGCTGCCCAACCTGCAGGGCCCAAGCTTCGAAGTTTATTTCATCTATCCGAGCGACCTAAAGCGCTCGAAGCGCATCGCCGCGTTCCGCCAATTCCTCATCGACCAGGCGGCCGATTGGGAGCCCTAAGGCTCCCAATCAGTGTCAAAGCTGGCTCGCTGATACGTTGAACGTATCGCACTGGCGCGCATCGCCGCTATCGAAGCCGCGACGGAACCAGGCCATACGCTGGGCGCTCGAGCCGTGCGTGAACTGGCTTTCGTTCTGATGACCCAAGGCGTCATCACCGATCGCGTGCGCGGCATTCAGCGCTTCGCGCAAGTCGGCGTCATCGATGGCGAGCGTCGCGCGCGCCGTGTGCCCCCAGACGCCGGCAAAGCAATCGGCCTGCAACTCAACGCGCACGGACGTCTGGTTCTGCGACTCGCCTTGCACCTGAACTTGTGTCGCGCCGATCAGATTCTGGACGTGGTGACCAACTTCGTGTGCGATGACGTAAGCCTGCGCGAAATCTCCCGGCGCGCGCAAACGGCTCTCCATCACTTCATAGAAGCTCGGATCGACATAAAGCTTGCGGTCGCCCGGGCAGTAGAACGGGCCGACATCGGAGCTGGCGCTGCCGCAGCCTTCGGTGGCGACGCCGCCTGAGTACACAACGAGCGTTGGGTTCTGGTACGCGCCCGGCTGCTGGTTGTTGTAACGCGGGAGGCGGCCCTGCTGGAATTGCTGCCCCCAGACATCCTCGGTTGAACCCAGGATGACGCGCGAGAAGTCACACGCTTGCGTGGCGCCCGTTGAGCTGTCGCACACCGTGCCTTCGCCTTGCGCAACCTCGCCGCCGCCGCCGCCAATGCCGAGCAATTGCAGGATCGGCGCGCGGAATTGCGGAAAGCCAAACCAAACGATCGCGCCAAGGACGCCGACGATCAGAATGCCGCGAAAGCCGATGCGCCGCAGGATCGCGAACAGGACGCCGCCCGGCAATCCGCCGCCGCCCATGCCGCCGCCGCTGCCGCGACCGCGATCTTCGAAATTGTCGGAACGGCGTTGGCCATCTGTGCGCATAGGTACGTCTCCTGCCCTCGGAGGTGTCTTAGACTGGGCGCGGACGCGGCGCTACTCCGGGGCGAAGAGGTCCGCCTGACCGTCGAGGTCCAGCGGGCGGCGAAATTGCGTGTGATCGAGCGCCAGCCTTGGCTTATCCAAGCCGAACCGTCGGCATGCGGCCGAGAAGCGGTCACCGATGAGCTTGGCGTAGGGCCCCTCGCCCTTCTGACGTTTGCCCCACTCCGGATCGTAGTCGCGGCCGTTACGCATCTGGCGAACCAAGGTCATCACCCGCGTCGCGCGGTCGGGAAAGTGCGTGCGGAGCCATTCCTGGAACAGGTCCTTGATCTCAAGCGGCAGCCTCAGCACCACGTAGCCGGCGGAGCTTGCGCCGGCCTTCGCGCACTCTTCCAGAATAGAGTCGATTTCACTGTCGTTGATCGCCGGCACAATGGGCGCCACCATGGCGGTTACGGGAATGCCGGCTTCGGCAAGCATGCGAATGGCTTCGATACGCCGATGCGGCGCTGCCGCACGAGGCTCCATGGTGCGCGCAAGGCGCCGCTCCAACGACGTCACGGAAATAGCGGCCTTGGCTAATCCACGCTCGGCAAGGCGCGCCAGAATATCGATATCACGAACAACCAACTGCGATTTTGTGATCAGCGCAACAGGATGGCGCCAGCGCTCCATCGTCTCAAGCAAACCGCGCGTGATGCCGTAGCCCCGCTCGATTGGCTGATAGATATCGGTCACTCCGCCGAGCATGATCGTCTTTGGCTTGTATGTCGGCTTTGCGAATTCGCGTTCGAGAAGCTCAACGGCGTTGGCTTTCACGAACAATTTGGTCTCAAAATCGATGCCCGGCGAGAGGCCGACATAGGCGTGGTTCGGACGCGCGTAGCAATAGACGCAGCCATGCTCGCAGCCGCGATACGGGTTGATCGATTGATCAAAGGAGATGTCGGGGCTTCGGTTGGTTGAGATGATTGTCTTTGCCAACTCAGGCGTGACGATCGTCTCCAGCCTGGCGGCTCCATCTTCCCCAATCCAGCCGTCATCAAAGGCCTCGCGGGCAAAGCGCTCGTAGCGGCCGCTCGCATTCGTGCGGGCGCCCCGGCCGTGCAGGGGATCGGATTTCATCCATGGGATTGTAATCCTAAGTTAGAACAAATCAAGAACATTATGGCGCTTAAAAAGGACGCCGGTCAGACCGGCGCCCTTAGATTCCTGGGCTTCTCATGATGCTCTGCCTGTCTTCTTGCGCCGTTTCCGGCCTGGGATTTTCAGGTCAGCGCCCGGTTAGGCAACCATCTGAGCAGCTTGGTTCAAGGTCGCGAAGGCGAAGGGGGCGAAAACCGCCAAGGCCGCGACGAGGGTGTAGAACTTGGTCATTGCTGGCTCCATCTCTGCTCGAACCGTCCATCGATCCGATAAGTTGAAGGTAGTAGGTCGTTAGCTCTAACGATGTGACGCGAGTCACGGGCTGTGCTTGCCCCGCCAACGGCCCGGCGTGTAGCTAGCCTTCATGTCCTCCACCGTCTCCATCGTCATGCGCGACGCCGAACTCAGCGTACGCATCGGCGAGCACGCGTGGGAGAAAGGCGAAGCACAGAGGCTTCGGGTCAGCCTCGTTCTGCAATTTGGCTTTCGCGACTATCGCGAACGTCACGGCGGTTACGTCAATTACGATCCCCTGCGCGCGTTTCTGAAAGACATCGAGAACCGCCCGCACACCGAACGCCTCGAAACACTGGCGTACGATATTCTCGCGGCGTGCTTTGACCTCACGCCGGCAGACCGCGTTCAGCTGACGCTTTTGAAGCCGGACATCTTTCCGGAGATGCAAGGCGTTGGTCTCAGCTACGATGTAGCGCGCGCGGACTTCGACACATGAGCGGGCTTGTTCTTGTCACCGGCGCGGGACGGCGCGTCGGCGCGGGCATCGCGCGACGGCTTGCCCGCGACGGCTGGATCGTCGGCGTACATTTCAACAGCTCTCGCGAGGGGGCCGAGGGTGTTGCTGCATCCATTCGCGCCGATGGTGGCAAGGCCGAGATCTTCGGCGCGGATCTCAGCGACCAACACGCAATCGACGCCATGACGAGCGCGCTCGCCAAGCGCGGCGATTGGGTGGGTTTGGTGAACAGCGCGGCTAGCTTCACGCCTGACACCATCAATGATTTTGCGCTCGACGCCGCGGAAAAGCAGCTGCGGCTGAATTTACTCGCGCCGATTTATCTCGCACGCAAACTTCGTGAGCAGATTGGCGCGAAGCGGGGCTTCGTCACCAACATATCAGATCAAAAAGTTCTGAACCAAAATCCGGACTTTCTCTCTTATACGCTCGCCAAGACCGGCCTCGCGCACGCCACCGGCGCGCTGGCCATGGCGCTGGCGCCCAATATCCGCGTCAACTGTATCGCGGCCGGATTGATGCTGGTCAGCGGCGATCAGAAAAACTTTGAAGAGGTTCACAACAAGAACCTCACGCGCATCGGTACGCGCGTTGAAGATGTCGCCGAGGCAGTGGCGTATCTCGCGAGAGCCGAGAATGTCACAGGCGCGCTTATTCCCGTTGATGGCGGTCAGTATCTGGTGGCAAGCGCTCGCGACGTGATGTTCGACTAGGCTTCACGTCGAATCGTAACAGCCACCAAGCCATCGCCGGACAGGACGGACGGCTTCTTCACCGTAACCTCAACCCAAAGCGCGCGCGGCGATAGCGACAGGCAATGCCCGGCGACACGGTCGGCCAAGGTCTCGATCAAGTGCGCCGGCTCACCCAGATCGCCGCGAATGAAATGGATGATCTGATCGTAATCGACTGTCGCGCCGATGCGATCTTGCGCGGGAAAGTCCGGCGGGTTGTTGAGCGCCATCGCCACCGAGATGCGAACCTCCTGCGGCGTTGCACGCTCCGGCTCGGGCACGCCGACGCGAACCAGCGCCTTGGCGTCGTCGATACGAATGATTTGCAGGTCGGCCATTGGCAGCGAACCTACTCAAGCAAAGGCGATCAAGCCAGCGCCGGCCGCGACAATCGCCGCCCCCAGCCAACGCCGCACGCCCAACCTCTCGCGCAGAAACACGAAGGCGATCAGCGCGCCCCAGACGACCGAGGTTTCGCGCAGCGCCGTCACCTGCGCGATTGGCGCGAATGTCTGCGCCCAAAGCACGAGCCCGTAGCCGGCGAAGCTGATGATCCCGATGCCAATCCCACGCCAAGGCGCAACCGCGGCGTCCTTGAGCAGACGCGACCATCCGCGCCGCCAGAAGGCAAAGGCCGCCATCGGCGCCGACATGAGCGCCATCGACCATCCGAGAAAAAGCACAGCATTGCCCGTCGCGCGCGCGCCAAGCGCGTCGACCAGAGAATAGGACGCAATGCAGAGCCCTATCGCTCCAGCCCACAATGTCGCTTTCAATGGCGCGCGCGGACTTGCGCCAACCGTGAACACGCCGATCGAAACGAACGCGATGCCCAACATTTTGAGCGGCGGCGGAATCTCGCTCACGGTGAGCGCGGCGCCCAGCGCCACCAAGATCGGCGCCATGCCGCGCGACAGCGTGTAAACATGGCTCATGTCGCCGGCGTCGTAGCCCTTGAAGAGACAAAACCAGTAAGCGAGATGAATGGCGACGGTGAGCGTCACGTACGGCCACGCCGCGGGCGGCAGCGCGCCCATAGAGAGGATGATTAGCAGACCGGCGCCAAGCCCGCCGACAGCGATCAAGAAGGAATCGGTGACGCGGTCTGTCCCGCCTTTGAGCACAGCATTCCAGCTGGCGTGGATCACGGCCGAAAGAATGGCAGCGGCGATGGCGAGTGGCGGCATGAGTCGCGCGCACTTAGAGCATGCCACGCGCAGGTGGCGAACGATAAACGACGGGCGCCTCCCCTGCCGTGCCGCAACGTGCTAGGCGGGGCTCAAGGCGGAGGCGGCTATGAGCGCACAGGAATTCGACATCGTTGTTTACGGTGCAACGGGCTTCACCGGGAAACTGGTGACCGAGCATCTGATGCGCGCTTACGGCGCGGCAGGCGAGGTGCGCTGGGCCATGGCCGGCCGCGACGAGGAAAAGCTCAAAACCGTCCGCAACGAGATCGGCGCGCCTTACACGCTGCCAATCATCGTCGCCGGCGCAACCGATTCCAACGCGCTCGACGCCTTGGCCCACCGCGCGCGCGTCGTGATCACAACCGTTGGCCCTTACCAGCGATACGGTGAGGGCCTGCTGGCGGCGTGCGCCAAGGCCGGCACGGACTATGTCGATCTCTGCGGCGAGCCGAACTGGATGGCGGATATGATCGCCAAATACGAAAAGACCGCCAAGGAAAGCGGTGCGCGCATCGTCTTCTCGTGCGGCTTCGATTCAATTCCGTTCGATTGCGGCGTCTGGTTCTTGCAGCGCGAAGCGCAAGCACGCTTCGGCCAGCCGCTACGCGATGTTCGCGGCCGCGTGCGCAAAATGAAAGGCACATTCTCGGGCGGCACGATGGCGTCGATGCTGGCGACGCTGGAGGCGACAAAGCGCGACCCATCCTTAGGCGCGCGCATGGCCGATCCATTCTTGCTTTCGCCCGAGCGGCAAGCGCCGCAACCCAATGGCGATGTCGTCACAGAAGACGCGGACATCAATTCGTGGGCGGCGCCCTTCGTGATGGCGTCGATCAACACGAAGAACGTGCACCGCACTAACGCACTGGCGAAATATCCATACGGCAAGGATTTTACGTACAGTGAAATGATGATGACTGGCGGCGGCGCACAGGGGCAAAAGCGCGCCAAGTCCGCACTTGGCGCATCGAACATGCAGCGCGCCCTGCTCGGCTTTGCGCCAACGCGCATGCTGCTGACGCAATTCGCGCTGCCCAAGCCTGGCGAAGGCCCGGATGAAGCGGCGCGCGAAAGCGGCATGTTCGATGTGCTCTATGTAGGCACGGCCGCCGACGGCCGCTTACTGCGCGCCAGCGTCCATGGAGACAAGGATCCAGGTTACGGCTCCACCTCGAAGATGATCTCGGAAGCAGCGATCACGCTGAACGACACCAGCCGCCAGACCACCCCCGGCGGCATCTGGACGCCAGCCGCGGCGATGGGCGATGCGCTCATCGCGCGATTGCAGGAAAAAGCCGGGCTGACGTTTAAGCTCGAGAACTAGTGCAATATGGACCGCCGGCGTCTCGCCGGCATGCACCGCAGTTTGCCGGGGAGACCCCGAACGGGGATATTAGCATACACGCGCCCACAACCGTTGTATTCGCGCGCAGGCGTCTTCCAGACAAGGGTTCGACGTCGCGGACGCGCTGCGGAAA
>JAEUMT010000056.1 GCA_016791365.1 Hyphomonadaceae bacterium | reverse complement strand
GTCTCCCGCTGACGCACGGTGCGCTGCTCGATGCGCTTCTCGAATCTGCCCTTAACGATCCGGTCAACATAAATGCCGGGCGTGTGGATGGCGTCTGGGTCGAGCTCACCGGTCTCGACCAGGATCTCGACTTCCGCGACGCACTTCTTGCCCGCGGTCGCCATCATCGGATTGAAGTTACGGGCGGTCTTGCGGAAGATCAGGTTGCCTTCCCTGTCGCCCTTCCAGGCTTTGACGATGGAGAGATCAGCCACGAGACCGGTTTCGAGCACGTAGGTCTCGCCGTTAAACGTCTTCGTTTCCTTGCCTTCGGCGACCAGCGTGCCGACGCCCGTCTTGGTATAGAAGCCGGCGATCCCGGCGCCCCCTGCCCGGCAGCGTTCGGCCAGCGTGCCTTGCGGGTTGAACTCAAGTTCCAGTTCACCGCTCAGATACTGGCGCGCGAACTCCTTGTTCTCGCCGACATAGGACGAGACCATCTTCTTGATCTGCTTGGTCTCAAGCAGCAGGCCTAAACCCCAGCCGTCGACGCCGGCATTGTTGGAGATCACGGTGATCCCTTTAGCACCGCTGTCGCGCAGCGCGACGATGAGGTTCTCCGGGATGCCGCAGAGGCCAAAGCCGCCGCTCATCACCGTCATGCCGTCGAAGGTCATGCCTTCGAGCGCGGACTTCGCGTCCGGGTAAACTTTGTTAGCCATGGCGCTCGTTTACGTAGCGGAGCGCGCGGGCGCAACATGGGCCGCGCATTTAGCAGAAGTGGAAACCGGTTCTGCGCTCGAAATGCGCGCAATCAAAAATTGGCGGGCTTCCGGGCGGCCAACCGGCTTCCACTTGGCCTGAAGCCCGCCGGCGGCATACTCGTGTGCAGAAACGAATTGCGCCGGCGGCTGAGCCGGCCGCCGGCGCTTTCGCTTCATCCCTGAGGTGGGATGATAACCTGGCCCCGGTACGAGCGAGGGACGAATATCGTCCGGAACCGGGGATGATAAAACGATATCGGCGCTGAACGGATGCTGAGGCCGCTAATCATATTGCGCGGGCCTAAGACGCACCCGGACCCCAAACGCAATTGCACCGGCAGCTGAGCCGGCTGCCGGTGCTTTTGCTTCACCCCTAAGGTGGAGTGAGAACCTGATCCCGGTACGAGCGAGGGACGAAAATCGTCCGGAACCGGGGATGATAAGACGATATTCGCCCTGAACAGCGTCTGAGATCGCCAATCATACTGGCCGTTCAGAAATGCCCCACGATTCGAGAATTTGCCCGGAATCCTGGCCGTTTCCGCCGGGGGAGCCCTGAATCGCCGAAGGCGTGCGCGAAAATCTTGGCGCCGGCGCCGGCTGATTGAGGCCGTCCACCTCGACGAAGGTCTGCCGCGCCACGTTGTGCGGGTGGCTAGGCGCCTCAGCCATGCTCAGGACCGGCGCGAAGCACACGTCCGTGCCCTCCATCAGCGCCGTCCATTCGTCGCGGGTCTTGGTGGCGATGACCGCGGCAAGTTTCTCCGACAGTTCCGGCCAATCGGCCTTATTCATGTGGAAGCTGAACTTCGGATCATCCTTAAGACCGGTCTTCTCCATGAGCAGCGCGTAGAACTGAGGTTCGATCGAGCCGATCGAGACAAACTTGCCGTCGCTGGTTTTGTAAACGTCGTAGAAGTGGGCGCCGCCATCGAGCAGGTTCGCGTCGCGCTCATCGCTCCAAATGCCTGACGCACGCAAACCATAGATGACACTCATCAGCGATGCCGCGCCGTCGGTGATCGCGGCATCGACGACTTGGCCCTTCCCGGAACGCTGCGACTCGAACAGCGCCGCGCAGACACCCATCGCCAGATAGAGAGAACCGCCGCCGTAGTCGCCGACGAGGTTAAGCGGCGGCGCGGGCGCATCGCCTTTGCGGCCCATAGCGTGGAGCGCGCCTGATATGGCGATGTAGTTGAGGTCGTGACCAGCGGCCTCGGCTAGCGGTCCCGTCTGCCCCCAACCCGTCATGCGACCGTAAACGAGTTTAGGATTACGTTTCATCGCTTCATCGGGTCCGAGCCCGAGGCGCTCCATCACACCCGGGCGGAAGCCTTCGATGAGCACATCGGCTTTCTCGATCAGCGCAAGCGCAACACCGACATCGTTCGGCGCCTTGAGATCGAGAACAACGTGACGCCGCCCGCGCCCCGGGATGTCGTTCTTGAACGCCATCCTTGCGCCTTTGCGATCGACGCGCACGACATCAGCGCCCATGTCGGAAAGCAGCATGCAGCAGAACGGCCCCGGGCCGATGCCGGCGAACTCAACGACCTTAACGCCTGAAAGCGGTCCCTGACCCATTGCGCGCTCCGTTTACCCATGCGGTTTCGCGCTGTGCTAAGGCGCGGTACTTGTAGGTTGCTTATACTAAATCAAAGCGCACCGTCGCGGGGGCGCCGGAGCGTTAACCTTGCGGATTGTGGTGAGAGCGGCTGACGCGCGGGTGGCGCGTGACGCCCAGGCGTTGCTCGGCGCCGCCGGCATCTCAGCCACCGCACTCGCCGGTCCGTTCCGTGATGCGCCTGATGGCGAAGACATCCGCATCGTGATGCTGAATGATCCCACGCCAAAATCCGGCGGCGTGCTGACCCAACTCGTTGGCTGTTCAGTCGATGCGCCGCCGCTCGTCGGTGATGCCGGCGCGATTGCGTTGAATGCGCCGCCAAGACTGCTCGCTTCGCAGATGGACGCCTGGACGCGCGTGGCGATCGCCGAAGAAGAGTGCGCACGGCGTTTGGCGACCGCCGCGGCGCTTGGCATCACCCCGCCAAAGCCAATGGAGCCGCGAAAGCTCAAGGCGCTCTATATCGGCGCACCGAGTTCAGTGTTCCTCGCACTGGAGCGCACACTGACCGACCAGGGTGGCCTCGTGGCCGCCGCGTTCACCTCCTACACGGGCTTTGATCACCTTCACGATGAACCGTTCGACGCGGTCGTGTTGAACGGCGCCACAGACCCAAGCACCGCTCTGTCGCTCTGCTCAGCGCTTCGCCGCAACGCAACGCTCTACCACTTGCCGACCTTGATGCTCACCAAGCCGGGGGACACCGCGACCGCTGCTTCCGCCATCGATCGCGGCGCATCAGCGGTCTGCACAGCGGTCACGCCAAGCCCGGCCAGCATGGGTTGGCTCTTCGAAGCCATTCGCCGCGAACGCCGGCGGCGCGCGGCCGAACACGAGATGCGCGCCTTGCGCGATTTGATGGGTGACGCACGCACGGGCCTTTGGCGCCGCGATCCGTTTGACGCACACGTTGCCCGTCTAGCCAACGACCATCACGTCAGCGGCCGGCCGATGAGTATGGTGGTTCTGCGCGTCACCCCCGCAATCGGCGCGCGCGAACCCAGCCCCGAAGTTTGGCGCAAAGGCTTCGGCGAAATCGCCTCGCTCGCCGCACGGCTGATGCGCGATGCCGATAGCGGCATGACCTTGGGCGCCGATCTGATCGCCCTGGCCCTCCCCGCCGCGCGGTTGAAGAACGCCAAGCGCACCGCCGAGCGGATTGCGTCGGTGGCCGAGTGCACCGCGTTCGCGTCCGGCGAAGGCGGCGCGGGGCCGCTCGTGTTCGAGCAGAGCGTTGTCGAACTGCAGCCTGGTGAAAGCGGCGCCGCGTTGCTGGCGCGCGCGTTGCGTGCGATCGAAGTCGAGAGCATCCCCGCCTAATAGCCGGCGCCACGCTCCACCTTTACGCGGCTTTGCGCGCGGCCAATCGTGACATGGATTCGAGTACGCCGCGAAGCGCTTTGAGCCGCTGCGTCGCCTCCGGCCAACCACCTTGCACCACGAGCTTGCCGTCGGGGCGCATCTTATAGTCATCCGGCCGCTCCGTGATGAACCGCACCAGCGCCAACGGATCCGGGAAACCCGTTTCGCGGAACGTGAGGACAGCGCCTTTCGGCCCGGCGTCGAGCTTGGAGATCTGACAACGCCGGCAAAGCGCTTTCAGCGCGGCGACCGCAATAAGCTGATCCGCCTCCGCCGGCAGCGGACCAAAGCGATCGATCAGCTCAGCCGCGAAAGCTTCACGCTCCTGATCGGAATCCAAGTCCGCCAGGCGCCGGTAGAGCGCGAGCCGCACGGTGAGGTCCGCCACGTAGTCTTCCGGGATCAACACCGAAGCGCCGACATTGATCTGCGGCGACCAGGACTTTTCGCTCACAGCCTCATCCGTGCCGTCGCGAAGCGATGCGACCGCTTCCTCGAGCATCGACTGATAAAGCTCCACACCCACTTCGCGGATGTGGCCGGATTGTTCTTCGCCAAGCAAATTGCCGCCGCCACGCATGTCCAGATCGTGGCTTGCGAGCGTGAAACCGGCGCCGAGATTGTCCAGTGACGACAGAATCTTCAACCGCTTCTCGGCGCTCACCGTCAGCGACTGCTCCGCCGCGGTGGTGAGATACGCGTAGGCGCGGAGCTTCGAGCGGCCGACGCGCCCACGCAGCTGATAAAGTTGCGCCAAGCCGAACATATCGGCGCGATAGACGGCCAGTGTATTGGCGCGGGGAATATCGAGACCGGATTCCACGATGCTGGTGGAGACCAGCACATCGAACGCGCCATCGTAGAAATTCGTCATCAGTTCATCGAGCGCACCGGCCGCCATCTGCCCGTGCGCCACGGCGAATGTCACCTCCGGCACCGTGCGGCGCAGGAAGTCCGAGATGTCTTCCAGGTCTGAAATACGCGGCGCGACAAAGAAGCTCTGGCCGCCACGGTATTTCTCGCGCAGCAGCGCCTCGCGCACGGTCACGCCATCGAACGGCGTCACGTAAGTGCGAACCGCCATACGATCGATCGGCGGCGTCGCGATGATGCTCATCTCACGCACGCCCGCCAGAGCGAGCTGCAACGTGCGTGGGATCGGCGTCGCCGAGAGCGTCAGCGCGTGGACCTCGGCGCGGAGATCCTTCAGCCGCTCCTTGTGCTTCACGCCAAAGTGCTGCTCTTCGTCAATGATCATCAGGCCGAGGTCGCGGAATTTCATCGTCTTCGAGAGCAGCGCGTGCGTCCCGATGACGATCTCGATTGAACCTTCCTCGACCCCGGCCTTGGTCTCATTGGCCTCTTTGGTTGTCACCAAACGCGAAAGCTGACGCACGCGCACCGGCAAGCCACGGAAGCGCTCCGAGAACGTGCGGAAATGCTGACGGCAAAGCAGCGTTGTCGGCGCGACCACCGCCACCTGCTTGCCGGTCATCGCAACCAGGAACGCGGCGCGCAATGCAACTTCGGTTTTGCCGAAGCCAACGTCGCCGCAAATGAGCCGATCCATAGGCCGTCCCGCCGCGAGATCGCCTACGACATCATCAATGGCCGCGAGTTGATCGTCCGTCTCCTCGTAAGGAAACCGCGCACAAAACTCGTCCCAAAGCCCCTCAGGCGCAGCCACCGGTTCAGCCACGCGCGTCGCGCGCAACGCCGCAATCCGCAGGAGTTCCTCCGCCATGTCCCGCAGGCGCTGTTTCGCGCGCGCCTTTCGGCCCTGCCAAGCCACGCCGCCCAGCTTATCCAGCTGCGCCTCGGCATCCTCCGCGCCATAGCGCGAAACGAGCTCGATATTCTCGACCGGCAAATAAAGTTTGTCGCCGCCGTGATAGGTCAGATCCAGACAATCATGCGGCGCGCCCGCGACGTCGAGCGTCTTCAACCCTTCGTACCGGCCGACACCATGATCCTGGTGGACGATGAGATCGCCTTGGCTCATCGCCGCTGCCTCGGCGATCACACTTGAGGCTTTGCGGCGTTTACGGGGACGCGCCAGCCGGTCGCCCAAAATGTCTTGCTCGGCGATCAGCGCGAAGTGTTCGGTCTCGAAGCCGTGTTCGATCGGCAGCACCACGAGCGCGTGCGCGCCGCGTGGCAACGCTGCGGTGTGGCGCCAAGATTCGCTGCGCACCACCGCCTCTACGCCGTGATCGCTCAGCACACCCGCCAGACGCTCGGCCGAGCCATCTGACCAGGCCGCGATCACAACGCGCTTTTTTGCTTTCGCGAGGCCTTCAATGTGCTTGGCCGCCATCTCGAAGACGTTGACGTCGGCCGTGTTGCGCTCCGGCGCGAAATCACGCCCAGGGCGCGCACCAAGATCGAGTTGTTTCTTGGAGTCAGTGTCGAAGTGCGTGAAGCGGCGAACAGCGCGTGTCGTCAGCGCCGCGCTCAGGGCGCTTTCGCTTAAATACAACAGATCAGGCTCAGGCGCGCGAAACAGCGCGCCGCCGCGCGGGATGGGCGCGGTTTTCCGGGAATCGTAGTGATCCCTGGCGGTTTCGACGCGTTCCTTGATGGCGTCTTCCGCCAACGCATCGAAAGCGATGAGCGTGTTCTCGCCTGCATAGTCGAACACGGTTTCCAGCCGTTCATAGAAGAATGGCAGGAATTGTTCGACGCCCTGGCGGCGGATACGGGCGCTCACGCTATCGTAGAGAGGATCGCTTACGGCGCCGAACGCTTGCGTAAAGCGGCGACGGAATTGCAGAACCGTCAGTTCGTCCAGCAGCACTTCGCTCACCGGCGTCAACAACGCCGTCTTGAGCTTGGCTTTCGAGATTTGCGTCTCGGGATCGAAACTCCGGATCGTTTCAAGCACATCGCCAAAGAAGTCGAAGCGATAGGGCTCGGCCGCTCCAGGCGGGAACACATCGATCAGGCCACCGCGCACGGCGAACTCGCCAGGCGTACGCACCGTTGAGGCGCGGTTGTAACCGTTGACGACGAGATAGCCCTCGAGCTGTTCCATCGACGTTTCGTCGCCAGCGGTCGCGGCGAATGAACCTTGCTCCAATCGTTGGCGTGGCGGCACGCGTTGGGCCACCGCGGAAGCCGTTGCCACGACAAGCAGCGGCGAGTCCTTCTCACCGCGCCGCGCCAATTGTGTCAGCGCCGCGCAGCGTTGCGCAGCGACGGCGGCCGCCGGTGAGATGCGGTCATAAGGCAGCGTATCCCATGCAGGCAGCCGCAGCGTTTCCAACTCCGGTACGAAGAACTTCGCCGCGGCTTCGAACTGCGATGCGCGCGTCTCATCGCGCGCCACGAACACTGTCACGCCGCCGCGCAAACGCGCCGCTTCGGCCAGGCCGGCGGCGTCCACGCCCTCGGGCGCGCCAGAAACCACCAGCGCGTCCTTCGACTTCGCGAGCGTCTCAATCAGTTTTGGGGATAGCGCTGGGTCTTTCATCAGTCCGGTTTGCTGCTCAGTTCGAAACGGAACGCGCGAATCGACGCCAACACCGGCGTGTCATGATCACGCGGCGCGGGCGCCTGTTCTGTCAGCCACTCGTACACATCCTGGTCGGGCGCATCGAGTAGGGCTTCAAATGCGTCCAACCCGGTTTCGTCGAGATCGGCAAGATGCCGGTCCGCGAAACCGCCAAGAATCAAGTCAATCTCCCGGAATCCCCGGCGCCACGCGCGGAATTTCAGCTTCTTGCGGCGGTCGTCCATGGGCCCAGAGACAGATCGTTGGTGTAGGCAAAATACGAGGGGCGCGGGCTATAACCCATATGGGACGCTGAGTCAGCGCCGCCAGAGACGATATGAGCGAAGCCGCCCCTTCCCCCGCGAAAGCCGTGCAGGACGCCCTGCTCGCGCCCGTACGCACGCTCAAGGGCGCGCGGAAGGATACGACCGACCTGATCGCCAAGGTCGCGGGCGGCCGTCTGGTGCGCGACCTGGTGTTCCTGCCGCCAAACAGCGCCATTGATCGGCGGCTGCGCGTGCCGATCGCGGAGACCAACGAAGGCGACATCGCCACCATCGAAGCTGAAGTCGATGCGCACATGCCCGGCTACAAGAACCTGCCCTATCGCATCAGGTTGCGCGACGAGAGCGGTTTTCTGACGGTCGCGTACTTTCGCGCCAACGAAGAAATGTTGAAGCGCATGTGGCCCGTCGGTCAGGCGCGGCTCGTGAGCGGCACGATCGGCGTCTATGACGGCATGCGCCAGATGCTGCATCCGGATCACGTCGTTGATCCGAGCAAAGGCGAAGCGCCGCCGAGCGTGGAGCCTATTTATCCGCTGACGCAAGGGCTCGCCGGTCGCACGCTTGCGCGAACACTCCTCGCCGCGCTCGACACCGTGCCTGAAGCGCCGGAATGGCTGGAGCCATCTACCGTGAAGGCGCACGATTGGCCGGACTTCCGCACCGCGCTTGAACATATCCATCGGCCCGCGTCGCCGGATGATGTCCTGCCGCAGAGCGCGTTCCGCACCCGGCTTGCCTACGATGAGTTGTTTGCCCGCCAGTGCGCGCTTCGACTGCGCAGACAACATCGGCGCAAGGAGCCGGGCCGCTCGATCCTCGGCGACGGGTCGCTGTCGAACAGAGTGATCGAGAGCCTGCCATTTGCGCCGACGGGCGCACAGCGCCGCTCGGTCAGTGAAATCTACGCCGACATGAGCGAACCCGCGCCGATGCTGCGTCTGCTGCAAGGCGATGTGGGTTCCGGAAAGACGCTGGTTGCCGCGCTTGCCATGGCGCGCGCGACGGAGGCTGGACTGCAAAGCGCCATGATGGCGCCGACGGATCTATTGGCGCGCCAGCACGGCGCAACGCTCCAGCCATTGCTCGACGCCGCGGGCATCAAAATGGCCGTTCTAACGGGCCGGGATAAGGCGAAAGACCGGAAACTCATTCTTGAGCGTCTGGCGGGCGGCGACATTCAGGTCGTCGTCGGCACGCATGCGCTTTTTCAAGATGAAGTAGTGTTCAGCGATCTTGGCCTCATTGTCATCGACGAACAGCACCGCTTCGGCGTTTCGGACCGCATGCGCATGGTGGCCAAGGGCTTTGCACCGCATGTGCTGGTGATGAGCGCGACGCCGATCCCAAGAACACTCGCGCTCTCCATTCACGGAGATATGGATCTCTCTGTGCTCGACGAGAAGCCCCCGGGTCGTCAGCCGATCAAGACCGCAACGATGCCCGTCTCGCGTATCGCGGAGGTCATTGAAGGCATCCGGGACGCCGCCAAACGCGGTGAGCGCGCCTATTGGGTCTGCCCGCTGATCGAAGAAAGCGAAGCTATCGATCTTCCCGCGGTGCTCGATCGTCACGCCGAGCTGCAAGCTTATTTCGGCAAGGGTGTCGAGATCGTCCACGGCAAGCTCAGCGCCGCGGCGCGCGAGGCGGCGATGGATCGCTTTCGTTCAGGCGAGTCGTTTTTGATGGTGGCGACCACCGTGATCGAAGTCGGCGTCAACGTGCCGGAGGCGACGATCATGGTGATCGAGCAAGCCGAGCGCTTCGGGCTCGCCCAACTGCACCAGCTTCGCGGACGCGTCGGCCGCGGCGACAAACAAGGCTCGTGCGTGCTGCTCTGGAAACCGCCGCTCGGCGAAAGCGCCAAGAACCGGCTCGACGCGATCCGCCGCAATGACGACGGCTTCGCCATCGCCGAGATCGACTTCAAGCTCCGCGGCTATGGCGACATGCTTGGCATGGCCCAGAGCGGCCAAACACCCTTCCGGCTCGTCAGCCTCGAAGCGCACGCCGATATGCTCGGCGCGGCCGATAAGGAAGCGCGGCTAGCCATCGAACGCGATCCGGACCTCAAGACCGCGCGCGGAGACGCAATCCGCCTGGTTCTGTCCCTCTTTGGCTATGCCGACGCGGCGGAACTGGCGCGCTCTGGCTAGCGCGCTTGCGTTTTGTCGCGACGTAGGGTTCTCAGGCGCCAGAAATGCCCAATCCCCCTATCTCCTGCTACATCCGCGCCAAGAACGAAGAGCGCCTGATCGCCGAGGTGATCACGGCCGCGCTGCAAGTCGCGGACGAGGTCGTCGTCATCGATAGCGGCTCCACCGACAAAACCATCCCGCTCAGCGAGGCCGCTGGCGCGCGGGTGGTGCCGTCACCATGGCTTGGCGGCGGCAAGCAGAAGCGCCTGGGCGAGGATGCGTCCAGGCACGATTGGATGCTCGATCTCGACGGTGATGAGATCATCACGCCGGAGCTTGCCGAGGAAATCCGCTCGCTGTTCGCGGACGGCAAAGAACCACCTTGCCCCGTCTATACTTTTGAGCTGGTGACGAAGCCGCCTGTGGGCGAGCCGTGGTGGCATGCAAGCGTGGTGAAGCGCAATCGCTTCTACGATCGCCGCGTCATTCGCGCGCGCGATCACGCCGGCTGGGATCAGCTTGAAATTCCGTCGGGGATGAAAGTCGGAAAGTTCAAGCACAAGATTCTGCACGTCTCGTTCACCGGCCTTGAACAGCTGCAGGACAAGTTCAACAAGACCTCGTCTTCGCGCGCCAAGAACGCCGCTCTGAAGTCGTTCTGGTATGTGGCGCTGCGCCTGCTGTTTGCCCGGCCCTTCTACTTCCTGAACCACTACATCCGCCGCGGGTTGTGGCGCGAAGGCTGGTACGGCTTTGCGGTGGCGAACATCGCGGCGCACGGGCGATGGCTGAAAGACGCCAAGATGCTCGAGATCTATCTGCGCCGGCGTGACGAGGCGAAAGCGCGGAAGGGCTGATCCGCCCGCGAACGGGCCTCGTAGAGGGAACAGGCGCACGGCGACGGCGCTTTTATCCCCAGAGGTCCCTCCCCACATGAAGCCAATGCCTGAGGAATTTCCCCAGTCCGGAGAGGCGCCGCTGCGCGCAACATCCGGTCTCATCGCGACGCTGCGCGCGCCGGCCAGCGCCAAGGCGGTGCTGCTCGCGATCATGCAAATCCGGGGCGGGTCCGCGCATGTGACGCTACCGGACGGCCGGCTGCTGGAGTTTGGCGATGGCGTAGAACCCAGGGTCGACTTCCAGATCAAGGATTATCGCTTCGCCCGCCGCGTCATTTCCAGCGGCGACATCGGGTTCGCGGAAGGTCTGATGGCCGGCGAATGGGAAAGCAGAGATCTGTCCGCCCTGCTCACGCTTCTTGCCTCGAACGTTGAGCGCTTCACGCGGCTGCTGGAAGGCGGACCGCTTGGGCGGGCGCTGCACTGGCTGCGCCACCTGTCGAACGCCAACACCAAGCGCGGATCGCGCCGCAACATTCTTGCGCACTACGACCTTGGCAATGAGTTCTACAGCGCCTGGCTCGATGCCTCGATGACGTACTCGTCGGCCCGTTTTGACGCGCAGGTGCGCGACCTCGAAGCAGGTCAGCGTGCGAAATACAAGGCGCTCGCCGAACATTTGGATCTGAAAGCCACGGATCACGTTTTGGAAATCGGCTGCGGCTGGGGCGGCTTCGCGGAATACGCTGCGCGGGAATACGGCGCGCGCGTCACCGGCATCACGATTAGCGACGAGCAACTGGCCTATGCACGCGCGCGCATGGAGAAGGCCGGACTCTCCGGTCGGGTGGAAATTCGCCGTCAGGATTATCGCGACGTCGAAGGTCGATTCGACAAAGTGGCGTCGATCGAGATGTTCGAGGCTGTCGGTGAGAAGTACTGGCCGGCCTATTTCGGGAAGATCTCGGAAGTGCTGAAACCCGGCGGCAGAGCCGGTTTGCAGATCATCACGATCAAGGACGAGCTCTTTGACAATTATCGCAAGCGCGCCGACTTCATTCAGCGCTATGTGTTTCCGGGCGGCATGCTCGCGAGTCTGGACCGTTTGAAGGAAGAGACCGCGAAGGTCGGCCTGGTCTGGAGCCAGGCGGAAGCGTTCGGCCAATCCTATGCCGACACGCTTGCCGAATGGGCAAAGCGCTTCAAGGCCAAATGGACGGATATTCGCGCCCTCGGCTTCGACGAACGCTTCAAGCAGCTCTGGCTGTTTTATCTCAGCTATTGCGAGGCGGGTTTCCGCACAGGCCGCACGGACGTCGTACAGCTGGAACTGGCGAAGCCCGTTAACCTGACGCTTCTGCGCGGTTGAAGCGACGCGCCCGGCGGCTTAGCGTTCGGCGTATGAGCGGTTTGCCTGACGATCCCCTAGTTTCCGCGGCCTGGCTGAACGAACGCCTGGATGCGCCGGACATTCGTGTCATCGACGCGACCTGGTTCATGCCAAACGATCCGCGAGACGCGAAGGCGCTCTACGCTGAACGGCGCATCCCCGGCGCGATCTTCTTCGACATCGATGAGATCGCAGACCTCTCCAGCGATCTGCCGCACATGCTGCCGGCGCCGGAAAAGTTCGCCTCGCGCATGAAGAAGGCCGGCGTCGGCGATGGCGCGCGCGTCATCATCTATGACAATCACGGCCTCATGACCGCCGCGCGCGTCTGGTGGACGTTTCGGGTCTTCGGCCACGAAGATGTCGCGGTGCTCGATGGCGGCTTTCCGGCTTGGGAAAAGGCTGGCTACGAGATTGAAAACGGCGCGCCACGCAGCCGCATGGAACGGCACTTCACACCGCGCGTACGAAACGATCTCGTACGCAATTTGGCCGACGTGCAACGCGCTATCGATGGCGGCAACAAGACGCCGATCCTCGACGCGCGCGCCGCGCCGCGTTTCAAAGGTGAAGCGCCGGAGCCACGCGCCGGCCTCCGTTCGGGTCACATGCAGGGAGCGCTCAGCGTGCCGTTCGGCTCGCTGCTGAACGCTGACGGCACGATGAAGCCGACGGATGAGCTGAAACAGCTTTTCGACACCGCCGGCCTCAAGGGAAACGCCGCGCCGATCTGCAGCTGCGGCTCAGGCATAACCGCGGCCGTTATCGCACTGGCGCTCGCCCGCACCGGCAGATGGGATGCCGCCGTCTATGATGGCTCCTGGGCCGAATGGGGCGGCCACCCGGACACGGCCGTCGTCACTGGCGACTGAACCGCCGCACGTGTAAGAGCGCTGCCCTGAGGCCCCGTAGCTCAACTGGATAGAGCATCCGCCTTCTAAGCGGACGGTTGCGTGTTCGAGTCACGCCGGGGTCGCCAGTCTTAGTGCGACCAGGGCTCGCGGCGTTTGAAGGCGAAGTTGTCGCTGTAGGCTCGGATTTGGCGCTTGGCCTCCGGGGCGTCGACGACCTGATGCGGGATCGCATGCCGGCGCGCGAACTCGATCGCCTCTTCCTTGGTGTCGAACGTCATGCGGACCTGGCCGTTGGTGTCGGCGCCGCTGATCCAGCCCATCAGCGCGTCAGGGCGCGGTGCGTTTGCCAGGATAAACTCCAGCCGCCACTTCTTGGCAGCCGCCTTGCCTGACTGCATCGCGTTCTTCGCGGGGCGGTAGATTTTCGCCAGCATTGTTCGTTCCGGACCGCCGGCTTCCAGCCGGCTGCTGCTGGCTACACGCCCGCTGCCAAAATGAAAAGAGACGCCGCCTGGAGGGCGGCGGTCGGAAATGAAAAGGGCGGCCCGCGAAGGCCGCCCTCTCACATCTCGCCGTCAGGCTTTAGATCGCTTCCTTAAGCGCCTTGCCTGCTCGGAACTTCGGCCGCTTGCCTGCCGGCACCACGACCTCTTCGCCGGTCTGCGGGTTGCGCGCTTTGCGCTCCTTGGTTTCAGAAACCAGGAACACGCCAAACTGCGGCAGGCGCACTTCGTCACCGCGCTTCAACGCGGCCGTCAGAGCTTCAAAAACCGTGTTGACGACTTCTTCGCCACGTTGCTTGGACTCGCCGAGGCGCTCGGACACGTCAGCAACGAACTCTGCTTTATTCATCAGGAAAAGCCCCTATCCCGCTTGGAGAAATACGCGCCGATTCCGGCTGCATCAGCTGTGACGCTAGGGGCATTTGCCCCTAGCGCCAAGCAAAACGCTGGATTGTTGCGTTGCGAAAACGGGTTCCGCGAACCGCGCGCGCCCTAGTGGGGGCGCGCGCCCTCGACGCCGTCGCCGCCGCCTTCGGCACGGCGGGTCTCGGCGAGTTCCTCCTCTTCCGACCATTCGATCGGCGTCAGCGGACGCGTGAGCGCGCGCTTTAGCACTTCATCGACAGTCGCGACGGGGACGATTTCGAGGCCCTGTTTCACATTCTCGGGGATGTCGGCGAGGTCCTTCTCGTTGTCCTTCGGGATCAGCACCGTCTTCACGCCGCCACGCAGCGCCGCGAGGAGTTTTTCCTTCAGACCGCCAATCGGCAGCACACGACCGCGCAACGTGATCTCGCCAGTCATGGCGATGTCCTTGCGGATCGGGTTGTTGGTCAGCACCGAGACGATCGCGGTCGCCATCGCCACGCCCGCCGACGGGCCATCCTTCGGCGTCGCGCCTTCCGGCACGTGCACGTGGATGTCACGCGAACGGAATGTCGGCGGCTTCACGCCGAACGCGATCGAGCGTGAGCGCACGTAGGATGCAGCAGCCGAAATCGACTCCTTCATCACGTCGCGCAAATTGCCCGTGACGGTCATGGAGCCTTTGCCAGGCATCGCGACCGCTTCGATGGTCAGCAGATCGCCGCCGACTTCGGTCCAGGCCAAGCCGGTGATGACGCCGACCTGATCGTCGGCGTCTGTCTCGCCGAAGCGATATTTCCAGACGCCGGCATAATCCGGCAGGTTCTTGGCAGTGATCTCGACCGAGGTCGCTTTCTTCTGCTCAAGATCACGCACCGCCTTGCGCGCCAGATTGCCAATTTCACGCTCAAGCGAACGCACGCCCGCTTCACGCGTGTAACGGCGGATCAGATCGCGCAGCGCATCTTCCGAAACGCTGAACTCGCTCTTCTTCAAGCCGTTATTCTCGTACTGCTTCGGCAGCAAGTGACGCTTCGCGATCTCGAGCTTCTCATCCTCGGTATAACCAGGGATGCGGATGATCTCCATGCGGTCCAGCAACGGCTGAGGCATGTTGAGGCTGTTGGCCGTGGTGATGAACAGCACGTCCGAGAGATCGTAATCCACTTCGAGATAGTGGTCGTTGAACGTGGAGTTTTGCTCCGGGTCCAACACTTCGAGCAATGCCGCCGCCGGATCGCCGCGATAGTCGGCGCCGAGCTTGTCGATCTCGTCGAGCAGGAAGAGCGGGTTGGCGCTCTTGGCCTTCTTCATCGACTGAATGACGCGACCCGGCATCGAGCCGATGTACGTGCGGCGGTGACCGCGGATTTCGGCCTCGTCACGCACGCCGCCGAGCGACATGCGCACGAAGTCACGGCCCGTAGCCTTCGCGATCGAACGGCCGAGCGAGGTCTTGCCGACGCCCGGAGGGCCGACGAGGCAGAGGATCGGGCCGCGCAGCTTGTTGGTTCGGGCCTGCACCGCAAGGTATTCGAGAATGCGATCCTTGACCTTGTCGAGGCCATAATGGTCTTCGTCGAGCACCGTTTGGGCGGCGTCGATGTCCTTCTTGACCTTCTTCTTGTTGCCCCAAGGCAGCGAGAGCAGCCAATCAAGATAATTGCGGACCACCGTCGATTCAGCCGACATTGGCGACATCTGGCGGAGCTTCTTCATCTCCGCTTCGGCCTTGGTCTTGGCTTCCTTCGAGAGCTTCGTGTTCTTGATACGATTTTCGATTTCGGCGATGTCTTCACGGCCTTCGTCGCCGTCGCCCAGCTCGCGCTGAATCGCCTTCATCTGCTCGTTCAAATAATACTCGCGCTGCGTCTTCTCCATCTGACGCTTCACGCGGTTGCGAATCTTCCGCTCGACCTGAAGCATGCCGACTTCGCCTTCGATCAGCGACAGGATGCGCTCAAGGCGTTGCGGCACGTCAGCAAGCTCAAGCAGAGCCTGCTTGTCCGGAATCTTGATGCTGAGATGACCCGCGACCGAGTCGGCCAAGCGCGACGGCTCGGCGATCTGGCTGACGGCTTGCGTCACCTCAGGCTGGGTCTTGCGAGACAGCTTTGTATAATTGTCCCACTGATCGACGACGGCGCGCGCGACCGCACGCGCTTCGGCGGTGTCGGCGTTCTCATCCGGGAGTTCTTCGGCCTCGGCTTCGAAGTAGCTGTCGTTCTCCTGGAAGTTCGTGATCTTCGCGCGGTAGGCGCCTTCGACCAGCACGCGCACGGTGCCGTCGGGCAGCTTCAACAATTGCACGACCGTCGCCACCGTGCCGACGGTGAAAATGCGGTCGGCGGTCGGCTCGTCCTCGGACGCGTCCATCTGCGCGGCGAGCAGAATCTGCTTGTCCTTGCGCATCACTTCGTCGAGCGCGCGCACCGATTTCTCGCGGCCCACGAACAGCGGCGCCGCCATCTTCGGATACACGACAATGTCGCGAAGCGGCAGGACTGGGAAAGTACGGCTCTCGGCCATCTAATGCTCCTTTGCCGAAGGCTCTGCGTCTCAAAGAAGCCCACAGAGATCCGGCTTAACGCATGAAAATGTGGAAGCGTTCGGGGGCCGCTTCAAGTGTTGGCCAGACACGTCCATGTGGAACGCCGGAAGGACCAAGGTTCCGCCTGCATTCCGGCGTGGATTGCGGACGATTCTTCCTAACGTTCAGTTGGGATTCACGTTGCGCAAACGGCCCGAAACCGCCCGTTCCGCGCACGATACATGGGATCAGTGCGCGGCAGCTTCAATCATGCGCGCCAACCTCACAAGCAAAAGGCCCCGCCTTGCGACGGGGCCTTTGATTTCAACTCTGGAGCCGAACTAGCCGGTCGCGCCAGCGCCATCGCGCCGTTCCGAGTAGATTTGGAGCGGCTTGGCGCGGCCTTCGACGACGTCGGCCGAGACCACCACTTCTTCCACACCGCGCATCGACGGCAGTTCAAACATCGTGTCGAGCAGAATGCTCTCCAGGATCGAACGCAGGCCACGCGCGCCGGTTTTGCGCTGGATGGCCTTCTTCGAGATTGCCGAGAGCGCATCCGCCGGGAACGTGAGCTTCACGTTCTCCATCTCGAACATGCGCTGATACTGCTTCACGAGCGCGTTCTTCGGCTCGGTCAGGATCGTGATCAGCGCCGACTCGTCGAGATCTTCCAGCGTCGCCAGAACCGGCAGACGGCCGACGAATTCAGGGATAAGGCCGAACTTCAAGAGATCATCCGGCTCGATCTGACGGAGAATCTCGCCGGTGCGGCGATCTTCTTCGTCGCGCACCGTGGCGCCGAAGCCGATCGACGTGCCCTTGCCGCGCTGGCTGATGATTTTGTCCAGACCGGCGAAAGCGCCGCCGCAGATAAACAGGATGTTGGTCGTGTCGACCTGCAGGAATTCCTGCTGTGGGTGCTTGCGGCCGCCTTGCGGGGGAACGGAAGCAACCGTGCCTTCCATGATCTTCAACAGCGCTTGTTGCACGCCTTCGCCCGACACGTCGCGCGTGATGCTCGGATTGTCGGACTTGCGCGAAATCTTATCGACTTCGTCGATATAAACGATGCCGCGCTGCGCACGCTCGACGTTGTAATCGGCCGCCTGCAACAGCTTCAAAATGATGTTCTCGACGTCTTCGCCAACATAGCCGGCCTCGGTCAGCGTCGTTGCGTCCGCCATCGTGAACGGCACGTCGATGATGCGCGCCAGCGTTTGCGCGAGCAGCGTCTTGCCGCAGCCTGTCGGGCCGATCAGAAGGATGTTCGACTTCGCCAGTTCGACATCGCCGTTCTTCGCGGCGTGGTTCAGGCGCTTGTAGTGGTTGTGCACGGCCACCGAGAGCACGCGCTTGGCGTGATCCTGCCCGACAACGTAATCGTCGAGGACGCCCTTGATCTCTTTCGGGGAAGGCACGCCTTCCTTCGACTTCACCAGCGAGGTTTTGTGCTCCTCACGGATGATGTCCATGCAGAGCTCAACGCATTCATCGCAGATGAACACGGTCGGGCCCGCGATAAGCTTGCGGACCTCGTGCTGGCTCTTGCCGCAGAACGAGCAATAGAGAGTGTTCTTGGACTCTCCGCTGGTCGTGGCTTTGCTCATACGCGATCCTTCAAGGGGGTCGACTGGGACCACAAGTCTATGAGGCGAAAACGGCGGGGTGATGGCCCCCGATATCTCCCCCATAACAGATGGTTGACCACGATCCCTTTCAAAAACGTTGCACCGCCCGGCCGCCCTGGCCGAAAGATACGATCATAGCAAGGTTGAGGCCGCAAGCACCGCCCGCTGTCCCCGTTAACTGCCTAAGCAGCCGTTATAGCGCCGAAAATCGTCGCCAAGGCGCGAATCCGCCGCATCCAGACGCCCAAATGGCTCCGCGATGCCCCTAAATCAACCAGAAGCGCAATCCGCCCACGGGACTATTGACAGTTAAGCCGCGCCTGAAAGGCCGCCTTCGGGCAGCTCACGGCGCTCATAGACCCGGTCGACGATGCCGAAGGCCCGCGCCTCTTCCGCGGTCATGAAGTGATCGCGATCGAGGGTCTTTTCCACGCGCTCGTACGGCTGGCCGGTGTGCTTCACGTAGATTTCGTTCAGCCGGCGCTTGGTCGCGATGATGTCTTCGGCATGGCGTTCGATATCCGAGGCCTGGCCGCGGAAACCGCCTGACGGCTGGTGAACCATGATCCGGGCGTTGGGCAACGCGATCCGGAGGTTCTTCTCACCCGACGCCAGCAACAGCGATCCCATCGATGCGGCCTGGCCGATGCAGACCGTTGAGATCGGGCTGCGGATGTATTGCATGGTGTCATAAATCGCGAGGCCGGAGGTCACGATGCCGCCCGGGCTGTTGATGTACATGGCGATTTCGCGCTTCGGGTTCTCGGATTCCAGGAACAAGAGCTGCGCCGTCACCAGGCTGGCGATGCCGTCCTCGATGCCGCCGGTCACGAAGATGATCCGCTCCTTCAACAGGCGCGAGAAAATGTCGAACGCGCGTTCGCCGCGACTGGTCTGCTCGACCACCATCGGAACGAGGTTGGCGTAGGTGGCGATGGGATCGAACGACTTCATTGGGACCTTTCGGGAGCGCCCGGAATCAGCAATCCCGGTGCGCTTCATATTTGACGCTTAAACGCGCCCCGCAAGCCCCGCCTACTGCGGTAGGGCTTAACGTTTAGTCTTCGGCCTTGGCGCCCTTGGTTTTCTTGGCTTTCTTGCCCTTGGCGGGCGCCGGCGGCTCATCGTCCGCAAACAGCTCCTCACGGCTGACGGTCTGATTTGTGACGTTAATCAGCTCCATCATGTAGTCGACGACCTTCTCTTCATAGAGCGGCGCGCGGACTTGGGCCACCAGTTGCGGATTGCGCCGATAGGCCTCGAACACCTGCTGCTCTTGGCCCGGGAAATTGCGCGCCTGCGCGGCAATCGCGCGACCCACCTCTTCGTCCGAGATTTCGAGTTTGTGACGGCGGCCGATTTCCGCGAGCAACAAGCCCAGGCGCACGCGGCGTTCAGCGATATCGCGATATTCCGCTTTCAGATCGTCGTCGGACTTGCCTTCATCAGCCGGGTCCAAGCGGCCCTGCTCGCGATCCTGCTCGATCTGGCGCCAAATCTGGTTGAACTCCGCCTCGACCATCCGCGGCGGCAATTCGAAATCGTGGGTCGCGTCGAGCTGGTCGAACAATTGGCGCTTCGCCTTCGAGCGCGACTGCTGTTTGTGGTCAGCTTCGATGCGCTCCCTCAGCGCTTCCTTGATGGCGTTGAGACTGTCGAAGCCGAGTTGCTTTGCCCAATCATCGTCCGGCTCGCCTTGCTTCGGGCCGCGCACGCTTTTTATCTTGGTTTCAAATTCCGCGGCTTTGCCGGCGAGAGCCGCCGCCGGATAATCCTCCGGGAACGACACTTTCAGCGTGCGCTCGTCTCCGGCCTTCGCGCCAACGAGCTGCTCTTCAAAACCAGGGATGAAACGCTTGGCGCCGATGACGACTTCGGCGTCGTTCGCCGCGCCGCCATCAAAAGCTTCGCCATCAATGCGACCGAGGAAATCGATCACGAGCTGATCGCCATCGGCGGCGGCGCCGGTCTTATCTTCAAAGCCGCGCTGCGCCTTCGAGAGCTCGGCAAGCGATTCACTTACTTGCGCTTCGGTCACCTCGGCGGTCGGGCGCGTGACCTTGATCGTTTTCAGGTCCGCGGGCTCAAAGTCCGGCATCACCTCGAGCGAAAGCTCGAACTTCAGATCTTCGCCGCCAGCCATGACCTTGCTCATGTCGCTCTTCACATCGAGCGACGGCTCGGATGCGGCGCGAACCTTTGCGAGGCCTTCCTTGGTCGAATTCTGAACGGCTTCGTTGATGATGTCCTGCATCATCCCCGGGCCGTAAACCTTACGGATATGGCTCGCCGGCACTTTGCCCGGACGGAAGCCGTTGATGCGCACGCGCGGCTGCACTTCCGCGATCTTGGCATTGAGTTTTTGCTGCAGCTCGGCCGCCGGAACGACGACATCGTAAACGCGCAGAAGACCTTCAGAACGGCTCTCGGTGAGCTGCATTAGACGTGCTTTCGACATGCGCGCCGGGGCTGCAAATCCTCTGCCGCGACGCAAAATTCAGGAAAGGCGGGCTTATGGCACTAGCCCCCGCCAGAGTCCACGGGCGCGCCATGACGGGTGGACGCAGGGCTGACCTACCCCTAAAGGGGCGCCATCCAGCGGACGTGGCGGAACTGGTAGACGCACTGGATTTAGGTTCCAGCGCCGCAAGGCGTGCGGGTTCGAGTCCCGCCGTCCGCACCAGCCCCCTAAGCATGGTGAGCGAAGGTTGGGGACGCGATTGGCCCCGCTACAGCCACGGCGCATACGCGGACGAGGAAGCCGCAGCCCGCAACGCATCGCGCGGCTTCTGGGGTCAGTCTTGTCCCGTCGATCTCTGGGGCGACCGCGACTATTCGGGTTAGCTAGGGAGCGCCACATTCCTGTGGAACGCAACGAACACCTGACTTAAGCAGAACGCGAAACCTCGGGCGGGGTGTCGAAGATGGACTGGAAGTCTTGGACAAACAAGGACGGGCACCGCGAACGGATTAACCCCCAGACTGGCGTCCGAGAAGTGGAATCTGCGTACCCCGGTGGTGGCTGTGGAGAGGTGCTTTCGCAGGGTCTCGTTTGGCTTCTGATTATTGGGGGCCTTTTTTCCTTTCTTTACGGTGGGCCGAGCAAGGTGAATCAATACCTAAGCCACCTAGGTTCTCCGACTTCGGGATACGAACGCAGCGAAGACGGCAGATTTGAGAGTGCTGTTAGGATGGCCCGTGAGCAGCATTCAACACACCTGCTGCAAAGTTATTTAATTCAATTTCCGAATGGCGAACACGTCGAAGAGGCGCGCGCCATCATGCGAGAAGTGAGCGAACAATATCCACCAACTTATCGCATGAGGTTCATGAACGCTTGCGCAAACCAAGGGGCGAACGAAACCTACTGCGCTTGTGCCTGGTACGAGATCACCCGAACCCTCACCGTCGCCGAGTTCGAGGACATCGAGCGCGTGGGATCGGCTCATCCTCTTTCTCCCCGCCTCGATGAGGCGATCCGATCTTGTGGGTAGCGACCCAGACACGCTAATGCGCTGAACTCTGCGCTGCCCTCGAACCTTCAACCTGCTTCAAGGGCGGCGCAAAGCCCGCGACCCGCAAACAATGGGAAGCCGACGCGCGCGCCCGCGGCGCGGACGTGCTTGAAAGCCAGCAACGCATGGACGAGGCTCGCGCCGGGCGGCACGCCCAGCTACGCAAACCGAGGCGGTCCTTCAAGGGGCTGACAAAGGGGTCCGTTAAGCGCCACAGGGCTTTCATAACTCCTTGATTTATGAGGTTCAGTGTGGAGCAGGTTACTCTCCCGCCGCCCGCACCACAAATTTGCGGGGCCGAGCCCCGTTCCTCCCTAATTCCACCCGCTTGAGGACGCCTCGGCCGCCACCTCGTTGGTCGGGCGCGCGATCAGGCCATTTTGGGTGATGCGCACCTCGTAGCGGGCGCCGTCGGCCATCGGCATGTAGGCGCCGGAGCCATAGAGCGTGTCCACCATCGGCGCGTAGCGGCTGTACTCACGCGCGAGCGGCCACAGATCGATGCCGGATTGGCGGGTCGGGCGAATGTCGTACGCGCTGCGCTCGGCGTTGAGCTCCTGCTGGGTGTCCGTGTAGCGGCCCGAGAAACGATCAAGGCGATACTGGGAATCCAAGCCAAGAACGTTGGCCCAGGGCTTCCAGCGCAAAACGCGCGCTTCCATGCGCCACTCGTCGCCGTGGACCTCAAACGTCCGGGTCACGCCTTCGGGATCCTGCTCTGTCGGCGGTTCGGTGACGACCGCTTCGTAAAGCTGCGGGCCCTTTTGCGTAACCTCAATAGTCGCGACCGGACGTTCGTACGTAAGCCGGTGGTAGCTCTGCACGTTCAGGCCCAAGAGGCCGATGATCGCGCCGATGCCCAGGAACACCGCGCCGCCGACAACGCCGCGTCCGCCCTTAACGGGCCGCCCACGGAACATCCAACCGAGACCGCTCAGCGCAAACGCCAAGCCGATCACGGCCACAAAGCCGGGGATGATCCACCACCACCAAACCATAATCTCTTCCCCTCCACGGAGCGCGTGTCCCAACACTTAGGGTTAACGCAAAAACTGGGTCCGAAACAGGCCCGATCAACCGGCCGGCCGGCGCTGTAGGGCCACAGGCGCCAGCATGTTGAAAATATTAGGTAAAATGTCTGGAAAATCCTCGGCGGTCAGGCCA
>JAEUMT010000020.1 GCA_016791365.1 Hyphomonadaceae bacterium | reverse complement strand
ATTCCGGTGCTCATCACCGGCGAAAGCGGCGTCGGCAAGGAATTGCTGGCGCGCGCCATCCAGGGCGCTTCCGAGCGCGCCGGCCGTCCGTTCGTCACCGTGAACTGCGGCGCGATCCCGGAGAACCTGGTTGAGTCCATTCTGTTCGGCCACGTGAAGGGCAGCTTCACCGGCGCGACCGACAATCACGCCGGTAAGTTTGTTGAAGCCCACGGCGGCACGCTGTTCCTCGACGAAGTCGGCGAACTGCCGCTCGACATGCAGGTGAAACTGCTGCGCGTTCTGCAAGAAGGCGAAGTCGATCCCGTCGGCGGCAAGCGCCCGACCAAGGTCGACGTCCGCATCATCAGCGCGACGAACAAAGACTTGGCGAAGCTCGTTGCCGACAACGCCTTCCGCGAAGACCTCTATTATCGCTTGAACGTTTTCCCCATCGAAGCGCCGCCGCTGCGCGAGCGTAAGGAAGACTTGGCGACCCTGGTCCAACGCTTCATCGCCCGCTTCAACGCCGAAGAGGGCCGCAACGTCCGCGGCGCTTCAGCCGCGACCATGAACATGCTGATGAATTTCGATTGGCCGGGCAACGTTCGCCAGCTCGAGAACAGCGTCTTCCGCGCGGTCATCCTCTGCGAAGGCGATATACTTGAGCCGGAAGACTTCCCACAGATCTCGGGTTTGAAGCCGCTCGTCGCCGCAAACGACGCGCTGCCGCTCGAAGTGCCGGTCCCGGCGAACGATCATCACGTCACCGCCGCGCACGTCGCATTCCAGGACGTGATGACCGCCGCCGGCGAAGTCTCGCCGCAGCCCGTCGCGGTGTTCGACGGCGAAGGCCATCTGCGCCAGCTCGAACAAATCGAGCGCGACTTGATCGAACTCGCCATCGACCACTACGCCGGTCACATGTCCGAAGTCGCCCGCCGCCTCGGCATCGGCCGCTCGACCCTTTACCGCAAACTCCGCGAATACGGCCTCGAAGAAAAAGCCGTCGCGGAAGGCTAAGGACTTAAGCGATGGCGTTGGTGCAGGGCATCAACGTCATCGCCTTCAATTCAAAGCGCCGTAGTCGCCTCAAGTCTGGACCGCCGGCGCCCTCGCCGGCAAACTCCGCCCAATGCAACCCACCGGCTGGCGATCAAGAGGCTACATCCCTCACTGCGACGACCGCGGCCTCGTTCAACACATCATCTTCGGCCTGTTCGACGCCATACCGGCCGAAGCGCCAGCAAGCCTCACGCGCCCAGATCTCCGCGCCGATTGGGCCGATGACCAACTGGACCGGGGCGTCGGCTGCAAGCTTCTTGCGAAACACGCAAACGCGGAGATCGTTCAATCCTCTTTGCTGCACGATGATGGCGCGAAGTACGCGCTCGCGGCTTGGTGCATCATGCCAACGCACGTCCACGCGCTCGTTGAGCTGCGCTTCGAGGCGAAGCTCGCGGACATCGTTCAAACGTGGAAGTCGGCCTCAGCGCATGCGATCAACAAAAGCGAAGGCCGCACAGGTCGCCTATGGAGACGTGAATATTTCGATCGCTTCATGCGAACCGAGGATCAATTCTCAAACACGGTGGCGTACATCGAAAACAATCCTGTGGCGGCAAGGCTTTGCAATGCGCCAGCGGATTGGAATTTCTCTTCGGCGCGTTGGCGCTAGCAAGTCTGGACCGCCGGCGCCCTCGCCGGCATCCGGTGTTTAAGCATCCACGCTATTTGCGATTTCAACCCAGCCGGCGAGGGCGCCGGCGGTCCAGACTCGTGGCAGACAGCGAGTTCTAGTTACTCATCATCCCGCACCCGAGCCGCGGGTCTATTCTTCCACCCCAGCGGCTTCTTCGTCGTCATGCCTTTGCGCCTTTTCCCGCGCGCCTTGGCTGCGATCTCTTTCAGCTTCACCGTCTGCAGCGACGACAGCGCATCATCCTTGCGCCCCTTGCTCAAATCGTTGAACGCGCTGCCGTACTTCTCGAGCCGCTTGTCGACCTCAGTCAGAAACTCATTCTCCCACTGCGAATAGTCCACCGCGCCTTCGCCCGGTGTCACTTCGCCTGTTTCAGGATCGATCGTCTCCGGCGCGCTGCCTTTGGCGGCGAGCTTGCGGATGATCCGCAGCGCCTTGCGCGTCTGTTTGCGATCAACTTCGCGGGGCATTGTAGGGACTAGGTTCTAGGGACTGGGGACTAGGGGCGCAATTCGCCTAGTCCCGAACACCCAGTCCCCAGTCCCTAAATCTCGCCCAGCGCGTGCAGGTAAAGCTCTTTGATCTGCTCTTGCTCTTCGCGCTCTTGGCGGTCCTGTTTGCGGAAGCGGATGACTTGGCGCAGCACCTTGCTGTCAAAGCCCGTCGCCTTCGCTTCGGCGTAGCTTTCCTTGATGTCGTCGCCGATCGACTTCTTCTCTTCCTCAAGCCGCTCGATACGCGCCACCAATTGGCGCAGTTTTTCTTGCGCCGTCTGCGTCAGAGATTGCGTTGCGACGACCGTATCGGTCCCACCAAAGTCCGCCATAGCCCACCTGTTCGTTTCGAGAATCGAATCGTTAAGTGAGGTTAGTCTCCGGCGGGCGCTGACGTCATCTCGTTGACACGCCGAATCGCGGCGATGACCAGATCTGTCCTCAGGCGATGCGGCATGTGTCCAGTATCTGGCGCAATGACGAGTTCCGCCGCCGGCAAATCCACGGCCAGAGCGCGCGCGTGGCGCTTGGGGGAGGCGATCCTGTCCTTATCCGCCGTGATGATGACGGTGGGTGTGAGTAAGTCGCCGTAGCGCGGCTGCTGCGCGCCGAACTCCGCATTCGACGCGCACACGTCGTAAGCGCTGGCGCGAAACGCGCGTGGCCGGAAGATCATCGGCACACCCGCCTCGGTGAGATAATTCACCGGCACTGGCGCCGGCCAAAAATTGTTGGCGACGCTGCTTGGACTAAGCGGCGGCCCAAGCCACGGAATGATCAGCGTGCAGAAGAGATTGCCGATGACCGGCGTCGCCGAGAGCCGCGCCCACCATGCCGGTTTCCACGGATAGGGATTGCACGCCGGCGCCACCAGGACGAGGCCGCTGACCAGGTGCGGAAAGTCGAGCGCAAGACGAAGCGCCACCGCTGACCCAAGTGAGTGCGCAACAACTAGGGCAGGGCCATTGCCTGTTTCCTCAAGCACGCGCGCCGCGCATCGCGCCTGGTACGCCATCGTGTGGCCGTTGCGTTTGGGGCGTTCGGAATAGCCCATGCCTGGACGGTCAAAGGCGATGACGCGGTGAAGCGGCGAGAACTCCTCGGCAAGCGGCCCCCACAACTCCAGCAAGTTCGAACTCGCGCCGTGGATGAGAAGAATCCTTGGAGCGCCGGCGCCCTCGCCGGCAACGGTGGTTGATCTTTCGGCAGTGGCGGCAGTTGATGCACCGAATGCCGGCGAGGGCGCCGGCGCTCCAAGAGGTCCAGCCTCGCGAATGTGCAGATTCACACCGTCGGCATCGACAAACCTGCCGGTCGGCGGAAACCGCGCCTCGGTGCGTCGCACATACGCGCGTGCGTTTGCGGCCAGTGCGTAGATTGCCAGCGCAAGCGCGGCGGCGATTGCCGCCAGCCACATCATCACGCGTCGCGGCCGTCAACGCGCGGTTCAAGCCGGCGCACGCCCTGGATCGCGACTTCGTAGTGCGGATGAATGACGAGCGCCGCGCGGAACGCTTCCAGCGCCGGCCGCTGCTGGCCCAGCTCCTCGTAGATCATGCCGAGCGCCGCGAGCGCCGCGAAATGGCGCGGCTCGCGCTTCAACGTTTCCTGGATCGCGGAGATCGCGCCCGGATAATCGTCGATCGCGTAATAGAGATTGGCGCGGCGATTCCAGGTCTCGGCGTAATCCGGCGCGAGATCGGACGCCTGATCGAGGAACCGCTCAGCCAGCTCGGCATCGCCCGCATCTTCGGCGGCCGTCGCGCGCTCGAGCAGAATGTTCACCGTCGGCGAGCCGCTGTCGGCCCAGCGCGCCCAGATTGCCTGTTCGATCGGCGCGGCCTGTTGTTGATCTTCGGCTTGTTCGAGTTGCGCGAAGAGAGCGTCGAGTTCCGGATCGACGCGCGTGGGCGCGCTCGGGCCGGCGTTGCAAGCGGCCAGCGTGAAGGCGGCTACGAGAGCGAAAACGAAATTGCGCATGACGAGATGAATCGAATTCATCTTACCTGAAATTCACAACGCCCGCGAGGGCTTCGCGGGCGCCTGTGAGCTTCAATTGGGGCCTAATTCAGCCCTGCTTGGCCTTATACCGGGGATCAACCTTGTTGATCACGTAAACTCGGCCCTTGCGGCGCACGACTCGGCAAGCCCGGTGACGGGCTTTGAGCGACTTGAGCGACGACTTGACTTTCATGGCCGAATTTCCGGGGCGAAAAGGAAGCGGGGCTTCTAAGGGGCCCCCATGGGTAAGTCAATGTGGGGACGTTGATACGGCCCCCGACGCACAATAAGGGCGTTGAGGGCTGATGACGAAGGGGTACCAGATGGCGCGAGCCTTTATACTTGCCGTAGCGGTTTCGCTGGCGATCGCCTGCGGGCCGTCCACGGGGCTCGCCCAGACGCCGCAGCCGCCGACCTTCCAGCCTTCCGGGAACCGCGCCTTCGACGAATGGCGCGACGATTTCGCCCGCCGCGCGGTCCAGCGGGGGCGGGACCCCGCCGTTCTGGCGCGGCTCATGGCCGGGATTACCCCTGATGAGCGGGTCATCGAACTCGACCAGCGCCAGCCCGAATTCGTGAGTCCAGTCTGGGACTATGTCACCAACCGCGTCACCGAAAACCGCATCAGCTCCGGGCGCGCGCTGAAAACCGAAATCCAGAGCACGCTCGACGCCGTCGAGGCGCGGTACGGCGTGCCGCAAGGCATCATCCTTGGCATCTGGGGCCTTGAGAGCAATTACGGCGAGGCCGCGCTCAATTGGGATGCGCAAACCGCGCTCGCGACGCTCGCTTACGAAGGCCGCCGCCGCGACCAGTTCGAAGGCTATCTGCTCGCGCTCGTTGAAATGGTCGAGCGCGATCTCGCGAGCCAAGGCCAGCTGCGCTCGTCATGGGCCGGCGCGCTCGGCCAACCGCAATTCATGCCCGACGTCTATCTCACCACCGCTGTCGATTGGGACGGCGATGGTCATCGCGATATCTGGAACAATCGCTCTGACGTCGCCGCATCGATCGGCAATTATCTGCAGGATCGCGGCTGGCGCCGCGGCGAACCCGTGTTCGAAGAAGTGCGCCTGCCGGACAATTTTGATTACGCGCTCGCCGACGGCACGCAGCGCACGATCGCTGACTGGAACGAGCGCGGCGTGCGCCGCATCGACGGCGTCTCGTGGCCGGGTCCGGAATGGGGGCTGCAAGCGCAGCTCTTCTTGCCGGCCGGCGCCAATGGCCCGGCATTGATGCTCTATCATAATTTCGGAGTGATCCGGCGCTACAACAACTCGGATCGCTACGCGCTCGTCGTGTCGTTGCTCGCGCGCGCGTTCGATGGCCGCGGCGGCTTGGTCTCCGATTGGCCGCGCGCCGCGGGCTCGCTCAATCGCGAACAAATCCTCGAACTGCAGACCTTGCTCAATGGCCTCGGCTACGATTCCGGCAACCCTGACGGTCTCTTCGGCTCCGGCACGCGCCGCGCCGTGCGCAATTACCAATCCGCGCAAAGCCTGCCTGCCGATGGTTTCCCGACCGCGGCGCTTCTCACGCGCGTACGCGCCAGCGCCGGCATTACAGCGCCCGAACCCGCGCGCGTTCCGCGGGGCTTGCAGCGCAGCGGCATCCGTGAATTGCAGCGTCTGCTCAATCGCCAGGGCTACCGCGCCGGCACAGCCGATGGCGTCATCGGTTCGCGCACCCGCGACGCCATCCGCGCGTTTGAGCGCGCCGAAGGCATGGAAGTGCGTGGCCGCGCGACCGACGTCGTGCTGGAGCGCGCCCGCGCCGCCGGGCGCCGTTAGGGCTGAGCGGGATCCGGCGGCGGCGGATCAGTCGGCGTGGAATTGCGCAGGCGCCGGCTGCGAAGCGCAAAGATCATCATGCCGATCAGCACAACGAGCATGATAATGAGCGGCGCGTTCATGCCCACGGTCTCGTAAACCACACCACCAATCAAAGGCGAGAACACAAAGCCCGCGCCATTGGCGGCGACGACAAGTCCCGCCGCGCTGCCTTGTTCATGCGGGTGTACCGCTACCGATGCGCCGCCGCTAAAGCCTGGTCGCGCCAGCCCTGAGCCCAAGCCCTGCACAGCCTGCGCAACAAGCAGAGCCGCCAGCGTGTCGGAGATGATCTGCACGCCAACACCAAGCGCCAACAAGCCCGCGCCCCACGCCATCAGTCCCCGCGGTCCGAGCCTCAGCCGCGGCAGGATCGCCATCTGCGTCGCCAGCAACGCGAGCGCGTTGACCATGAAGCCGGCCGCTGTGAGTTCAGCGCCTTGTTCACCCGAGGCTCCGAGGCGGTCCATCGTGAACAAGCCAAAGACCTGCACCGTCACGCCGGCGACCACCGAGAGCGCAAACCCATAGATGAGATATGCAGAGAGCCGCTTGTCGCGAATGAGTTTCAGCGATTCATGCCACTCGCCTTTGGGCCGTTCCGCTTTTGGCGGCGTGTTCTCCGGCAGGAAGCGCCAGATTGTGAACGAAGCAATCGCCGCCAGAACCGCAACCAGCCAGATCGGAAACACCAGTCCGAACTTCGCGGCCAGCGCCGCGCAGATCGCGGGACCAAACGCCTGCCCAAGCGCGAATGCGGCCGTGAGCCCGGCAAGCTGCTCGGTGCGTTCAAGACGCGTTGTTCGATCCGCAATGTAGGCTTGTGCGGCCGGCGATGACGCCGAGCCGAAGGCGCCGAAGATCGCGCGCGCCAGCATCAGCCACGTGAACAGCCAAAGTCCCGTCAGCCAGCCCGACTGTCCAAGCATCACGACAATGCCAAACGACATCATCGAAACCGCGTAGGCGCCAAGACCCAGCGCCGCGACAGGCTTGCGTCCGATCCGATCCGACAAACGTCCCCAGCCGGGGCTCATCAGCACCCAAAGCAGCGCCGAGAGTGAAAATATCCAGCCGACGCTCGAGTCCGCGAGCCCAAGTTCGCGCACCAACGGCGGCGCGACGGCAAGCAGCATCGAATTGCCGGCGCCGATCACCAGCAAACACAAGAACAGCAGCCGGAATTGGCGGTTGCGTCCGATCGGCGCGCGGCTATCGGCGTGCACGTTCTCGGGCAGGGGCGGCTGGGTGTCTGGCATGAGCGAGCGCCGCCTTGCTACGCTGAATCCGACACGCCGGGAAAGGGCGCTATCCCCACTATTCGCAACGCGTGCGATTTACGCGGGTCGCGCCGGAATCTTCACGCCGCGTTGCACCGCCGGTCGCGCAAGGCCTTGCTCAAGCCAACGCGGCACGTTTTTCAGTTTGTCGAACTCCACGATTTCGCCTGCGTCGTAAAACCCGATCAAATTGCGGACAGGCCCAAGCATGCCGATGTCCGCGATCGTGAATTCGTCGTCCATGATCCACTCACGCCCGTTGAGGCGTTCGTCCATCACCGCAAGCAGGCGCTTCGTCTCGTCGCGATAGCGTTCAAGCGGGCGCTTGTCTTCGATCTCGCGGCCCGCGAACTTATGGAAGTAGCCGAGCTGTCCGAACATCGGCCCAATGCCGGCCATCTGAAAGAACAGCCACTGAATGGTCTCGGCTCGTCGCGGCGGATCCCGCGGCAACAAGCGGCCTGTCTCCTCGGCCAGATAAAGCAGGATCGCGCCGGACTCAAAGAGCGGCAGCGGTTTTCCGCCAGGCCCGTTTGGATCGATGATCGCCGGAATTTTTCCGTAGGGATTGAGCGATCGAAACTCCGGCGTCTTCTGATCGTCCTTGCCGAAATCGGCATAGTGCGCCTCGTACGGCAGTTCGAGTTCCTCAAGCGCGATCGAAGCCTTCACGCCGTTAGGTGTTGTTAGTGAATAGAGTTGAATGCGATCCGGATGTTTCGCGGGCCAGCGTTTCGTGATCGCGAAGGCGTCGAGATTGGTCATCCGGCGCATTTAGTGTGGCGCTTACGCCGCTTCCAGGCCCGCCGATTAATGCGCGTTAGCGTTTCTATTCATTCACCGAAACGGCGCGTTAAGCGGCTTCGGGCATAAGGCGCTACTGGCAGAACGCCTTTAGGTAAACGCGCGCTAACATGTTTCCAATTATCGGCCTCGTTGTTGTGTTCGGCATGGTGTTCGGGGGCTTTATGCTCGCGGGCGGCCACTTCGAAGTCATTATCGAAGCTGCGCCGATGGAGTTCATGATGATCTTCGGCGCCGCTGTCGGCGCCATGATCATCTCCAACGACATG
This sequence comes from Hyphomonadaceae bacterium, assembly GCA_016791365.1. Classification (GTDB taxonomy): domain Bacteria; phylum Pseudomonadota; class Alphaproteobacteria; order Caulobacterales; family Aquidulcibacteraceae; genus Vitreimonas. Next base: position 52,136 of record JAEUMT010000020.1, on the reverse strand, counting down.
CACGGCCTCAAAGGCGTGATGGGCGGCTTCGGCATGGTGATGTCGGGCCCCAAATGGGGGAAGAAGGATTACGGCGATCTGCTCGCCTTGCTCTTCCAGCTGACCAAGCTGATGAAGACCAAAGGCGTCGTGGCGCTTGAAGCGCACATCGAAAAGCCGAACGAGAGCCCGATCTTTCAGAAATATCCGAAGCTCTGCAAAGACCACTTCGTGGTCGATTTCATCTGCGACACGCTACGCATGATGACCATGAACCTCGACGATCCGCACCAGGTCGAGGACGCGATGGAAAAGCAGATCGAAAAGCATCACCACGAAGCGCTGCATCCCGCGCACGCGCTGCAAGGTATGGCTGACGGCCTGCCGGCGCTCGGCATCGTCGCGGCTGTGTTGGGCATCGTGAAAACCATGGGCGCCATCAACGAGCCGCCGGAAGTCCTGGGCCTCATGATCGGCAAGGCGCTCGTCGGCACCTTCCTCGGCGTGTTCCTCGCTTACGGTATCGTGGGTCCGATGGCGTCGCGTTTGAACTCGGTCATCGAACACGACGCGCAATTCTACAAAATCATTCGTGATGTGCTCGTTGCGCACTTGCACGGCAATGCCGCGCAGGTTTCAGTGGAAATCGGACGCGGCTCGGTGCCGAGTTCGATGCAGCCGAGCTTCGCGCAGCTTGAAGAAGCGTTGGCGGCAGCAGCCGAAGCCTAGTGCCAGGCATAACTTAGCTGCGCAAAGCTATGCAGATATGCATGGACGTGAGACGCTCTGTCGCTTGCCATTCTAGTTAATCCTTGGCATGGAGTCGCCTCCTTGCGTTGGGGGTAGACCCTGACGCTGAGACGAGGGGTAGTAACCTATGACGAAGATCCAAATGGGCGTTGCCGCTGCTGCGGCTGCTGTTCTCGCCTTCGGCGTCGCGGCCTGCGGCCAAACGACGGCGACGACGGAAGAAGCTCCTGCTGCTGTGGAAGACACCACGGCGACGGAAGCTCCGGCTGAAGCTCCGGCTGACGCCGCCGCCACGACCGAAGCTCCGGCCACGACCGAAGCCGCTCCGGCCACGACGACCCCGTAATCTACGTTTCAACGTAGTTTTCGCTGCGAGCCGCCCGAAAGGGCGGCTCGTTTGCGTTAGGCTCTCTCAATGACGCGTTTGCCGCCTAGGCCGGATATTGAGTGGAGCGCAGACGGCGCCTCGCTCCGCGCCACAGCCTTCGATGACATTTACTTCTCCAAGGACGGAGGCCTCGCCGAGGCTGACGCCGTGTTTCTTGCGGGAACCGGATTGCCGGATCGGTGGCGAAACAGGGATCGTTTCGCCCTGTGCGAGCTTGGTTTCGGCACGGGTTTGAACGTTTTAGCGGTATGGCGGGCCTGGAAAAAGACGCGGTTACCACATGCGCAATTGCATATCTCAACCATCGAGTCATTCCCTCTAGCAAGGGCCGACGCCGCCAGGGTTTTAGCAAACTTTTCAGAGGTTTCCGAGCTCTCGGAGAAGCTTCTCGGCCGCTGGCCGGTACGCGCGTACCCCCCGCAACGTATCTGGTTCCCCGAAGACGGCCTGTCGCTCACGCTGCATACCGGCGCCGCCGAACCCGTGCTCGCGGGCATGACCGGCACCTTTGACGCCTGGTTTCTGGACGGCTTCGCCCCGGCTCGTAACCCCGGCATGTGGTCGCCGGCGCTGCTGCAGCAGATTGCCCGCCTCAGCGCGCCCGGCGCGCGGGCCGCAACCTTCACCGTCGCCGGCGATGTCCGCCGCGGATTGGAATCGGCGGGTTTTGCAGTCGAAAAGAAGTCAGGCTTCGGCAAGAAGCGCGAGCGTCTGGAGGCGGTGCTGCAACAAACCCTCTCCCTGGCGGAGAGGGTGTCCGCGCAGCGGACGGGTGAGGGGAACGCCCCTCACCCCCCAACCCCCCCTCCGCAAGGGAGAGGGGGAGTTGGCATCTACCCCTACGGCGGCGGCGCCCCAAAGCGCGTCGCGATACTCGGCGCCGGCATCGCCGGCGCCAGCGTGGCGCAAGCGCTGATCCGACGTGGCGTCGAAGTTGTTGTCCTCGAAGCCGCGCGCGAACTTGGCGCCGGCGCCAGCGGCAATCCCGTTGGCCTGGTGATGCCGCGTCTCGATCGCGGCGGCGTGCTCAGCGAGGTTCACCTCGCGTCCTATCTCAACGCCGTCGCCACGTACAAAGCGTTGGGCGTCATTGATGAATGCGGCGTCGAACAACGCCCGCAATCAGACAGCGCCGAAGCCCTCGCCGATCTGCTCAATGATCCGCCACTGCCCGCCGATTGGTTCTCGCCTCTGTCAAACGGCGCCGCTCTTCACGCCCATGCCGGCGTGGTCAGACCGCAAGCTGCGATCAGACGCATGCTTGAAGGCGCGTCGGTGATCTTCGAGTCGCCCGTCCAACGCATAGATCGCGACGGCGACGGCTGGATACTCATCGCGCCCGACGGCCGTGCGCTTCTCAAGGCCGATGCAGTCGTGCTGGCCTGCGGCGCCGCGCTCACCGCATTTGGGCCTGCGTCTTTTCTTCCGATCGCGATCTCGCACGGCCAGATCGAATGGGGGCAGGGAGCGTCTCCGCGGCGCGCACTCACGTGCGGCAGCTACGTCGCGCCGTACGATGGCGGCGTTCTCTTCGGCGCCACGTTCGACAAGACGCCAGCGCCTCCCGAAGACGCCCGCGCCCGCAACCTCGCAGCGCTCCGCGACCTGGCGCCCGACATCGCATCAAGCATCGACGAAACATCGCTGCACTCACGCGCCTCGCAGCGCGCGACGACGCCGGATCGCGCGCCGATTGCGGGTCTCCTGCCTGATGCGCAAGCATGGTTAGCGCAGTACGCTGATCTCGCGCATGGCCGCATGGTTCAGACACAAACACCGCCGCCGGCGCATACCGGCATTTACGTTATCGGTGGTTTAGGGGCGCGCGGCCTCACCCTCGCACCCTTGCTCGGCGAAATTCTCGCCGGCGAAATGTGCAATGAACCTGGGCTGTTAAGCCAACTCGCGCGCGACGCGATTCATCCGGCCCGTTTTCTGCATAGAGCGCTCAAACGGCGTTAAGGCCGCATTTGGGTTAATCGCAATGGCGTTCGATGCAGGCGTCCGCAAAGCGGACACGGTTAATTTTCTCGATCTGGAATTCAGCGGTTTGGATCTCGATGGCGCGCTTGATGCGATCAGCGCGCGTGCGAGTCTTGATCTGCCGTTTGCCTATGTTGCGACGCCGAATGTCGATCACATTGTTGGTCTCGCCAACGAGCCGGGGCGCCGCGCGCTCTATGACCATGCGTGGTTGCTGCTGAACGACAGTCGCGTCTTGAAAGGTCTCGCACGCAAGGCGAAGATCGATCTGCCGCTGGCGCCAGGATCGGACATCGCGGCGCATCTTTTTGAAACGGTCATCGACAAATACGAACCCGTCACCATCATCGGCGGCGATCGCGAGAGCATTGAAGAGCTGAAGCGCATTTACGGTTTACGCGACGTACGCTGGCACGAGCCGCCAAGGGGCTTGAAGCACAAGCCAGGCGCTGTTGTGCGCGCTGCCGCGTTCGCCGCCGCGCAACCGTCGCGGTTCACTTTCATCTGCGTCGGCGCCCCCCAACAGGAAATGATCGCATATGCGATCGCCCGGCACGGCGATGCGCGCGGCGTCGGCCTCTGCGTCGGCGCGGCGATCGACTTTCTCACCGGCGTCTCAACCCGCGCACCGCAATGGATGCAAGGGCTCGGTCTGGAATGGCTGCATCGCTTGGTCAGCGAGCCAGGCCGGATGTGGAAACGTTACTTGGTGACCGGTCCCAGGGTATTCTCGTTATTCGCCGCGTGGCGCGCCTCGATCGCCGCCTGAAGCTCAGCCTGACGCTTCTCGTCGATCGGATAATTGCGCAACGTCAGAGCGGCGAGCACGCACAGAACAATCGGCACAAAGATAAACAGGGCCGAGAGCGTCATCAGCGCTTCGGGTGAGTTGGCGGCGCCGCTCGCTGCCTGGAAGCCGGCAAAGCCGAGGATCGCGTAGGTGATGGGCCCGAGTGCGGCGCCAGCCTTTGATGTTGTGAGCAGCAAGCCAAAGAAGAGGCCGGAGCGGCGCGCGCCGGTGTTCAACTCATCTTCATCGACGACATCAGCCATCATCGTGCGTGTCAACAGAACGCCGCCGCCATTGCTCAATCCCGCAACGAACATGAAGGGCGCGGCCAATGTGATGTCGCCCGCGGGCAGCACGAAAAGGATAGCGGTCGTCACGGCGGTGTAGATGAACGCGCCGGCGAGCGCACGATGCTTGCCCCATCGCCGCGCCGCGAACCACCAGATCGGAACCCCGGCAAGCGCGGCGACAAAATAGATCGCCAGCAGCGCCTGCGCCGTGTTGGTGAAGCCCAGCACGAACTGGAAGTACCAAAGAAAGAGTCCGCCCGAGACGCCTTGCGAAATGCCAAGCAAGAAGTCAGGCAGCAACACACGCTGCGCCGACCGGCTTGCGATCAGGGTCTTGATCGTTTGCAGCAGTGTCAAATGCTGTTGGGGCGGACGCTTTTCTTCCGGCACGAACACGACCGCGATCGCCGTTGTCACCGGCAACAGAAACACCATGGTCCAACCCATCGCCATCACAGCCGCGCCGTTCGCGCCGTCGCGATCATCGCCGAATGCGAAGGCGGCGATGCCCGCGATCACCAGCATCAGCACTTGGCCGATGGCGCTGGCGAATTGCACGGCGCCAAGCACGTGTGTGCGCCCGTGATAGGTCGGCATCAATTCGCCGGCCCATCCCAGGTGCGCGATCATCATCGCGGCATAGACGGCGTAGAGCAGGAATACCGTGAGCGCCGCGACCGCGATCGGCACGCCCGGCCAAAGCCCGATGAACAGGATCCAGATCAACATCATCAGCGGCGCGCATGCAGCCGTCAGCCAGAAGCGCCGACGACCCCACGGATGCATGGTGCGGTCCTGGATATTGCCGATGGTCGGATCAATGATGATGTCGAGGATGCGAACGCCGAGAAAAATCGCCGACACCCAAAATAGCGGAATGCCGAGGTGCGATGCGAAATAGGGCGGAATGAAAATGATCGTCGGCAGCGAGAGCGCCAGCAAAGGCGCGGCAGGCGCGGCGAACGCCGCAATCTCCCAGCCAGAAACGTTGCGTCCACGACTTGGTGTTTGCGTCAACGCGCGCTCCTCCGGCCCTTGTCCTCCGGATGGAGCTGAGCTCTGGTTACGGCGCACTCTCTAGAAATGTGTCAGCGCGATCAACTGCCGCGAACGGTTTGCGTGAGCGGCCCGATGAGCTGAGGGTTTGCCGCAACGACAGCGCCCGTCTTCATGAAGTCGTCGCCATCGATTTCGTTCACCGTGCCGCCGGCTTCGCGCACCAGCACGGCGCCCGCGGCGATATCCCAGACGCCGAGGTTCCGTTCCCAGAACCCGTCGAAGCGTCCGGCGGCGACATAAGCCAGATCAAGCGAAGCCGCGCCCATGCGGCGAATGCCGGCGGACTTGTCGATCACGCGCTCGATTTCCGACAGCGCCTTGTCGTGACCGGGCTTGCCGTGCCACGGCGTGCCGCACGCGAACAATCCGTCGCGCATGTCCTTGCGGCCGGCCACACGCAGGCGGCGATCATTCAAATAGGCGCCTACGCCTTTTTCAGCCCAGAACAGCTCATCGCGCACAACGTTGTAGATGACGCCGGCAACCAGCACGCCTTCGCGCTCCAGCGCGATCGAGATCGCAAAGTGCGGGATGCTATGCAGGAAGTTGGTCGTGCCATCGAGCGGATCGACGATCCAGCGATTGGTCTTGTCCGTGCCCTCAACAACGCCGCGCTCTTCCATCACGAAGCCGTAGCCCGGACGGCCCTTGCTCAATTCCTCGAACAGAGTGTTCTCGGCCTTGATGTCCGCGGACGAGACGAAGTCGCTCGGCCCTTTGCGCGATACCTGCAGGTTCTCGATTTCGCCGAAGTCGCGCGACAACGCCCGCGCCGCTTTGCGCGCGGCGCCGATCATCACGTTCATAAGGGCTGAGGCTTGAGGCATTGGAGCGGCGCTAGCTAGCAGGGGCGCCCAGGGGCGGCAAGGGCGGGCGCTGTTCCGGGGAACGTCTTAACCGCGCAAAATCGCGCGCGCGGCGTGAACGCCGGTGGCAAAGCAGGCTTGCAGGAGATAGCCGCCCGTCGGCGCCTCCCAGTCGAGCATTTCACCCGCGACGTAGGTATCGGGGATGGCGCGGAGCTGCAGTTTCTCATCGACCGCGCGCCAAGCCACGCCACCGGCGCTGGAGATCGCGCGATCAAGGCCGCGCGCGCTGGTCAGCCTGATCGGGATGGCTTTGATGTGCGCGGCGAGCGCTCGCGCTTCGCGCGGCGGGGGGCCGTTCTCATGAAGAAGACTGATCGCCGGGGGCGTGAGGCCGAGCGTCTTGCGGAGCGTTGACGAGAGCGTGTCGCCAGCCTTCGCGTGCGCCAGCTTGGTCGCGATATCGGCCTCGCTCAACCTGGGGCGCAGATCGACGGTGATCGTTGCCGGCGCGGCATCGCGCAAGCGTTGTGAGAGGGCGTAGATCGCGCCGCCTTCAAGACCGTACGCGGTGATCATCACTTCGCCGTGCGCCACCTGATCGCCGTGATGTATGGCGATGGTCTTCAAAGGATGACCAGCGAAGCGCGTGCGCAGCTGCTCGCTCCAGCTCACGTTGAAGCCGACATTGCTCGGGCGGAACGGCGTGAGTTCGACGCCGCGATCGGCAAGCAACCTGCTCCACGAACCATCGGAGCCAAGCCGCGGCCAGCTCGCGCCACCGAGCGCCAGAAGTGTTGCGCTTGGCTTTAGCGTTGTCGCCTCGCCGCCTTCGTCGAGCCGCAGCGCACCATCTTGCGTCCAGCCAAGCCATGTCGCGCGCGTCTTGATTTCGACGCCTTGACTAGCGAGGCGCGCAAGCCACGCGCGCAACAGCGGTGAGGCTTTCATCGCCTTGGGAAACACGCGCCCGCTTGAGCCGGTGAACGTCTCGGCCCCAAGCTCATTTGCCCACCTGGTGAGATCGCTTGGCGTGAAAGCCTCAAGTATCGGCCGCAGGTTATTTGCCGCTTGCCCATATCGGGTGAGAAAATCTTCGAACGGCTCCGTGTGTGTGAGATTCAGTCCGCCGCGGCCGGCCATCAGAAATTTGCGCGCCACGCTTGGCAGGCGTTCATATACGACCACGCGCTTGCCCGCGGCGCTCAGTACTTCCGCCGCCATCAATCCTGCGGGACCGGCGCCGACAATCGCGATCGGCGTCTCACTCATGCTTGTGGTTGCAGGCTTCGATCTTGTTTCCGTCCGGATCGCGAACGAAGGCGCCGTAATAGTCCGGGTGATATTCCGTGCGCAGTCCCGGCCGGCCGTCCTCGACGCCGCCTTGCTCCAGCGCCGCGAGGAAGAACGCATCCACCGCCGCGCGGCTTTCCGCCTGGAAGGCGATGTGCACGCCATTACCCATGCTTGCCGCTTGACCATTGATCGGCAGTTGAATCCAAAAGCTCGGCTTGTTCGGCGCGCCGTAGCCGACACCCACCAATTGGCCGTTTATCTCCACCGGATAGACCGGCGCCATTCCCAATGGCGCCAGCGCGGCGTCATAGAACGCCTTCGAGCGCTTCATGTTGGTGACGCCGACGGAAACGTGATCGATGCCCATGTGTGTGCTCCTCAGCGCCAGCGCGCGAACCAGTTCAGCGTGCGCTCCAGCGCAAGCTCACGCGCGGCGGCGTTGTAGTCCGAACTGCCGCCGCGGCAAAACCCATGGCCGGCGTCGTAAAGATAGAGAGGCGAGTCCGGCGCCGCTAGCCGTACGCTCTCGACATTCTCCGCCGGGATCGAAGCATCGTGCACGCCATAGTGCAGCATAGTTGGCGCTTTTGGCTTGTGGTCGAGAAGGTTGGCGATCAGCCGGCCATAGAAGCACGCCGCCGCCTTGACATCCTTGCACGCCGCGGCCGCCATCCAGGCCGCCGCGCCGCCATAGCAAAAGCCGGTCACGTAAACCGGCTTCGGTAGCGCGTCGATTGCGGCTTGGATGTCAGAGATGACCTGCGGCCACGGCGACTTCATCACGGCGCCAATGCCTTTTTGAATTCCATCCTGATCGTGACCAGCGTGAAAACCGGGCTCGATCCGGTCGAATAAGCTTGGCGCGATCGCGTGGTATCCCGCATCTGCGAAGACGTTGCAGATGTCGGCGATGTGTTCGGTGATGCCGAATATCTCCTGGATCACCACAACGCCGCCGATCGGCGTTGTTTTTGGCGCCACGGAAGCGGCTGTAAGCGCGAATTGGTCGATCTTGCTCGTCAGCGTAACACTCATGCGCCTTCCGTCGCATGACGGCGGCGTTTCGTCTATGACGCCGCCGGCTCTCGTAAAGTTGAGCAGCGCACGGCTGGCGCGAACACCAGGGCAGGGCCATCGTCGCGCATGGTTTTGCCTCGGCACAAATTCGCGCTCGCCACGCTCATTGCCGCATTGTTGTTTCCGCTCAGCGCCATGGCTGAGTGTTTGCCTTCCCCCGAACTCGCCGCCTACCAGACCGCATCACCTGAAGATTTCGCAATGGGCCCGACGCGGTCTGATCGCCTCGGCCGCGTCGTTGCGCCAGTGATGGTGAACGGCCAGGGCCCGTTTCGCTTCATCGTGGACACCGGCGCCAATCGGTCCGTGTTGTCGCAAGCCTTGGCGGACAGTCTTGGCCTGTTGCCGGAAGGAACCGGCGAGGTGCACAGCGTACATGGCGTCGTCACCGCGCCGATGACGCGCGTGAACTCGCTTCAATACGGCAACCTCTCGCTCAACGCCCAAAGCCTGCCGGTTTTGCATGGGCCCATGTTTGCGGGTGAAGGCGGTCTGCTCGGCGTCGATGGCATGCGCGGGAGACGCCTGAAACTCGACTTCGTTCGAAATTGCATCGAGATCATTCCATCGCGCGGCGCCTCGCGGCTACGCGGCTGGGTTCGTATTGAAGGGCGGCTGCGGTTTGGGCACCTCGTTGTCGTGCGCGGCACGATCAACGGCATCGATACAAACTTGCTGATCGACACAGGCTCGGACACCTCGCTTGCAAACAATGCGCTGCGCGAAGCGATTGGCGCGCGAATCCGCAATCGCACCGTCGGCCCGCTCGGCTCCATCGCCTATACCGCCGGCGATCCGATTTTCCTCAACGACTCCATCTTCATGCCCCGCATGTATTTCGGCGGCTTGGAAGTGCGCAATATCCGCGCCTACGTCGGCGATTTTCACATCTTTGAGCTATGGGGTCTGAACGACGAGCCGACTTTGCTTGTCGGCATGGATTTGCTCTCGCAATCGCGCGGCATCGCCATTGATTACGCGACCGCCGTGGTGTTCTTCCGGACGCGAGAGGAATATCCCTCCATCCGCTTCATTCACTAAACCGGCTTTTGCACGACGTTCGGTCCGACGCCGAAGAGTTTCCCGCGCTCGGTCCATAACACCGCGAGCAATGTCGCGGCGCCAGCCGCCGCCAGTCCAATTGCGAACGGCGTCGCCGTCCCATTGAACGATCGGGCGATAACCGCGCCAAGCATCGCGCCGCCTGTCGCTGTCACCGCGCCAAAGATCGCCGAGGCCGAACCGGCCACGCGCCCAACCGGCTCCATCGCCAGCGCATTGAAGTTCGATGCAATCAGCCCAAACATCGCGAACGTCAGCGCCGCCATGCCAGTGAACACCCAAAAGCTCGCGAGCCCGGCTTGCGCGAGCGCCGCCAAAATGAGCGCCGATACCGTGAAACCGATGATCATCGTGTGCGATAGCCGCCGCATGCCGTGCTGAATCACCAAGCGCGAGTTCAGGAACGTCCCCGCCGAAATCGCGATCGCGATCGAGCCGAAGGCGATCGGAAAGGCGGGCCCAAGCCCATACACATCGACGAACAATTGCTCCGACGATGTGATGTAACCAAAGAGGCACGCCGTCACGAATGTTGAAGCAATCATATAGCCCACGGTCTGCCGCTGACGCAGCACCGATAGATACGCCGCTGCGATCGCCGGACCGTTGAATTGCTGCCGGTTCTTCGGTTTCAACGTCTCCGGCAGCCGGAAGAACGCCCACGCCAGCACCATCAGCGCATAAAGAAGCAACGCGCCGAAAATCCATCGCCATGGCGCCACGAACAAAATCAGCTGTCCAATTCCAGGCGCGATGATCGGCACGATCATGAACACCGTCATCGCCATCGACATGACCTGCGCCATGCGCCGGCCTTCGGTGAGATCGCGCACCACGGCCGTGGCGATCACGCGCGTCGCGGCGGCGCCGACGCCTTGCAGCGCGCGCGCCGCGAGGAAGAGTTCGAAGTTCGGCGCAAACACGCACAGGATCGAGCCGGCGATGTAGATGCCAAGCGCATAAATCAGCACGCTACGGCGCCCGAACGCGTCCGCGAGCGGGCCGTACACAAGCTGACTCACACCGAAGAGCGCGACGTAAGCAACCACGACGAGCTGGCGGTCATTGTCGTTGGCGAGCTGGAAATCGGCGCCAATCATCGGCAGCGCCGGCAGCATGATGTCGATGGCGAGCGCGTTCAGGGCCGAAAGCGCCGCTACCATGGCGACCAGTTCCCAAGTCGCGAGCGCGCGTGGGGCGCTCATCGTCCGCCCTCGGCATACAGCGCGCGGAGCCCGCGCATCGCTGCGGGCTCGACCATGCTGTTGTGCGTTTCGCCCACCATAGTCGCGCGTGACACATCCACATTGGGCAAGCTGGTCAGCACGTCCGCCAGCCGCATCGTGTCGCTCGCCATCTGGCTGCGAGCTTCGTTGCGCGGCGTGTCCGCTGCAAGAAACACCGCGCGCCGCCGCTCGCTCTGCTTGAAGGTGATGTCGTAGATCTTCCCGCCGTCAAACCAGAGCGCCGGGCTTAGAATCATGTAGCGATCGAAGAGATCGGGCGCTTCCGCAAACGAATAGGTCGCAAACAAGCCTGCGTAGGAATGACCCGCTAGACCTCTGCGCCGATTGTCGATTGGAAGGCGCTGTTCGGCGAAGGGGATGATCTCGTCTCGCAGCACGCGCAAGAACGCCTCGGCCCCGCCGGTTGCGTTTGGCGTACGGCCAAACGCGGGCGTGAAATCGTGCTTGCGCAGATCGCCCGTGTCGAAGGCGTCGCGGTAGGCAATCCCCACCAGGATGACCGGCGCCATGCGTTGCTGGGCGCTGAGTTCATCGGTGAGGCGCGTGAAGGTTGGCAGCCAGGCGAATCCATCAAGGACATAGAGCGCTTCGCAGCCGCCATCCCGGCACGCAGGCGGTACCTGAACGATGAGCACGTAGTCGATGCCGTTCGAAGCGGCAGGCATCGTCAGAATGTTGCTGCGTGGCGCGATTAAGCGATACGCCACGACGCCTGCGACAAGAAGCACGAGCGCCGCGGCGATCAGCGCGATCCTAGGCATTGAATCTGAAGTGCATCACGTCGCCTTCCTTGACGATGTAGTCCTTGCCTTCCAGACGCATCTTGCCGGCTTCCTTGGCGCCGCTCTCGCCTTTGAAGGTGACGTAATCGTCGTAGGAAATCGTCTCGGCGCGGATGAAGCCTTTTTCAAAGTCCCCGTGAATGACGCCGGCGGCCTGCGGCGCCGTCCAGCCTTTCTGGATGGTCCAGGCGCGCGCTTCCTTGGGGCCGACGGTGAAGTACGTCTGCAAGCCGAGGAGGTCGTAACCGGCGTGGATGAGCTTGGTCAGGCCAGGCTCCTGCAGGCCGACAGTCTCCAGAAACTCCGTCTGCTCCTCGTCGGAAAGCGCGGCGATTTCAGCTTCGATCTGCGCGCAGATGACAACGCACGCGGCGCTTTCCTGCTTGGCCCGTTCCTGCACGCGCGCGGTGTGCCCGTTGCCGCCCGCGGCGTCGGCCTCATTGACGTTGCAAACATAAAGCACGGGCAGCGCCGTCAACAGCTGCAGCATGCTGAACGCCTTTTCCTCTTCCGCCGCACGCCTGGTGTGACGCGCAGGCTTGCCGTCCTCCAGCAGCGCCTTGGCGCGAAGCACCAGCTCAAGCGTGAGCTTTGACTCCTTATCGCCGCCCTTGGCTTTCTTCTCCAGATTGCCGACGCGCTTATCGAGGCTTTCGAGATCGGCGAGCATCAATTCGGTTTCGACCGTTTCCAAATCCGCGATCGGATCGATCTTGCCTTCGACGTGCGTGATGTCGTCGTTCTCAAAGCAGCGCAGCACGTAGGCGACGGCGTCGCACTCGCGGATGTTGGCGAGAAATTGGTTGCCGAGGCCTTCGCCCTTCGAGGCGCCGCGCACGAGGCCGGCGATATCGACGAAGTTCATCCGCGTCGGAATGATTTCCTTCGACTTCGCGATTTCCGCCAGTTTGGTGAGGCGCGGCTCAGGCATCGCCACCTCGCCGACATTGGGCTCAATCGTGCAGAACGGATAGTTCGCCGCTTGCGCGGCCGCCGTCTTCGTCAGCGCGTTGAAGAGCGTCGACTTGCCAACGTTCGGTAAGCCGACAATGCCGCATTTGAAACCCATAATGTCCTCTCGATGTGGCCGATCAGCGGATCAGACCAACGCGATAACTCGTGTAGAATGGCGTCCAATTCAATGCGGCCTTGGCGCGCGTGTTGCGGACGCGGAAGGAGGGAAAGCCGGCGCGCCCACCCGATTCTGGCGCCTGTGCGCCTATGGATTGAGCGATGAAGCCGAAAACCTCGCACCAGGGCGCCGGTTCGTCGTCAGCAATGATGAGCGTTTGGCGTGACGGCCAGCGCTTCACAGCTGCCGCGGTCGCCGCCGCCATGTCCGACACGTGCAGGAGTGAGACAAAGTCCGATCCGTCGCCTGGCAGGCGCAGCTTGCCGTCGCGCGCCCGCGCGAACCAGTCGTCGTCAAAACCGGTGCCTGGACCGTAGAACAACCCGCCCCGCAGAATGATCCAGTCGAGGTCCGAGGCGCGGATGGCGTCTTCCATGGCGATCGTCGCACTGTAAGCGCGGCCCGCTACGCCATCGCCGCCCGTGAATGTTGTGTCCTCGTCGGACCACGCATCGCTGCCAGACGCGCTTAGCATGGCGATGCTTTGTTGTATGACGCGCTTCACGCCGGCTTTGTGGCATGCGCTGACCCAGATCGGCGCACCCTCGCGGCGCACGCGGTCGTTCTCTTCGTAGTTGCCGCGACCGCTCGGGCCGGGAAGCGAAGTCGCGAGATTGATGCCGATCTCGCAACCGTCGAGTGCCGCAACCAACGATGCTTCATCAAAGATGTCGGCAATGCGCATATCCGCACCGCACGCGGCGGCAACCCCCGCAGCCTCCGGTCGGCGCACGAGCGCGCGCACCGCATGCCCATCCTGAATCAGCCGCGGCGTGAGCCAGCGGCCGTAAACGCCACTGGCGCCGAGAATTGCGATTGTCGCCATCAAGCTTTGCCAAGCGCTTTGGCCGCGAGATCGCGCCAGACGCGCGCTTCGGGACGCAAAGGCGGTGCGATCTTGGCGAGGCGGCGCTCGATTTCGGCAAAGCCAATCTCGGCGTCTTCGCGACGGCCGGTCTTGGCCATGAACGCCACATAGCGGCCGCCTGACTCCAGTCCAGGCACGCGGTCCGCGGCAAATCGGTAAGCGTCGTCCGCTTCCTCATTGCGGCCGAGGCCCTCATAGGCGCGCGCGAACGCGAGGGCCGCTGCCGGCGTCCTGCCTTCGCTGCCGAGCGCTTTCAGCTTTTCCAGCCGCGCGAGCGCTTCTTCATGACGGCCAAGCTCCAGCAGTGAGAGTGCGTGGCCCATAAGGATCGGCGGATCGTCCGCCCAACCGCCGTCGGCGGCGAGCGCCCATTGCGCTTCCGCATCGCTCCAGCGGCCCAGCGCCGCCGCCGCTTGCGCGACCTTCATGCGCGCGCCAACCGTTGGCGTGTCCTCGAGCGCACGCATCGCGCTGCGATAGTCGCGCTCGGGATCGAGCGCCTGGCGCGCCGCCCTGCCGACTTTCCGTGCGCCGCTTCCGCCGGTCCATTCCGGTACGAGCACCGCGAAGAAATAGAATGCCGGCGCGATCAGCGGGCCGATGATGAAGAGCCAAAGCCAAAACATTTCGCGGCCCGTACGAACCACGTGAATGCCGCACACCAGCGAGGGCAGGTAGGTGAGGATGATGCCGATCATGGGAAGCGTTCCACGCGCCGTCTCATAGTGAAGTTCGTTCCGATTGCGAAGCAAAGCAGCAGTTTGCTTGGCTTGTTTCGCGAACACTAGTACCGCGAATCGGAGACATATCCACAAGACGGGGGCCACAATGGCGCAACACCGCTGGAATCGTCGCTTCATGCAGGACGCTGACGCGCCTCCGGACAACCTGGTTTATTTCGAGCCCGATCTGGTGCGCCGCCGCCGCTGCGCCGAACGCAAGCGTGAGCAGGCGCGGGCCGAAGAGATCGATCGTTCCGGTTCTGCCCGTCACTTGGAGCGCGCCGCCAAGCGGCTAAAGCACGTCAACGCGGTCGACCGCGTACTCTACGTGCCGCAATGGGACATGGCGAAAGCCGAGCTGGCGATGCGCAAGGCCGGCGTCACCGGCGCCGTCAGCAATCTCTGCGGCACGCGCCGCAAGCTGGTGACGAGCGGACGCCGCTAATCATGGACCGCCGGCGCGTGGCGCCGTCACCAAAGTAGCGTCACCTGAGCTTGTCGAAGGGCGACGCGGACCCCGTCGTCAGGCGTTCTCTTCGCCGGGCCTCTTTCGTCCGCCAGCTTTTTCCGCCGGCGCCAGGCGCATCACTTCGCCCTGAAATTTCTCATCGTCGCCGCGCGCGAGCAGCGGCGCTGACTTCGCCAGCGCGTCCAGCAATTTATCGACGCCCTCGCGTTCACTTTTCGCGAAATCGCTGAGCACGTGCCCGTGCACCATATCTGCGTGGCCGGGATGCCCGGTGCCCAATCGCGCGCGGCGATACGCATCTGTATCAAGCCAAGCTGAAATCGAGCGGATGCCGTTATTGCCCGCCGCGCCGCCGCCCGTTTTCATGCGAAAGCGCCCGGGCGCAAGATCGATCTCATCGTAAAAGACCACGATCTCGTTCTGAGGGATCTTGTAGAAGCGCGAGGCTTCGGCAACGGCGTGGCCGCTATCGTTGTAAAACGTCTGCGGCTTCATCAAGAGCGTACGCACGCCATCGATCGAACCTTCGCAGACTTCGCTGCGAAACTTCTTCTTCCACGGACCAAACGAATATGCGTGCGCAATCGCATCCACGGCCATGAAGCCGATATTGTGCCGGTTGCCCGCGTATTTCGCGCCCGGATTGCCGAGGCCGACGAGGAGCAGCATGTACGCTCTCTGACTCCCTAAGTTCTGCGTTTCCAATGACGCGGGTTTCGGCTGGCGTGGAAACAGGCAATGACCACGATTTTTTCGCCGGCGATTTTGAAGAAAAGACTATATGGAAACCGCCGCAGTCGGGCTCGAAAGATATCTTTGGCGACGGCCGGAAATTGGTGTGGGCTCTCGAGGACGCGTGCGACCTGTCGGTCAATCTCGTCCTGAAATGCGACGCCCATGTTCGACGCGCGCAAAGCGTACCAATCAAATGCTTCAATCGCCTCCTGCCGCGCAGCGGGTGTGAAAGCGATGGAGCGGGTCACCGCTCGCGCGCGTTCAGTTCCGCCTTAAGCGCCTCCCAACTCACCGCCTGCTCTTGATCTTCCTCGAAGGACTCGAGGCGGTGTAACAATTCTTCGTGCTGGGCTTTGGGCAGCGGGATATCGACGTCGTCGATGCTGTCCCACAGCTCCGCAATGAGCGACATGCGCTCCGAGGCGGTCAGTTTCGCGATTTCGTCGTGACTGATCATGCCTCGAATATAAGGCACGATGGTCTTTTACTCAATTCTGGACGCCAGGAAGGCGGATCAGCCTTCCTTCTTCTCCGGGGCAGCCGCCGCGCCTTCGGCCGGCGCCGCGCCTTCGGTCGGGGTCGTCGTCTCTTCGGCTTCAGCCTTGCGGCCGACGATCGTCGCGACCGTGAAGTCGCGATCGCGGATCACGGGGCGCGCGCCTTCCGGCAGCTGGATCGACGAGATGTGGATCGAGTCGCCAATATCGCGGCCGGTGAGGTCGATGACGATCTCTTCCGGAATCTTGTTGGCTTTCACCTTCAGACGAATTGTGTGGCGCACGATGTTGAGCGCGCCGCCGCGCTTGAGGCCCGGCGAAGCTTCGTGGTTCTTGAAGTGCACGACGACGTCGATCGCGATCTCGGCGTTTTCTTCAACGCGGTACAAGTCGACGTGGATCGGCTTGTCGGTGACCGGATGAAACTGGATAGCGCGCGGAATGACCGGCTGCTTCTCGCCTTGGTGGTTGAGCTCAACCATGTGCGAGAGGAACTTGCCCGAACGGATCGCCATTTCGACGTCCTTGGCGTTGATCTCAATCGGGATCGAGCCGCGCTTGCCGCCGTAGAGGACGCCCGGGATCAGGCCTGAATTACGGGTCGCGCGGGCGCCGCCGCTGCCAATTTTTTCGCGCTTTTCAACGTTGAGAACAATGCCAGCCATGGCTGATAGCCTTAAATTCCGGGGCGCCGGGAAAAATGGAAGCGGGGCTTCTAGCGGAGAAGGCCCGGAAGGGCAAGGCGGCGCCGGCGGGCTGCTGGCGTGCTGACGCGGGGGGCTTGGCGCCTCCAAACCAGGGTTATCGGCGCAGAATTGGGCCGCCTTCCGGGTCAGGGTCGTCCGGCTGGGTCTCCGGCGGTTGAGCCGATTCCCGGCCTTCCGCCTCCGAGATGGCGTGCTCGAACGCGTCCAGTAGGGCTGGGACGCAGCAGGCGTTCAAGAAATGGTCCCCGCCCGGGACGCTTATAAGGGTGTGGCCGTACTCCGCCGCGATCCGTTGATCGGCCGCCAGGGGGACGAACGTGTCGGCGTCGCCGTGGATGAAGACGATCGGTTGCCGGAGGCGCCGGAGCGCCGCCCACACAGCCGGGAGCTGATCGGTCTGCGCACGCATCTCGGTGATGGAGTTTCGAAAGTCACGCGGCAGCATCGGGTGAAAGAGCCGCCCCGCGCCCATCAGCCGCCGCGCCGTCGCGCCCCGGTCGCCGAAATACGCCGAGACCAGCACCATGGCGTCGACCCGCTCAGGATAACGCTGCGCCATCAACGTCGCGACCGGCGCGCCGAAGCTTTGCCCCACCAACAACACGCGTTCGCCCGCGCGCGCCTCCAGCATTGGCGCCAGCGCGTCCGCTTGCTTGGCGAGATCGCGCACCGCATCGCGCGGTTCGGAGGTCCGAAATCCCGGCCGGTCCGCGACAATCATCTCCCGTGTCCGCGGCAGGTCCGCAATCGTCGGCGCCCAATACTCGCTCCACGATGGCGTGCCGGTGATGATGACGACTTTCCATGTCGCCGCCTCGCGCGCGGGCGTACGCAGCGCCGAAATGCGCCAACCTTCCGGAACGCCCGCCGTAAAGTCGATCCGCTCCATCGTGCCTGGCGGATAAGAGCCAGATGTCGGGAAGCGCTCGTTATCGTCCTCGGACGTGCCGATCGCGCACGCGGAGAGCGCCAGCGCCAACACAGCGGCGGAAATCTTCAAGCCTCGCATTATCGCCCTTTAGCCGCTCGCCGCCGGGGCGTCATCCTGCGAAATCGCTGCGCGACCGGCTAGCCGTTTCTCGCGCCGGCGAAGTATGTCTATAGCGATAGCGGGACAAACGCCGGCGCTTTGCCGGTCATGGGGGGATCGTCAGTGCGCGCGGCAATCAGTTTCATCGCCCTTTTTCTTCTTGCAGCCAGCGCGACGGCGCAAACACCCGCCGATCAGCGCCTGAACGGCAATCTCACCTCGCGCGCCCCGCGCGCCTCTTTCCAATTGCAGTTGCAAGCAGGGCAGATCGTAACGCTCGAGACTTCTTCGCGCGATAACCTCGACACCGTTCTGACGCTCAATGGTCCGAACGGGCGTCAAGTCGCGCAGAACGACGATATCGCGCAGGGCATGCTGCAATCGCGCATCGTGTTCGTCGCCCGCGAAGCTGGGCGTCACACGGCAGTCGTTTCCGGGTACAACAATGCGCGCGGCGCGTTCGATCTCAACATTTCCTACGGCCTCGATGTCGGCCTGTCCGATCAGGCGCGCACGTTGCGCGAAGAAACGCTGACGTTCGACGCCCGCCGCACCGAGCATCGCTACCCGGTCGATCTCGCTGACGGCGACATCTTCGTCGCCTCGACATTCGCTCTCGCGGCAAACCTCGACACCACGCTCGAACTTCGCGGTCCCGACAACGCCGTCTTGGCTCAAAGCGATGATCGCGGTGATGGCACGCTCAATTCGCAGATCATTTTCGAAGCCCCCGGCGCTGGCAGCTACACAATCATCGCCAGCACATACGGCGGCAATGGCGCAGGCGATTTCATCCTTTCGCTCGCGGTCGATCCAAACGCGCAGGCGCCATTCAATTTCGCCGCCGTCGAAGGTGCGCCGATCGCCGAGTACGACGGCGAACTCAGTGATGCGACGCCGCAGCGCGAAATCCAGGTCAATCTGCGCGCGGGCCAGACCCTCTACGCCGTCACAGATGTAACCAACGGCGATCTCGACACAGTGCTGCGTCTCAACGCGCCGGACGGTTATCCAGTCGCGCTCAATGACGATCGCGGTGATGGGTCGCTGAACTCCGCATTCGCTTACACCGCCGCCGCCGCGGGCGCCTACACACTCCAAATCTACCGCTTCGCGCAATCGAGCAGCAGCGGCAGCTACCATCTTGCGCTTCTTTCAGTCGACGCCTCCGTCGTCGATCGGCTGCAAGCTCTGGCCGACACGCAAGTTGAACTCAGCGGCCCGGAAATCGTGATCGAAACGCCGGATTTCCGTGTGCTTTACACGCTGGAAGGGCGTGACGCCTCGACGCCGGACTATGCTCGCGCGGTCGCGGACACATTGCAGAACATGCTCCAGGCGCAAACGCAAATGGGCTGGGCCCCGCCAGTACGCGACCCGGACGGCCGCTACCGCGCCTATGTCGGCGAAGCCAACGGCTTCATGGGCTACACCAAGCCGGTTCAGATCATGTTCGACAATCCGAGCACCGCGAATGCGCGCGAAACCGCGGCGGCGCGGGCGCTGCTTGTGATCGAGAACGATTTCCGCGGCATGGGCAAGAAAGCGCCGGCCGAAAGTCTCATGCGCGCCACCGTCACGCACGAGTTCAATCACATGGTGCAGTTCGGTTACGACCAGCAGGAGGGCCTGCGCTGGCTCTATGAATCAACCGCCTCATGGATGGAGACGGCAACGGTGGGACGCGATCAGGACGCGACAGACTACGTCGCCGATGATTTCGCGGCGCCCGAACGCTGCTGGACCACAACCGAACGCGGCTTCGACTACGCCCAGTGGACGCTCCTGCAATCACTGGCCGATAGCTATGGTCAGAGTATTGTTGTGCGGCTCTGGGAAAATACCGTCCGCTACGACGGCATTGAGACGATGTCGCAAACGCTGTCGGCGGTCGGCACGACGATCCCCGACGCGCTCCAACGCTGGCGTGTTCAGAACTTCGCCCGCGCTTACGATCTCGCGCCGCAATTCACGCGCAACGTTCGGCTTGCCGGGACAATCACGCGCAACGGCGTCTGGCGCACGCGCGGACACATCCAACAACTCGGCGCAAACTATGTCCAAGTGCGGATGCAAGGCGCGCGGACCTTCACTCTGCAGGGCGACCCAAATCTCGAACTGGTCGGCCTTGGCCGTCGCAATGGTCAGATCGAGGTCACGCCACTTGGTCGCGGCGGCGTGTTCGACACCAATGGTTATGAGTATTCAGCGCTGATGGTCTTCAACCGCGCCGTGCCGGCGACGCCTGGCGCGTGCACGGATGTCAGCTACTCAATCAATGTGACGCCAGCGGCCGCTGCGATGCCGGCGGTGCAATATCGGGTCAGCGCCGAGCATTTCGCATCGCCCACAACGAACTGAGCGCGCGCTCTCCGGCCTGTTATTCGAACAGGCTGGAGACGCTCTGTTCGTTGGCGATACGCCAGATCGCGTCGCCAATCAGCGGCGCGACCGAGATTTCGCGGATTTTCGAACTCTTGTGCTTGCGCCCGTTCGGGTCGATCGAGTTGGTCACCACCAGCTCTTTCAGCATGCTGTCATCGACGCGCTTCACCGCGCCATTCGAAAGCACGCCGTGCGTGATGTAGGCCGAAACCGACTTCGCCTTTTCTTTCAGCAGCGCTTCCGCCGCATTGCAGAGCGTGCCGCCGCTATCGACGATATCGTCAACCAGAATGCACTCGCGGCCTGAGACATCGCCGATAATGTGCATCACTTCGCTGACGCCTGCCTTCTCGCGGCGCTTGTCGACGATCGCGAGGTCGGCGCCCAGACGGTTCGCCAGCGCGCGCGCGCGGACGACCCCGCCGACGTCCGGCGAGACGATCATCAGCTTGGTGGTGTCCTTGCAGTTTTCCTGGATGTCGCGCTCGAGCACCGGCGTTGAAAAAAGATTGTCCGTCGGAATATCGAAGAAGCCCTGGATCTGCCCCGCGTGCAGCTCAAGCGTCAGCACGCGATTGGCGCCGGCCGTGGTGATGAGGTTCGCGACCAGCTTTGCCGAGATCGGCGTGCGGCCACCGACTTTGCGGTCCTGGCGGCCATAGCCGTAATAGGGGATCACCGCCGTGATGCGGCGCGCCGAGGCGCGGCGCAGCGCATCGATGCCGATCAGCAATTCCATCAAATGGTCGTTCGCCGGGTACGAGGTCGATTGCAGAATGAAAACGTCCTCGCCGCGCACGTTCTCCTGGATCTCGACGAAGATCTCGTTGTCCTTGAAGCGCTTGAATTCCGCCTGCGCCAGCGGCGTATCGAGGTGCTCGGCGATCGCCTTCGCGAGCGGGTTGTTTGAGTTGCCGGACAAAAGTTTCATTGCAGCGGCCCCCGCGTCCCAAGTTGGCGCTTCCTGGATGCGGCTCCCTTTACGCGCCGAGTCGGGGGAGTCGAAAGCTTTTGCTGCACTTTAATGACAGACGCGTGCGCCGTGGCCGGGGCGACACGGATTCAGGGCGCTTCCGCACCGGCATAGAGAGCTGCAGGTTCGTCCCTGAGCTTGGCCCACATCTGGTCGCCAAAGGAAAAATGCCACCACTCGGACGGATTGGAAGCGAAACCAGCCTCCACCATCAGCCAATACAGCAACCGCCGGTTGGCGCGGGCCTCTTCGTTGGAGAACGAAAATGCCTCTTCGTCCGTCTCCGTTTCAAAGCGATCGGTGTGCGCGAGCGGGGAGGCGTCGTCGAACAATGAACCCATCCACAACGGATCGCCGTCACGCCAGCGCACGGTGAGATCAACCGCGCCGCCGGTGGAATGCGGTGAGGGCGCGTCGGCGCCGCTGCTTGGCGCGGCCCAATAGTTCGTAACTTCCGCCGCGAGTTCGGCGTCACTCAAATGCGGCTTGCGTTTGCGAAGTTCCGCGGGAAGCCAGCGATCGTGGAAGAAAGCTTGCACCGCTTGCGGACGCCACGCGTCGAAGATGAAAAGCTCAAGCTGCGCTTCCGCGAGACGCGTGTTCACATCGCGCAAGCGCGATGCGGCGCCTTCGCGCGCACAGAGCGTCGTGATCGAGCCAGGGATGGTTTGATAGTAAGGCGGATTGCGCGGTTGCGCGTAGAAGTTCTCGCCGCGTACGCCGTACTCGTTGAGCGCGACAAGCGGTTCTTTGTTCGCCGCGCCACCAAATGCGATCGGCAATTCCCGATATCCCCGCGCGCCGCCCGTCGGTGGCGGCGGAATCGGTTTGTCGCGCAGCGCTGCAAGTGCTCCGAACACGCTCATGCGAGCATGATGACGCTGCAATTGCGGCCATAATCGCCCGCTTTCTCGTGCACTGAGCGGCGATGCGAATGCAGGCGCGTGGATTCCGCGTAAGTATCGAGCGGCATTGTCTCAACGCGGCCGATGCCCGCGGCCTTCAAGCGCGACGCACAAAAGCCGGGCAGATCAAAATGAAACCGATCACCCGCGCCCGCCGTGAAAAACGACCCAAACTCTGAATCTCCCGCGCGGAACTCGGCTTCGAACTCGGGCCCCACTTCATATGACGGCTGATGGATGCATGGCCCAATCGCCGCCGCGATGCGTGAACGCGCCGCGCCATGCTCAACCATCAGCGCGACGGTGGCTTCGATGACGCCGCCAAGCGCGCCGCGCCAGCCGGCGTGCGCCGCGCCGATCACGCCCGCTTCAACATCCGCAAACAAGATGGGCGCGCAGTCCGCCGTGAGTATCGAGATCGCCAGCTTCTGCGTCTTCGTGACCAGCGCGTCCGCGCGCGGACGTTCCCCTTGCCACGGTCCGTCGATGAACACTGCAGTCGGCGAGTGCACCTGGTGCACGCCGCAAAGATGATCGCGGTCCACCTCGAACGCCGCCGCGATGCGCGCGCGGTTCTCCAGGACATTGGCGGGATCATCGCCCGAACCGGTGCCGGCGTTGAGCGTCGCGTAGATGCCGGTGGAAATGCCGCCTTCGCGACCGAAGAAGCCGTGTTTAACGCCAGCGAGCACGTGCGCTTTGGCGTGCGGAAGAATGGGGGTGTCGCGCTGCATGTTCATAACAATTCTGGACCGCCGGCGCCCTCGCCGGCATGCACTGTGTAAGCTTCTACACCGCGCGCAAGTTTGGCGCTGAATGCCGGCGAGGGCGCCGGCGGTCCAGACTCAAAATCCGGCCGGCGGCGGCAGGCCCGGGCTCGACAGGCAGATCACCTTGAACAGCGCCCCCATTTCATCCGGATGCGTCAGACGTTTCACTTCGCGCTTGAGCCGCTCTGTGTGTGTTGGGTTGGCGCGCGTCAGCGTCTCGGCGCGGAACTCGATACCGAGCGATCGCAAGAACGCGCCTTGCGTGATCGGGCCGTGCACTTGGATGTTCGCCGCCTCCGCGAGCGTCGCGATGCGCGCGAAATCAACGTGCGCCGTCAAATCAGCTTCGCCTGGCGTATCGATCGGATCGACCTTTCTGTGCTGCTTCAACGCCTGCAGCGTGTCGGCGCCCTCGGGCTTGGCGTAGCCATAGTCGATGATCAGCACCCGCCCCGGCGCATCATGCAGGCGGCGCTCGATGTCGTAGATGATGCTCTCAAGTCCCGGTGCGATTTCGCGCACGGTTCCCGGTTCATCCTCGCTATCGGGGGCGGGGATCGCCGCGCTCAAACCAAACGTCAGGTTGTCGCTGTCGTCCAGGCCAACCAGCTTTTCGTGCCAGCCGTCTTCGCCCAACAAGAATTGCCGGATCGGCAGGCAATCAAAAAACTCGTTCGCGACGATGATGCACGGTCCTGGTGAGACTTCTTCAATCCGCGCTTCCCATTCGGCGTCCGGCACGCGTTGGGCTTGTTCGTCCCGCAGCGGCGCGCTCGTTTCGACAAGCACGACCGTCGCCGCCTCATGCATGCCTTCGATGCGCTTCGTCGCGCGGATGGCGTCTTCCATGAGCACGCCGCGGCCGGGGCCAAGCTCGATCCAGTTGAACGCCGGCTTGCCCAACACCTCCCATTCGTGCGCGCACCACAGCCCAATGAGTTCGCCGAACATCTGGCTGGCTTCCGGCGCGGTCAGAAAGTCCGCGTTCGCGCCGCCGATGGAAGGGCGGGTCGCATAATACCCATCGTCCGGATCATAAAGGCACGCGCCCATAAACTCCGCGACGGTGAGTGGGCCGTTGTCGCGTATATGTTCTACCAATTTTTCTCGCAGGCTCATGATTTACGCCGTGACGGGAGCTTGCGGTTCGCGCGTGTGCGGCGGCGAAGATGCGCGGGGATTTCCCCCTCCTCTTGAGAGGAGGGGGTTAGGGGGTGGGGTGAGGCGACGGCGCTTGAAGTGTGTTCGGCGTCCTTGTCGTGCGTGTTCTGTGAAGACGGAGCTTCACCCCGTCCCCAGCCATGTTGGCGCACGACATGAATGCCTTCATCGCGCAAGCGGCGTAGCGCTTGCCACGCTCGGTCTTCGCCAGAACTCACGCCGCCGCCAGTTTGGGTTGCTTCATGGCGCGCTGAATGAGCCATGCGCCGCCAAGGATCATCGGGATCGACAGGATCATGCCCATGGTGATCACGCCGCGCAGCGCCTCGGGCATGTGCGCGTCCGGCTCCCGTACGGTTTCAAGCACGGCGCGCGAAAGCCCGTAGAACACCAGGAACAGGCCGGTGTTCATGCCTGGGCGGCGCAGCGAGTCAAATTTCAGCGTTGCGATGTTGATGATCGCAAACAGCGCCACGCCCTCAAGCGCCGCCTCGTAAAGCTGGCTCGGATGGCGCGGTTCTTCGCCCGCGACGCAACGGCCGCCGCCCTGCATCAGCAGGCGGTCGTTACAGAAGATCATGCCCCACGACACGTCAGTCACGCGGCCCCAGAGTTCGCCATTGATGAAGTTGGCGATGCGTCCAAAGAACAGCCCGATCGGCGCGGCGGCCGCGGCGAGATCGCCGAGGCGCAGCAGATCGACCTTGTCGGTCTTGGCTTTGACGCGCGCGTCTTCCGCTTCGGTCTTCAAAATCCATTTGTCATCGCCAAAGCGCGTGTACTTGCCGCCCTGGCCATCCGGCGCCTTCGCGACCGCGTGCTTGGCGGCAAGCTTCGCATATTGCTCTTCGTTGACATGCGTCTGGCGCGTGAACCACCACGCCGCGAGCGCAACGCCGATGAGGCCCCCGTGAAAGCTCATGCCGCCTTCCCAGATGCGCAGCATGGTCAGCGGATCGGCGGCGATCTTCGCGCGCTCGACCGCGGTCGGCAGCATGTAAAAGAGAACATATCCAAGCCGTCCGCCGAGGATAACGCCCAGCGTCGCCCAGAACAGAAAGTCGTCGGCCTGCGGCACGCTCAGCGCCGGCTTGCCTGGCGACCAAAGCCGGTCGCGCCGGATCAGCCACACCATCCAGCGCCAGCCCAGCACGAGCCCGACGATGTAGGCGAGCGCGTACCAGCGCAGGTCCAACCGGATGCCGTCGCCAATTGGCAGCGTGCCCAGATGAAGGGCGACCGGGTCGATATTGGGGAATTGGATCGCTTCTAAAATCATCCGCTTCCACCTTTAGCCGATAAGCCGCATTGTCCGGCCCCGCGGCGCTTAATAAGTAGGCCGAAAGGATCGGTCCACATGCAAACGACAAGCTCGGTGTTCGATGATCTGGCCCGTTTGATGACCGGGGCAATGGGCATGGCTCAAGGCGCTCAACTGGAGGCGAAAAGCTTCATGCGCGCCCACGCCGACCGTTTCGTCGCGGAAATGGACCTGATCAGCCGCGACGAGTTCGAGGTTGTGAAGCAACAAGCCGCCGATGCGCGCGCTGAAGCCGATGCGCTGAAGGAACGTGTGGCGGCGCTCGAGGCTCTGCTCAGGGATCGGGAATAAAATTACCCGAGGTGAAGAGTTAGCGACGTTAAGACCTGCGAAACCCTCGTGGCGCTTCCTAGTCATACTGGGGATCGATTCGACGCGTCCGCTTAAGGCGCGCATCCAAGTGGAAGAGATCGAAATTCTGGCTGCTGAGGGGCGGCCTAGCGCTCGCGAAGAGGGGACGCTGATGGATCTCTGGCTCGACGATGAAGCCGAAACTGTTTCCGATCCAATGGACACCGTGGAGTCCGTGATCGGTTCTGACGACCGCTTCCAATGTGAACGCGCCGAGGACGGCGACGTGCACTTCTCGTTCAAGACCAGCTGGGGCGAGAGCGTCGGCTACTTCTCATATCGCCACGAACTCCCGGCGCTGCTGTTCACGCTGGGCTTCGAAATCCAGGCGCCGGTGTCGCGCCGCACCGAAACTTTGAAGCTCGCGTCGCTGATCAACGAAAACCTCTGGCTGGGCCATTTCGACGTCTGGTCCGACGACGGCACGATCATCTTCCGTCATGCGATGCCGATGATCGGCCGCGACGAAATATCGATCGGCGAAGTGCAGGCTATGCTTGCCGCCGCAATGGATGCCGCGGAGCGTTTCAGCCCCGCGTTCCAGTACGTGATCCTCGGCGGCATGTCGGCGGAAGATTCATCGGCCGCCGCTTTGTTTGAAACCCTCGGAGAAGCGTGAGCCTGGAAGCGCCTTCGATCGCACTCGTCGGCGCGGGCGCTATGGGCGGCGCGCTCGTGCGCGGCTGGATCGAGGCCGTGCGCAAGGGTGGCGCGCTGACGCTGAGTATTGTCGATCCCAACTTTGATCCGGGGCTTGAGCGCGAGCTGGATTCAGTCGGCGCGGTGATCAATCCGCCCAATCCCGGGCCAGTCGATATCGTCGTGCTCGCGGTGAAGCCGCAAATTTTTCCATCTGTCGTTGAAAGCGTGAAACTCTTCGTGGGCGAAGATACGCGCGTGCTCTCGGTGATGGCCGGCATTCCCATGGAAACGTTGTCGCGCGAACTGGGCGCGCAGCGTGTCGTGCGTTGCGTGCCAAACACGCCCGCCCGCATCGGGCGCGGCGTCACCGCCTATGTGACATCGCCTGCCTGCACGGACGAGGATCGTCAGCTCGTTGAGCAATTATTACTGCCGCTCGGCACGGTTGAGCCGATCGCCGCTGAGCGGTTGATGGATGTCGTGACTGCTGTCTCCGGTTCCGGTCCGGCCTATGTTTTTCTGCTGGCGGAAGTTCTGGCCGCCGCCGCCGAGCAAGAGGGCCTCGATCGCGAAACCGCGATGCGCATCGCCAGCCAAACCGTGGCGGGCGCGGGCGCGCTTATGCTCGAAACCGGCGAGCCTCCCGGCGCCTTGCGCAAGCAAGTCACATCGCCAGGCGGCACCACCGAAGCCGCGCTCGACGTCCTGGGCGCGGGCGACGGCCTCGGCCCCTTGCTGCGCCGCGCCGTCAGCGCCGCCGCCGCCCGGTCGCGCCAGCTCGGCAAAGGCTGATTGAGGGAATAGGCGGTTGGCGGTAGGCAGTGGTTGATCCCAACTGCCGATTGCCTGCCGCCCAATGCCTACATTCGATCTCGCGCCCGGCCGCAACACACAGCGCGGTTTTTGGGGAACGGATTTCCAGCTCGAAGACGGCTACGTCCACGTCAAATCAACCGGTGTTCGTTTCAAGAACGATTGGCAATTGTGGGCCGATATCTGGCGCTGGTTCACATATTACGCCTTCGTGCGCGCGCAGGGATTTGTCGCGCGCCTGACCAAACCGCGCGGCCCGCGCATCTGGTTCGCGCCGCATCGCCCGCGCCCTTGGTACATCATTTGGGCCGCGATGGTGTGGGGCGGCTTTGAGTTCGCGGCGACTCCGGCGCGCGCGGACGCCGCGTTCTACTTCGAAGATCAGACCGTCGCGACGCCGCCTCCGCCTCAGCACGCGAAAGCGTTTAACTTCGGCGTTGGCGATGTCTCGAAGAGCAACGTCGCCCGCGTCATGGAAGAGGCGTTCGGTTATCCGCTCGCCATCGATCCAACGACGTTTGTCGGCGAGGCCGTCGAGAAGAGCGAAGGCAACGGCCTCCATGATGGGCGCCTGGTGACATGCCCGCTCGCGCCCGTTCCAGGCAAAGCCTATCAGCGCGTGATCAAAACCGAAGGCGCCGACGGCTGGGCTTACGATCTCCGCACCGCCTGCGTCGGCGGCGAGCCGGTCGTCGTGTTCGTGAAGCAAAAGCCAGCCACCGAGCGGTTTTCGATCCAAAACACCAGCGTCGTCGTGAAAACACCTGAGCAAGTTTTTTCCGCGTCCGAGATCGCGCAGCTCGAACGTTTTTGTGCAACGATGAAGTTGGATTGGGGCGGCCTTGACGTGCTGCGCGAGCATTCAAGCGGCCGGCTCTACGTCGTTGACGTCAACAAGACCGACACCGGCCCGGCCGTCGTGCTGAACTGGCGCGATCGCGCCAAAGCGACGACGCTCTTATCGGACGCCCTCGCAAAGATGGTGCGCCTCTAATATGGACCGCCGGCGTCTCGCCGGCCGACTCCAGCGCATGCCGGCGAGGCGCCGGCGGTCCATATCGATCACAGCTTGACTGCAACCAATCCCACGGCAGCGATGCGATCGACGTCAGCATAGTCCTCGCGCTCAAGCTCTTCGCCGAACACGTCAGGGTCGATCTCACGATAGCGGAGATCGAAGCCGGCCAGCGCTTCGAAGAGCGCCGCCTTTAGCAGGTCTTCTCCGCCGATGATGGCGCTACCCGTGTAGAGCAGGAAAGCGCCACCGCGTTCCAAGCGTTCCGCCGCGAGTTTTGCCCAGCGCACCGAGAGTTCGCCGCCGTGCATGTCGCCGCCGTCGCGGTAGGCGCGGTGCGCGGGATCGGCGATGTAGGGAGGATTGGCGATGATGCAGTCGATCATTCCATCAACGCCATCCAGCGCATTGGTCCTGCGGATTTCCACGGCCGCCGCCGCTCCCGCGCTGTTGACCTCCGCCAAATCCACGGCGCGCTGATTTATGTCGCTCAGTACAAGCGCGTGCAGGTTCGTCGCCTGCGCCGCCATGATCGCGCCGACGCCGGTGCCGCAGCCAATGTCCGCCAACCGCCCGATCGGCCCGACATTTGGCAGCTCTGCCGCCACAAAATCCACGAAGCGATACGAGTCCGGCCCGAAGAAGACAGCGTCATGTTGTGTCGTGGGGAAGGCGGAGTGCAGAAACAAATTGTCGCCGCCGCTTGAGACCCGCAGCCGGCTTCGAAGCAACCCGTCGCGCTCCTCCAGCGCATCGGCTTTAGCCAATAGGTCGAGGATCGCTGAATGGCTTTCCAGCGCACTGTGCGTGAACGGTACGTTCCATCCGAACACATCCCGCAGGTTGCGCCCGGATTTCTTGTCGGCGCGCGCAATGACGCGCGCATGCGTGGCAGGGGTTGGCGTCACGAACTGGTAGCCGGCGCCACGCAACACGCCCAATAGTTCGATGAGCGCGGCGCGGGCGGATTCGTTCAAGTCGGTTCTCGCATGCCGTCGCCGCCCCACAAATGCCGGCGGTACGCATCAAAGCAATCGGCCCCGCATTGCAGCCGCATCAGCGCGCCTTCTGCAATGTAAATTGCGGCCTCGGGCGTTTCCGCCACAATCGAAGCGAACACTTCGCGGTTCCAGGCTTCGGAATGTTTGACGTCGAGCACCGCGTGCAGGTCGAAATAGTGACGCGCCTTCGCCGATACCTTGAGCCGCCGCAGCGCCTCGCTGACTTGCGCCGCACGCCCCGGCGCGGTCAGTTCGATCACTCCTAGGGCGCCGATGGCGTGATACGCATAGGCGCGGTTGGTTGCGAGCGCCGCCATCGTGTTGCCGAGAGCAAGCGACGGTGCGAGCGTTGTCTCAACCTTCGGCGTGACCTTGAGCGCCTGCACAAGCGCCTCCAGCATCGGCCCGTGCATGCCCTTGGCGTTGCCGCGTCCCATCTCATCCCAGTAGTTTCGCGCCAGTTCGAGCTTCGCCTGCGTCGGCATCTTCACCTGCGACATAGCCACAAGATCGTCGAAACCGGCTTCGCCGGCGGCTTCCTGTTCAACGAACCAGCGCATCTCCTCAAGCGTGGCCTTCTCGGCCAGCCATGGAAACAGCGGATCGCCTTGACCCTGGCCGCTTTCCTTTAGCGCCTCGAACCAGGCCACGAACGCCCGCGGCGCGCGCGGCGCTGTCGCGGCGCGCTCAATCTGCGCCGCACGCGTCTCTTCGATGAACGCGCGTTCGATCGCGAGCATCGCGCGCTCTTCCTCGAAGGCGCCGCGCCAATCGGTCCGCGGCGTTTGCGGCGCCAGGCGCGCACGATTCCAGTGCGCGAACTTGGCTTGCAACGCGTGGTCGTGATGGGGATGAGGGCGCAGGCGCCCCATTAATGTCCCATCCGGCATGCTTCACTCCTGACGTTCGCGTTTTATGTCGGGCGCGCCCGCTTGACGGACAAGGGCGCCCAAGCCTTGATGAAAACGCAACTCAATTCCAGTTCGAAGGTTTCATGTCCGTTCCGCTCGACCCCGCTCTTCGCCGCGATTTAGCCCGCGCAGCATTGTCGCTGGCGGTATCCACGCCCTGGCGGGACGTGACGCTGACCAAGCTTGCCGACGCCGCCAATCGGCCGGTCTCGGAATATTATGGCGCGAGCGTCGGCGAGGCGCTCGATTGTGTCGAAGAAGCGTTTGACCGCGCCATCGGTGACAATCTTGACAAGCTCGACTCTGCCCAAAGCGTGCGCGACCGCTTGTTCGAACTCATCATGCGCCGCTTCGAAGCGATGGAGCCGCATCGTGCCGCCGTGACCGCCATGGAGCAGGGCGCCGACCGCGACCCGACATTGCTCGCTGCGGCGCACCAGCGTCACGTGCGCTGCGCCCGCTGGGTGCTGGCTATCGCCGGCCTCGAAGCTGACGGCATGACCGGCCAGGCGCGCGCTCAAGGTCTCGGCGTCATCATCGGCCAGGCCCGCGCCGCCTGGCGCGGCGACAGCGCCGGCGACTTCGCCAAGACAATGGCCTCGCTCGATCGCAACCTGCGCCGCGCCGAAGAGATGTTTGGCCGCTGGGCCGGCTTCGAAGCCAAGCCGAAATCAGAGGACCCGGCGTCGCCGTGACCAGGCTTGTTGCGATCACAGGCCAGGGAGAATGCGAGGAGAAGGCGGTCGCCGCCGATCGCCTCATTGAAGGTTCGCCGCGCACCATCTCGACGCTCGATTATGCACGCGACGACAAAATCTTCGCTGGCGAGTGGAGCGCGGGCGTCGGCGCGTGGCGCGTCAACTACGAAGAATGGGAGTTTTGCCACGTGCTCGAAGGCGTGTGCGAACTTGTTCCGGATGGCGGCGAAGCCGTGCGCTATGGCGAAGGTGATAGCTTCATCATCGAGCCTGGCTTCACCGGCGTGTGGCGCGTCATCGAGCCGATGAAGAAGCGCTACGTCGTGCGCTACGACTGAACTGCGGTTTCACTGTAAAACATATGCATGCAGCGCTTGTGTTAACCCCTCGGTTAGCACTTGTTTACGCTTAGCGCGCAAAGATTGACGCGCATTAGCCAAGAAGGCGTCGCTCATGTTCAAGATCGCGATTATTGAACTGAAGCAGAACTTTCGCTCTGCGTTTGACAGCCGCTGGCGCGGGCTCGCGGGCCTCGCTTTCATGGTTCTGGCGATGGTGTCTATCCAGTATGACGAGCGCCTGGCGCCCGAGCTGAACCGCCTCAACGACGGCATCACCCACGTCGCCACCAACTTCTCCAACAAACTCGCCAGCTTCACGCTCTAAGGCGCATCCAAGCGCGACCCCTTAGTCTTCGCGCTTCATCCGCTCCTGGCGCGTGACTTCCGCCTGGCTGGCCGACGCCATGGCCGTATCGCCGATGCCAATTTCGCCGCCGCGCTCATAATGGCCGATCATGATGCCGGAGGAGGAGACGCGCGAGTTCGTGAGCTTATAGCCACGCGGGGCCGAGCCATCGGCGAACAGCTTCTTGCCGCCTCCAAGCACGAGCGGCGCGGTGAAAATCGTCATGCGGTCCACAAGGTCTTCCGCCAGCAGCGCGTGCACCAACTCGGTGCTGCC
Source organism: Hyphomonadaceae bacterium (assembly GCA_016791365.1). Lineage (GTDB taxonomy): Bacteria > Pseudomonadota > Alphaproteobacteria > Caulobacterales > Aquidulcibacteraceae > Vitreimonas. Next base: position 20,558 of record JAEUMT010000020.1, on the reverse strand, counting down.
TTGGGTGATGAGGTCCGGCCCATCCGTCTGCTTCAGTTTCTTCACGTCATCAACGCTGCGCAGCAACGTGGTGCCCGCCCAACTCGTCTCGACATCGCCAGAGCGCGACACCGGATACTTCTTGATCTCCTTGAATAGCGTCGCGATGCCGCCATCCTCGGCGTTCTCGTCGTAATAGGGCCAGTAGGCGGCGAAGATCTCGTAGGTCTTGCGCCCGAGCAGCAGGTCCGGCTTCGACTTGAATATGGCGTCGACCTCTTCGCCAAACTCGGCGTCGAAATAGGGCACGAACCAGCCGCCGTATTTGAAGCCTTTGGTCGGGTCCTCGGTCGGCCCGCCCGGGGCCTGCATCACGCCATCCATCGAAACAAAGGCGCCGACGATGATCTTCCGCATGGGGGTCTCCTTGGCTCTGACCCTAAGACGAACGGGCGGCGCCTGTCCCGACATCGCGCGGAAGCGGGACATTAACGTGTTGGCGAGCGGTGCGGTTCAAGCATTGTCGCCAATGCAGCACTATGACCTCATCGTCATTGGATCGGGCCCCGCGGGCAGGCGGGCGGCGGTGCAGGCCGCCAAGCTCAAGAAAACCGTGCTCGTGATCGAACGGGGGCGCCGCGTCGGCGGTGTTTGTGTTCACACCGGAACGATCCCGTCGAAGACGCTGCGCGAAACCGTGCTCAACCTCTCCGGCTGGCGCGAGCGCGGCTTTTACGGCCGCGCGCATCGCAACAAGGCCGACATCACGGCGGAGGACCTGCGCCGCCGCCTCCACATCACGCTCGACCATGAAGTCGAGGTGCTCGAACACCAGTTCGCCCGCAACAACGTCACCTGGGTCTCCGGCGCCGCACGCTTCCTCGGCCCCAACGCGGTCGAAGTCGCCGGTGAGACCGGCGAAGTCCGCCACTTCCACGGCGATCGCGTCATCCTCGCTGTCGGCACAACGCCGTATCGCCCGCCACACATCCCGTTCGATGGCGAGACCATCGTCGATGCCGACGAAATCCTCGACCTCAAGCGCCTGCCGCGCTCGCTCGCCGTGATCGGCGCCAGCGTCATTGGCATCGAGTACGCGACCATCTTCTCCGCGCTCGACGTCAAAGTGACGGTGATCGAGCCGGGGCCAAGCCTGCTCGGCTTCGTCGATCGCGAGCTGGTCGACGAATTCATCCACGATCTCCGCGATCGCGGCGTCAGCCTCCGCTTCAACAGCAAAGCCGTCAGCGTCGAAAAGCCCGCCCCGGAAAGCTGCCTCGTGCAACTTGAAGACCAGCGCCAGATCTTCGCTGACATGGTGCTCTTCGCCGCCGGCCGCGTCGGCTCAACCGCCTCGCTGAATTTGGAAGCCGCGGGCCTGGCGGCCGACGACCGCGGCCGCGTCCTCGCCGACAAAGCCACATTCCGAACCATCGTCCCGCATATCTACGCTGTCGGCGACGTCATTGGCTTCCCAAGCCTTGCCTCCACTTCGATGGAGCAGGGGCGCATCGCCGCCTGTCACGCCTTCGGCGCCGAAGCGCACGCACCGCCGGAATTTTTTCCGTACGGCATCTATTCGGTGCCGGAGATTTCCACGATCGGCATGACCGAAGAGCAAGTCCGCGAGAAACACATTCCGTACGAGACCGGCATTGCGCGTTTCCGCGAAACCTCGCGCGGCCACATCATGGGCCTCAATTCCGGCTTCATGAAAATGATCTTCGATCTCAACACGCGCCGTCTGCTCGGCGTGCACATTGTCGGCGAAGGCGCGACGGAGCTCATTCACATCGGCCAGGCCGTGCTCAACCTCGATGGCGGCCTGGACTATTTCGTCGAAAACACCTTCAACTATCCCACGCTTGCCGAAGCCTACAAGATCGCCGCGCTCGACGCATTCAACCGCATGCCGGCGCGTGAAAAGCCGGCCGTGCATGATCTTCAGGAATTGGCGGCGGCCGCCGTCGCCAGAATCAACCGTGCCGCCAGCGGCTAGATCGGTTTGCGGCGCTTGCGTGCGGGCACCGGCGCGAGCGGCAACGGCTCGGGCAACTCGTCCAACAATTCGCTGACATCCGGCTTCTTCATCGCGCCGAACATCGCGCGCGCCGCATTGTCGATTGCTTGTTCCCACCGTTCCGAGTGGCGCACCGGCAGACCAAACTTGCGCCCCATCGCCAGAAACACCAGCTCCGGCACATCAATCGCGCAAGCGCGCTCCAGCCCCTGGAAACCCGGCGCCGAGTTGGCCTCACAAATCTTGTAGCCGTTCTGGTCGAACAGAATATCAATGCCGGCGATATCGAGCTTCAATTCACGCGCCACCTGCACAGCAAGTTCCGCCATTTCCGGCGGCGGCGTAAACGGCAGCGCGCTTCCACCAAGCGAGATGTTCGACTTGAAGCCGCCGTCCGTCGCCTTGCGCTCCATCGCCGCCACGGCGCGCCCGTCGATCACCAGTACGCGTACGTCACGTCCGTGGCTCGCCTTGATATATTGCTGGAACAAGAAGTCAGACGCCGCCGTCGCGCCATCGAGCAGCGCGGCCAGATCGTCAAAGTCGCCGCGGCTGTTGCAAAGCACGACGCCGGCGCCGCGCGTGCCGCGCAGCTTCTTAACAACGACAGGAAAGCCAAGCTCGCGTTCAACTAGGTCAACGTCCGCGGGGAATTTGCCGAGAATGGTCTTCGGGATCGGCAGCTTCGCGCCAGCCAGAACCTGCAACGTATGCAGCTTGTCCGCGACCGACTCCACGGCGGCCGGGCTATTTGCGATCGCCACGCCCTGGCGCTCGAAGTGACGCAATACAGCAAGTGTGAAATAGCTCGTCTCGCTGCCGCAGCGCGGAATAATGAGGTCAGGCTTGTAGAGTTCGCGGCCTTGATAGATCGCCGACCACGAGTGTTTAGAGTCAACCACCAGATCGAATTCGCTTGGCTTGAGAACCAGCAGTTCGATGTCCAGCGCGCGGGCGGCCTCCTGGAAGCGCATCACTTCGTGCGCTTCGGGAACCTCGGGAGCGATCTCCCGGTTGAAAAAGAGCCAGCAGCGCACGGCGGTCCCCACAAAAAGCGCGTCGAATAACTACGCGGTAGAGAGTGGTTTTGTTCCCAGGCGGTTCTGCGGACGGTGCATCGCCGTCAGAGTACGGGCCGGACGCAACGCTTGTGTGACGGGGGGTAGCACCGTCGCGTTGGTCCGGCCCGCGAAGCCCGCGCTTAGCGCGCGAGCCTGTTCTCGTTAGCTCCGGAAAACATGTAGGATGAAAATCGTGACGCCAAGGCGCGAGGCTGCCCACATACGGATAGCTTCGCGCGGCCAACGGGCGCCTGAGAGATGATACGGACGATATGACGATCCTCGGGAGATTGCCGATCATCAATGTCGCCGCGCTGCTCGACGGTGGAGACGCGCGCGAAGTTGCGCGCGAAATCGAACAAGCGTGCACGACGCTCGGCTTTTTCTACGCCGTCGGTCACGGCGTCCGCGCCGAGACACTGGCTGACTTGGAGTCCAGCAGCAGAGCGTTCTTCGCTCTTCCCGAAGCCGAGAAATTGAAGATCGCGATGGCCCGCGGTGGCAAAGCTTGGCGCGGCTACTTTCCCGTCGGCGGCGAACTCACCAGCGGCAAACCCGATCGCAAGCAGGGGATATACTTCGGAGCGGAGCTTGGGCCCGATGACGCGCGCGTCCGCGCGGGCGTGCCGCTGCACGGGGCAAATCTCTTCCCCGATGCCATTCCCGACCTGAAGCTATCTGTGTTGCGCTTTATGTATGAAGCGACACGCGCCGCGTATGCGATAATGGAAGGCGTCGCGCTCAGCCTTGGCCTCGATGCGCAATACTTCCGCCGCACCTACACCGCCGATCCGACGTTGCTGTTTCGTATCTTCGAGTATCCCGCGGGCGACGATGAAAGCTGGGGCGTCGGTGAACACACCGATTATGGCTTGCTGACCTTGCTCGCGCAGGACGAACACGGCGGCCTGCAAGTGAAGACGCCGGATGGCTGGATCGAAGCGCCGCCAATCGAAGGCGCTCTCGTGTGCAATATCGGCGACATGCTCGATCGCTTGACCGGCGGCGCCTATCGCTCAACGCCTCATCGCGTCCGCAACGTCAGTGGCAAAAGCCGCCTCTCGTTTCCGTTTTTCTTCGATCCCGGCTGGGATGCGCAAATCGTCCCGCTGCCGGATCACGCGCGCGCCCGCGACGACAGCACCGAACGCTGGGATCACGCCAACGTGCACGCGTTCTCCGGCACGTATGGCGAGTATTTGATGAGCAAAGTCTCGAAGGTGTTTCCTGATTTGGCGCGCGAAGTAGGGTGAGCGCACATAGTGCGTGGCGTCGCGCTTCGACAAGCTCAGCATGACGCCAATTCCGACGCGCGCTGCGGCCTACAGTAGCGTCATGCTGAGTTCGTCGAAGCAGACGCGGGCCGTCGACAGGATCACACGCCGCGCTTCTGCCCGAAGAGGTGAATGTGCAGGCGGTCCGAATAGTTGAACCCGTGGGCGATGACCGCGTCGATCAATGTCGGCCCGCGCGCGAGGAGGGCCTCTGACGTCGTGCCCTCCGGCATGATGTAGATGCGCTGTTTCGCGAACGCGTATGTCTCGGCCAGCGCCGCAACTGCTTCGACATCGGCGGCGTCCTTGACCACAAACTTGAACGACGCGGACGTCATCTGCGCGAACCGCCGCAGCGCCTCGTCTTTCAAAGCCAGCGCCGCCTCGTTGCCCGAGTGCGCCAGCTTCGGCGACACCACGAAGAAGTCGATGCGATCCACGAGCTCTTGGCTCGGAACGATGGAGCCATTGGTTTCGATATCGACCCAGGCGCGATGATCATCCAGGCGTAGCGTGTCGATCAATTCCACAACCGCTCCGGTTTGCAGCAACGGCTCGCCGCCGGTGATGACAACCCCCTCGCTCGGCAGCGCGCGAATGCGGGCGGCCGTTTCCTTTACGCTCAAGCTCACCATCTCGGCGCTGAGATTGAACTTCGCGTTGTCCCGATGCGCAAAGGGCGTGCCGACCCAATTCCACGTGTACGCCGTGTCACACCACACGCAGTGTAAGTTGCAGCCCGATAGCCGCACGAACGTGCGCGGCCGTCCGATCGCGGGGCCTTCGCCTTGAATGGAACGGAAGATTTCCGGCTCGCCCTGATCGTTGCGCGCGAGCTTCAAGATTGCGCTCATCGCGCCGGCATCATCTCCACCAGCGCGCCGCCGACCGCCATGGCGATTTGCGGGAAGACGTCGCGCAGCGACGCGTCGATGCTGGTGTAAAGCGGGTTGGCCGGCGAAAGCGGACCAACGCGCAATTGAATGCCCTGCGCCACGCTATTGCCGGCGTGTTGAACCAGCGCCGTCAGGAAGGGCAGATGCGAGCCGCCACCCGCGAGCACGACATCAATCGTCGGCGCGCCCACTTCGCGCGCGCGCATTGCAACCACACGCAGGCTTGCCGCAATGGTCTGCGCCAGCGCCTGCTGATACGTCCGGAAATTCGGATCTTCGGCCAATTCCTTGGCGAGCACGGTGATCGTCTTGCGGCCGATGCGCATGGTGCATTTGCCGTGGCGGAAGATGTCCTTCTTCAACTCACGCGCGCTAAGCCGCGCGGCGCGCAGGGTGCGCATGTCATCCGGGTTGTTCCGGTCAAAGCCGGCTTTGCGCAGCATCAGCTCGATCAGGATGCGATCGACTTCATCGCCCGCGAGCGCGCTGCACTGGCGCGCTTCCTTGATTTCGCTCAGCGACGGCGGCTCAACGCTTTCGTCGAAGTCAAACGCCGCCATGTCGTTGGTGCCCGCGCCGATATCGAGCACCAGCACAAAGCGCGTGGGTTGCGAGGTGAAGGCCAGCGCCGCCGCCGCCGCCGCGTGCGGTTCGAAAATGCCCGTCTCGAGCATGCCGTTTCCCGGCGCCGCCGCCGCCCGATCGAGCGCATCTTTGCACTGCGCGATCGAGATGCCTTCGCCCTGCAGCAAAAATTGCCGGCCAAGTTTTTGCGACACCGCCGCCGCTTCGTTGAACACAGCTTCAAACGCCAAATCGACGCCGCTGCCCGGGCGCCAGACTGGGCTCGTATAGCGGCGCTTTGCGTTGATCACCCCGCGCGGCATGTTTGGCGCGAGATCCAACGCTTCGCGGATCAACTGATCGAGGTACGCGATATACAGCACCAGCGCGTCGCGCTGCTTGAACGTGCCGGTCGGATCCATTGACGGGCGCAGCCGCGTCTGCAGCGCTTCCCCAACATTGGTGGCGCCGAGCACTGTCTTGAACGAGATCAGCGGATCGCGTGCGGTATCGACGCCGCGATGCGCGTGCTCCAGCGCCTGCGGGCCGAAATACATGCGGCCGTCATCGACATAGAGCACGGAGGGCGTGAGCAACGGATGTTCCGCGCCCGAAATCGCGCCAATCGGCAGCGGCTTCACGCCAACTTCCAGCGGCAGCATCGGGTCGAGGCAGATCGCCGCCTTCGACAATGCGGTGCCGAAGTCGATGCAAATCCTCGCTCGGGAAGTCCAGTCGCGTTCGCCCGTGTCGTCCATGCCCAGCCCTATACGACGCCAGGGCGCTTATCGCCAACCCGGCGCGCCGCGCCAGAACGCGCCGCACGTGGACAAGATTTTATCCACAGCCCTAAGCCGGCCGCGGCACCCGCAACGCCGCGCGCAATCCGCCTAAAGGACTGCGACTCAACAGAATATCGCCGCCGTGGCTGCGCGCGACGTCACGCGCGATCGCGAGCCCAAGGCCTACGCCTTTCTGGTTGCGCGACCGCGTCTCATCCAGGCGCGAGAAGGGGCGGAAAGCTTCTTCGTAGAGTTCTTCCGGAATGCCCGGACCGTTGTCATCGACACACACCGTAATCGCCTGATCGTTGCTGGAGATCGCGATGCGGATTTTGTCGCCATGCGCGGCGGCGTTGTCGATCAAATTGGCGAGGCAACGCTTGAGCGCGCGCGCGCGGCCCGGGGTCGGCGCGGCATCCATCTGCCCTTCGACAGCCACATCGCCGCCGCCGCGCACGGTATCGGCGACAACCTCCCGCACCAGCGCCGGGACATCGACCAGTTCCGGCGCTTCATCCGCCTGACCTTTTGCGAACGCCAAATACTCGTCGAGCGTTTGTTCCATCTCCGCCAGGTCGCGCTTGATGTCGTCGATTTCCGGCGATTGCTCCATCATCGCCAGCTGCAGCTTCAACCGCGTCAGCGGCGTGCGCAAATCGTGGCTGACACCGGCAAGAAGTTGCGAGCGCTGTTCAATCTGTTTGCGTATCCGCTGGCGCATGTCCTGAAACGCCAACGTCGCGCCGCGCACTTCGCGCGCTCCGCGCGCACGGATGTAGCCGGTATCCTCGCCGCGCCCAAACCTCTCCATCGCATCAGCGAGGTTTTCGATCGGCCGCACCTGGTTGCGAATGAAGATCACCGAGACCACGATCAGAAAAATCGTCGCGCCCGAAATCCACGCCACGAACAGCGGCCCCGAACGCGCCTGCACGCGGTCGCGATACGCCTTGAGCTGCAACACGCCGCGTTCAACCGGCACGCGGATTACAACCTGCGGCCCGGGGCAGGTGGAATCGTAAAAGACTTCGCGATTGATGTCGGTCTGTAGTGAGCGCAGCAGATAGCGATCGAGCGTCGAGCCCCATGCGCGGCAGCGCGGGATGGTGAGGTCCGCGCCAGGCTGCAGCTCGATTTCCAAGCGCAGCGGCCGCATCGCGTATTCGCGCAGCGCCTCGAAATTCTCCTGCGTCGGATCGCGCTCATAAAGCTGGATGATCAGCGCCACATCCGCCGCCACGCCCTGGCTCATGCGCTTGGACGTCGCCTGCCAGTGGTCGTCCAGAAATACGAGCGTGATGATCAGCTGCAGTAACGCCGCCGGCGCCACGATGATCAGCAGCGTGCGCCAATAGAGGCCCTTCGGCAGAATATCGCGAAAGCGCATGCGTGGTTTGGGCGCCGCGTCCATCAATCGGCCGCCAGACGATAGCCGACGCCGCGCACCGTTTGCAGAAACACCGGTGCGCGCGGGTCGACTTCCATCTTCCGCCGCAGGCGCGTCACCTGCACGTCAACCGAGCGTTCAAGCCCCGCGCCGGTGCGCTTGGCGAGCTCCTCGCGGCTGATCACTTCGCCTGGCCGCATGGCGAGAATCCGGAGCAGCGCGACCTCGGCTTCCGTCAGCCGCACCGTGACGCCCTCGCGCGCCAGCTCACCGCGCGCGCCGTTGAACGCGAACGGACCGAACGTCACCGTCTCCGGCGCCTCGCCGCGCGCCGCCAACGTCCGGCGCAGGATCGCGTTGATGCGCAGCGTGAGTTCGGCCGGTTCAAACGGCTTGGCGACATAATCGTCAGCGCCGATCGAAAGCCCCTTGATCCGGTCTTCCGCCAGCCCGCGCGCGGTCAGCAGCACGATCGGCACCTTGGACGATTTGCGGACGCTCTCCGCCAGCGAGAAGCCGTCTTCGACCGGCATCATCACATCGAGAATGAGGAGGTCGAAATCCATGCCGTCGAGAAGCTTGCGCGCGCCTGCCGCGTCCGCCGCCGCCGAGACCCGCGCGCCGGCCTGCGACAGGTATTTCTTGAGCAATTCGCGGATGCGGTCGTCATCATCCACCAGCAGCAGGTGAGGCGGCCGGTCGAGTGCGTCGAAGGCGGGCGCGGCATTCATATGCAACGTCCCCGGCAAACGCGCCCACTAGGAGGTGCTTTTGACCCCGCAAAGGCCAAGTTACCGGTAGAAAATTCTACCCTCAAAGCAGGTTCGTTGACACTCATGCCGCGCGACACACTATATCCTGCAAAACCAACCCCGCTGCACCGCACCATCACACCGGCGCCGCGGATCGGCAAGTGTCCGATCATAATGGAGGAAACGGCATGGCGGCGCAGCCTTTTGACGATCGCGATGGCTGGATTTGGATGGATGGCAAATTCATCCCCCATCGCGACGCGCGCGTCCACGTCCTCACCCATGCCATGCACTATGCGTCCGCCGTCTTCGAGGGCGAGCGCGCTTATGACGGCGTCGTCTTCAAGAGCCGCGAGCACAGCGAACGCCTCCACGCCTCGGCGAAGGTGCTCGGATTCAAGCTGGGGTTCAGCGCCGAGGAGATCGATCGCGCCAAGGTCGAACTCATCACTCGCCAGCAAATGCCGAATTGCTATCTCCGCGCCATCGCCTGGCGCGGCTCCGAGCAGATGGGCGTCTCGGCCAAACGCGACGACGTTCACGTCGCCATCTCCTCTTGGGTGTGGGGCGATTACTTCGCGGACAAGATGAAGGGCGTACGCCTGATGATCGCGCCGTGGCGCCGTCCCGCGCCCGACACCGCGCCGTGCAACTCCAAAGCCGCCGGCCTCTACATGATCTGCACGCTCTCGCGCCATGCCGCGACCGATGCCGGATTCGATGACGCGATGATGCTGGATTGGCGAGGCCAGATTGCCGAAGGCACCGGCGCGAACATCTTTTTCGTGCGCGACGGCGTCCTGCACACGCCGACGCCGGATTGCTTCTTGAACGGCATCACCCGTCAAACCGTGATCGCGATGGCCCGCCAGCGCGGCATAGAAGTGATCGAGCGCGCGATCTGGCCCAACGAATTGGCGACCTTCAGCGAGTGCTTCCTCACCGGATCGGCCGCCGAAATTACCCCGGTGCGCGAAATCGCGGGGCTCGCGTTCAAGCCCGGCAGCATGACTGAGATGCTCCTCAACGACTTCGCGGCTCTAACGCGTCGCAAAAACGCGGCTTAAATCGAGTTCCACGGAACCAACAACGTGGCGCCTCGTTACCGGCTTGAGATTTCTCGGCTGGAGAGGCGTCATGGTCGCTTACAGATTTGATCCCGATTACACGATCGCAGGGCGCCATTACGCGCATCCGCTGATCCAATGGTCCACGATTTTCGCCGGCGCCGTCGCCGCGATCGCAATTGGCTTTCTGCTGAATGTGCTCGGCCTCGCCATCGGCGCCGCAGCGTTCAATCCCTACGAACTGAATAGCCAGGACGAGACCATATCCATTGGCGGCGGGCTGTACGTCATGTTCGCGCAGCTCGTGGCCTTTCAAGTCGGCGCCTACATCGCCTCGCGCGGCTCACGCTATCCCGACCATTTCGGCGGCTTGTTGACAGGCTTCCTGGTCTGGGCGCTCGCCGTCGCGTTCGCCGTGTCGTTGGCGACGTTCGCCGCCGGCGCGCTCTCAAGCGGCGACGCGCTGACCTCTGGCGTCGCGGAAACCATTGGCGAACTAAGCGATGCGACCGACGGGCAGGGCGCGAACGCGTCCGACCTCGCCACCGCCGAAGACACCGCCGACGCGCTTGCCGGGATCGCCTGGTGGACGGTTGGGTCGCTTTCGCTCGGCCTTGCCGGCGCCATCGCTGGCGGTTGGCTGGGTTCACATCACCCGAAGTGGGAAACGCGCCCGCGTCTCGACGACGCGACCGCCTACCAGCACGCACCAAAAGTTTGAGGAGAATGCATCATGGGTGAACTCGGCAAAGGCTGCATTCTCTGGGTCATCGGCATTCCCCTGCCGATCATCATTCTGCTCTTCCTGTTCGGAGTGCTGAACTAATATGGACCGCCGGCGTCTCGCCGGCATGCACGGGAGCCAGCCGGCGGGACGCCAACGGTCCATATTGCTTAGCCGGCTTGTTCTTCCGTCTCAGGCGTCATGAAATGCCCGTGCAGCGTCGCGATTGGCTGTGTTCTTTCGCCCTGCCACGCCTCTGCCTGCACATTCGCAATCCGCCGCCCGATCTTCACGACCTTCGCGCGTGCAAACGTATCAACCGGCTTTCCTGAACGCAGGTAGTCGATCCCGATATCGACGGTCTTCGGAAACCGCTCGCTCTTCGACGCAATCGCCAGCTGCGTCAGCGCCGTCACCTCAAGCAGCGCGCCCACCACGCCGCCATGTAAGGCCGGCAAAAGCGGATTGCCGACGAGGTGCTGGCTAAACGGCATCACCAATGTCAGCTCATCGCCCTTGAGCTCGGCGCGAATGCCCAGAAACCGCGCATAAGGAATCCGCTCTATCGCGGCGGCGACACGCTGTTGCGGGTTCATTTTCCTCCCCCGTTCACGGGGGAGGTGGTCGCGCAGCGATCGGAGGGGGCGACACGCGCGCGGACGTCAGGTGATTGCGCCTGATCCGCCCCCTCAGTCAGCTTCGCTGACAGCTCCCCCGTGAACGGGGGAGCAAAGATCACCACACGGATCATCACTTCTTCCCCCGCAAATTCGCGCCGAACTTGCGGCCACTACTCGAATTGACCATGAACGCCGCCGCCACGTGCGCGATCGGATTGTCCGGCGTTTCGTCGTACGCAACCGCACGCACGAACGCGACGCTGCGGCCAAGTTTGTAGCAATGCGCTTCGGCCAGCACGTCGCGCTTCGGCGTTGCCGGCCGCATGTAGTCGATCCGCAAATCGATCGTCGCCACCGTCGTCGGGTGCTCCATCGCCGCGACCGCCGCCGTGCCGCAAAGCGTGTCGAGGAAGGTCGTGATAACTCCGCCCGCAATGACGCCCGTCTCGGGATCGCCGATCAGCTCTTCGCGATAGGGCACCAGCCCCCACACCCGCGCCGGCTCGATCTTGGTCACCTCCATCCTCAGCGCCTGCGCCTGCGGCGTAAACTGGATCATGGCGCGAACACGCTGCAGCGGATCATCGCCCGGGGAGGCGTAAGTCTTCGGCTCGTCGCTCATGAAGCGGTGCTAGCAGGGCGGGACCCGCCCCGCCATTGTCGCAAATTGACGTTTCGTCACTTTTGTGACGTTGTAGCTGACAGAACAGTCATCCGAGGAAAAAGATGAGCGAAACGGCGGCCAACGTCGAGCCGATAGGCAAGCGCGAGAAGACCAAGGTCGCCAACCGTCAGGCGATCCTCATCGCCGCGCGCGCCGTGTTCGCGGAGCTTGGCTACGAAGCCGCGACCGTGCGCGACATCATCCGCGGCACTGATCTCGCGAGCGGCACCTTCTACAATTACTTCAAGTCGAAAGAAGAAGTGTTCGATGCGCTGGCGGACGACGGCGCCCGGCGCTTTCGCCCAATCCTGCGCATGGCGCGTGAGAACGCCAAGAGCTTCGAGGATTATCTCCACTCCGCCTTCGTCGCGTACTTTCATTTCATCGTGCAGGACAATCAGCTCGAAGGCCGCCCGATCGAAGAACGCCGCCCGCATATCCTGCGCATGGACACGCCGGAGATGACGGCCGTTTACCAGGAAGTACGTCAAAGCCTCGAAGATGCGATCGCCCATGGCGACGCACCGCATGTCGATGCTGATTATCTGGCTTGCGCCTGCATCGGCATCGCGCAAGAGGTGGGGTCGGCCATGTTGCGCCGTTCGCTGCACGATATTGACGCTGCGGCAGACTTCGTAACCGGCCTTCTGTTGAAGGGCCTCACCGGCGCGGCCCGCAAAGACTGAATCTGGGAGCTACCGTTTGTCCTGGTTGCGCAAAGCGCTTGTGCATCTTGCTCTGTCGCGTTCCGACGAAGCTTTGATCAAAGCCTCAGGCGGCGAACCGCGCACGGTGCGCGGCATGACGCTCGATCCGCGCATGCAGTTCCTGGAAGCGCAGGCGCGCCAGCGCGCGATCCCGTGGGACAAGATGAACGTCGCCACGCTGCGCGCTCAAACCGAAGCCGGCGCCGAACTCTTCGGCGGCGGCAACGTATCCGGCGTTCGCATCGAAAAGCTCTACGTCACTGGCCGCAGTCATTCCGTGCCGTGCCGGCTCTACCTGCCCACCGTGCGCGACAATTCCGCGGCGATGATGGTCTATCTGCACTTCGGCGGCGGCGTTATCGGTTCGCTCGAAAGCTGCAATCGCTTGTGTGGTTTGATCGCCAAGGAAGCCGGCGCGCCGGTGATCTCGGTTGATTATCGCCTCGCGCCCGAGTTCAAATACCCGATCGGCCTCGATGACTGCATCGCCGTTTACAACTGGGTCGTCGACAACGCCGCGCGCTACGGCGCGCCGGTTGGCAAAGCCGCCATCGGCGGCGACAGCATGGGCGGGCTGTTCTCGGCGATCATCGCGCAGGAGATGCGCAAGGCCAAACCGCCTGTCCTGCAATTGCTCATCTATCCCGGCATCGACTTCGTCTCCGACACCCCATCGATGCACGAATTCGCCGATGCATGGCCGCTCACCGCCGAGACGCTCGATTTCTTCGTGAAGCAATATCTCCCGGAGAACGCCGACCCCAGCGACCCGCGCATATCGCCCGGCCGCGCGCAGGATCTGCGCGGCCTCGCGCCCGCATTGATCTATGGCGCTGGCTTCGACATGCTGCTCGACCAAGGCGCGGCCTACGGCGAGCGTTTGCGGGAGGCCGGCGTAAAGGTGGCGTACACGCGCTTCGATTCACTGCCGCACGGTTTTGTCGCCTTCCCGTCGGCGGCGCCGGCCGCCGAAGCTGCGATCCGTCAGATCGCGCGCGAGACCGCCGCCTCGCTCAAGGGCAATCGCTAGATGAGTGTGGCGCCCGCTGATGCGACGTCCAGACAGGGCGGGGCGGGGCAAAAAATCAATCGCGGTTCCTGGAGTTGGGCGCTCTTTGAGTGGGCGCGCAATCCGTGGGTGCTGCTCGGCGACATCTACGTTTTCGCGCCCTACGTCGCGAGCGTCGTGATCGGCGATCCCGTGCGCGGCCAGGCCATCATCGCCGGCTGGCACACGATCTCCGGCATGATCATCGCGCTCTCCGCGCCGTTCATCGGCGCCGCGAGCGATCGCATGGGACGGCGCAAGCCGCTACTGGCGTTGTGCATCGGCACGCTGGCGCTCGGCATCGGGCTTCGCTGGTTCGCGCTTCCCAATGAAGCCGGATTGACCCTGTGGGCGATCGGTTTGTGCACCGTCATGTCCGGCATCGCCTTCGTTTACACCGAAGTGCTGCATAATTCTCTGCTCACGCGCGCCGCGCCGCCGTCAATGCTCTCGCGCGTCTCCGGCATGGGCCTCGCGCTCGGCAACGCCGCGTCCGTGCTGCTGCTCTTGTTCGTGCTCATCACGATGGCGCTGCCGGGCCAGGTCGCGTTGCCCTTCATCCCCGAGGCGCCGCTCTTCGGCCTGGACCCCGCCGCGCACGAGCCGAACCGCGCCGTGACGCTTCTGTGCGCCGCGTGGCTGGTTCTCTTCTCAATCCCGCTTTTCCTCTACACCCGCGATCTCACCACAACCGGCGAACGCTTCGGCGATGCGATGCGCCACGGCGTTGGCAACGTCATCCGCACCATCCGCAAGCTCCGCGACTACGGCAACGTCGCTTTGTACCTTATCGCCCGCATGCTCTACGCCGACGGCAAGACGGCGATCCTCTTGTTCAGCGGCGTCTATGCGTCCGGCGTGATGGGCTGGGGCCTGCTTGAAATGCTCTGCTACGGCATCACGCTCAGCATCTTCGCCGTCTTCGGCGGCGTGTTGAGCGGCTGGCTCGACCACGCCGTCGGCCTCAAACGCGCCGTCGTCATCGAGATCGCGGCGACAACGGCGTGTTTGGTGTTCATGGTCTCGATGTCGCCGACGACCATGTTCTTCATGCCGGTGACGCCTGATGTTCCTGTCTGGAATAGCCCATTCTTCGCCACCGGCCCTGAACTCGCCTATCTCGGCTTCGCCATCATCATCGCGATTTCGATCACCGCCGCTTACGGTTCAAGCCGCGCGTTGATGGCCCATCTTGCACCTGCCGGCATGGAAGGGGAGGTGTTTGGCCTCTACGCGCTTTCAGGCTCCGCAACCGCGTTTCTGGCGCCAGCTCTGGTGGCGTATTTCACCACCGCCTATCACAGCCTGCGCGCCGGCTTTGCCTCGATCGCGATTTTGCTGCTCGCCGGTCTGATCTTGCTTCTGTTCGTGAAGCCACCGCCTCACGTCAGCCGCGACGAAACCGCGTAAGCCACACCCGCCGCAACCGCCGTCGCGAACGTGCCCCACGCCATATCCGCGAGCGTGAGCTTCCAATCCCACATCTTCAACGTCGCCTGGTTGGAAAGATCATACGTCGCGTACGCCACAAAGCCCAGGATCGCCCCCGTCGTGATCGCCTTGGATAAGCTTTGTTGTTCCAACGCCGGCGCCACCGCGAAGAACACAATCGCGCTGACATAGATGACGTAGAAAATTCCGGCGGCGGCAAAGTCGGTATTGGCGCGCATCATCTCGCCCATCATCGGCTTATAGAGCCGCGGCGTCATCTGGCTTAGCCACACTGCGTCGAGCGCCAGAAAGGCGAGGCCTGCCGCGACCCAAGCGCAGATGTAAGTCAGCATGCCTCGTTCCCTATTGCGTCAGACAACGCACAAATGGTTCGAGGGTTCGTACGCGCGCCGGCGGCGTGCGGATCAATTTACGCTGCGTCGGCCTGTTTCAGCTTTTTATCGACCATGCGCTTCAAGCTGCTCGCCACGCGCTGACGCTCCTCGCACAGCGCGTGCGGCAGGTGAACAAGCTGGTAGAGCGCCGCGACGTGCGTGCGGACGACTTCTGGATCGAGCCGATCGGTCGCGCCTTGCGCCTGGAGATAGCGCGCCATTTCCCGTGCGCCCATGGCGAGGCTGGGGTCGCCGATCTGTTCGCCAACTTCGACGAGATCCTGCACCGCGCGATAAACGACGCGCGCCTGTTTTGCGTCGCCCGGCATCAGCGCCCGCGCCGTGGCTTCAAGCGCCGCAACGCGCGCACGCGCCAGATCGGCCTTAAGATCAAGCTCTTCATTGTCGCCTCGAACCAGCTGTTCAGGCGCGGCGTCATCAAGCCGGCGCAGCGGGCCAAGATAGTTCAAGTCCGGACGCCGCCGGCGCCGGCAGGGGCCAACATAGCTTGCGGTCACCACAAACGGCTGCGGATTGACCAGCACCGTCTTCACGCGCTGCAGCAGCGCGAACGACGAGATCGGCTTGCGTAAATAACCGTCCACCCCCGAGCGGCGCGCCAGCTCCACGTCCGCCGCGGCGCCGCGCGAGGTCAGCATGAACATCGGCACGGCGCGATTTGGCGTTTCCTCGTTCTTGCGAATCCGGCGCGCGAATTCGAGACCGGCAGCGCCAGGTCCGCCGACCCAATCCATCAGGATGACGTCGGGATTTGAAAGTCGCACGCCTTCCCAGGCTTCCACGATGTTGGCGACGCCGATAGCGCGGCCAAACCCCATGGCGCGGAGCTGATCGAGCGAAATGCCGCGCTCATAATGATTGTCGTCCAGGACAAGCGCGGTCAGGCCGGACAGATCGAACTGATCAACCCCCTGCATGCATCGACCCTAAGACCCCAAACCGAACCCGAGATACTAACGCCGATTATTTGATTTTCGCTGAAGGAGACTGCTCAAGCCGAGGTTAATCTTGGTTAGCGTTTTGGGTCTCAGTGCTCCTCGAGCGCCCCGATGATCGTGATCTTTTGCCAGATCTTGCGGCCCAACCCTGCCGTCAGGTTCTCAACGTCGTTCACCGCCGCGATCACGACGCTGTCGCGCACCCGGTCCGCATAGAGCGCCGCCAGCTTGCCGATCAACGACAGCATCTCGGCGCAATAGTCCAAATATCGCGTCAGTTCGAACTGCGTCATCGTCCGGTCGGGCGAGGCGGCCGTCTTCCGGGCGTCCAGCACCACCGTCGGATCCTTGGTCAGCTGGTGCATGTCGATGACGTGCGCGAGCTGACGCAGCCGGTGCAACGCATCGAGCGCCCGTTCCCGCTTCATCCGCTCCTCAAGCGTCAGCAAAAACCAGGTCGCGCCGCCGAACAGGATCAGCAGGTTCACCGCCGCTTCCAGGCCCTGCAGCAATTCCGGCGCTGTGAGCGTGCTCACCCGAATATTCAAGAACCGGAAGGCGCTGATCTGCGCGGCGATCCCAAGGCCCACCAAGGTCAGCGCGCCGAGCCTCCAGAGCGGGCGCGGACGCGCCAAATTGGCGGCGTCGCGCGAGCAAAACCGCGCCGTATCGATGACGTCGGCGCAAACCTTCGAAAGCCCGGCATCGGGGAAGCGCGCATTGATCCGCGTCTGCAATTGCTCCAGCGTCGCCAGAACGCGATCCGCGCGAAGGTGAGGCGCCTTCATGACGCGCTCAGATTCCGCGCGCGCTGCACCGAGCGCTCGTCAAACGCCTGCCCGAATGCGCTGCCGCGCAAGTGCGTATTCGTCTCCGCCGCGAAGCGCCGTCCGTTCGGCGCCGCCTGGCACGTGATCACCGTGTTGAATGCATCGACTCGAACCAACGGCACGGGGCTGAAACTCTCAGCCGCGAACAAGCGCACGCGCGCAATATCCGGCGCCGCCTTCAGGATCGTCACCTCGCCGCGCAACCGGTCCGCAAACTGACGCGCGCGCTCACTGCGTATGCTCTCTCGCGTCGGCTGAAACGAATACGTCGCGCTGGTCTCGTCTTCGCGCACCAGCCGCATACTGCTGACCCGCCCCATGCTCTCGCTGGCGCACCAGGATACGCCCTCGAAATCGGCGGCCATCCGGTCAAACGCTTGGCGTTGAGTGTTGTCGAGCTGCTCGCGGGCCGGCGCGACGAGCCGCAGATTCGGCGTCGCCTCCGGATCAAATCGCGCCCGCCAATTGGCCTTCGACGTATCCAATTCAAAATCGAACGCGTAATCGGCCTTGGCGGCCTGCGTCGCCGCGACCGCTTCAATGAGAAGCGCCGGTCCCACGCTCTGAGCCGCGGCGGATACGGCAAACGCCGCCACGCCGGCGATAATCAGAAATCGGAATGTCCTGAACATGGGGCGGACCATGCCATGCCAATTGCGGCCGCTCAACGGCGGGGAGGGCTTCGGCCCGGGCCGCTTTGCACTACATTGGCGTCATGGACGCGCGCGTTCCACTTCTGCCGTCGCCATTCGAGGAATGGTTCGCCGCGCGCGGCTGGGCGCCGCGGCCGCATCAGCTCGAACTCATCTCCCGCGCTCAGGCCGGTCTCTCCACATTGCTGATCGCCCCAACCGGCGCCGGAAAAACCCTCGCTGGCTTCCTGCCAAGCCTGATCGAACTTGCGCCGCTGAAAGCCGAAGGCTCACGCCGCCCGCATCGTTTGCACACGCTCTATGTTTCGCCGCTGAAAGCGCTGACCACCGATGTCGCGCGCAACCTCGGCATTCCGGCAAGCGAGATGCAGCTCGGCCTGCGCATCGAAACCCGTACCGGCGACACGCCATCCTCGAAGCGCCAACGTCAGCGCAGCCACCCGCCCGACATTCTACTCACCACGCCTGAGCAATTATCGCTGCTCATCGCCTCCGAACATGCGCGCGTCTTCTTCGAAGATTTGCAAGCCATCGTCATCGACGAAATCCACGCTCTCGCCCCCACCAAACGCGGCGATCTTTTGGCGCTCGCCCTCGCGCGTCTGCAACGCTGGGCCCCCGCGCATCGCCGCATCGGCCTCAGCGCCACCGTCGCGGATGAAGCGGGACTCGTACATTGGTTGCTCGGTTCAGAACCCTCTCCCCCCTCGCGGGGGAGAGGGCAGGGTGAGGGGGGGCGTTCAACCACGCAGGCGCCTGCTCAATTGAACGCCCCCCACCTCCCGACCTCCTCCCCGCAAGGGGGAGGAGGAGATTTGCGCAACATCATTGTCAAAGCCCCGCCAGGTGCAGCCCCGATCATCGACGTGCTCGATACCAACGCGCGCATCCCATGGTCCGGCCACACCGCGCGCCACGCCATTCCCGAAATCTACGAAGCGATCAAGAAAACGAAGCTCGCGCTGGTCTTCGTCAACACGCGCGCCCAAGCGGAGATGACCTTCCAGGAACTGTGGCGCGTCAACGACGATGTTCTCCCCATCGCGCTCCACCACGGCTCGCTCGATGTCGCTCAACGCCGCAAAGTCGAAGCTGCCATGGCGGCCGGCAAACTCCGCGCCGTCGTCTGCACCTCCACCCTCGATCTCGGCATTGACTGGGGCGACGTTGACCTCGTCATCCAGATCGGCGCCCCAAAGGGCTGCGCGCGTCTCGTTCAACGCATCGGCCGCGCCAACCATCGTTACAACGAGCCCTCGCGCGCTTTGCTGGCGCCCAGCAATCGCTTCGAAGTTCTGGAATGCCGCTCCGCCCAGGAAGCCGTGAAAGAAGGCGCGCTCGATGGCGAATCGCGCCGCGTCGGCGGTCTCGATTGCCTGGCCCAACACATCATGGGCTGCGCCTGCGGCGAGCCGTTTGACGAGGACGCACTCTACGCCGAAGTGAAAAGCACAGCGCCTTACGCCAATCTCCCGCGCTCCACGTTCGATCGCACTATCGATCTCGTCGCCACCGGCGGCTACGCGCTGCGCAGCTACGATCGCTATCGCCGCATCGTCCAGGACCCGCACACCAATCTTTGGAAAGCGCGCAATCCCGCCGTTGCGCAGCAACACCGCATGAATGTCGGCGCCATCGTCGAATCTGAAATGCTCGACGTACGCTTAGCGCATCGCCCGTCGGACCGCCGCGTTTCTTCCCCCGCGCGCGGGGGAAGAAACGCGCGCACAGCGCGTGACGAAGGGGGCGGTGCGCCGCTCGTCGCGGGCCGCCGCCTCGGTCAAATCGAAGAATACTTTATCGAAGGCCTCGCGCCCGGCGACACCTTCCTGTTCGCCGGCGAAATCCTGCGTCTGATCGGCGTACGCGAGACCGACGCGCTCGTCGTCCGCGCCCACGGCGACGAGACGCCAAAAGTCCCATCCTATGCAGGCGGCAAGTTTCCGCTCTCAACGTTCCTCGCCGATCGCGTGCGCCACATGCTGCACGACCCGAAGAAGCAGAGAAAGCTGCCGCCGCAAGTGCGCGATTGGATCAGGATGCAGAAGCGCCGCTCCGTCGTGCCCGCGCCGGACGAAATGCTGGTCGAAACATTCCCGCGCGGCGCCAAACACTATCTCGTCTGCTACCCGTTCGAAGGCCGTCTTGCGCAACAGACGCTCGGCGTTCTGATCACCCGCCGCCTCGAACGTCTCGGCAAAAATCCCACCGGTTTTCTCGCCAGCGAATACGCCATGGCTGTCTGGGGCCTCGAACCGATGGGCGATGTCGATCTCGCCGCGCTCTTCGATGAAGACATGTTGGGCGATGATCTCGAATCCTGGCTGAGCGAAAGCACGTTGATGAAGTCAACGTTTTCCAAGTGCGCCGTCATCGCCGGCATGATCAATCGCAACCTCCCCGGCGCCGAACGCAAAACCGGCCGCCAGGTTACCTTCTCCGCCGACCTGATCTACGACGTCCTGAAACAATACGAACCCGACCACATCCTCCTGCAAGCCGCCTTCGCCGACGCAGGCGAGGGCTATCTCGATATCAAGCGTCTCGGCGCGCTGCTCGCCCGCATCAAAGGTAAGATCGTTCACCGCGATCTCCCGCACGTCTCACCCTTCGCCGCCCCGGTGATGCTGGAGATGGGCAAAGTCGGCGTCCGCGGCGGCGCCGACGAAGCGGTGCTGGAGGATGCGGCTTCGTTGATCGCGGAGGCAATGAGTTAATATGGACCGTCGGCGTCTCGCCGGCCTG
>JAEUMT010000014.1 GCA_016791365.1 Hyphomonadaceae bacterium | reverse complement strand
TCATGTGGGATTTCCTCGACTGAAGTCGCGCCGCACGACGCGGCGTCGACGCACCACATTCGCCGATCCGTTTCGCGGCGCCCTGCCGCGACGCCTACAGCGCTGCAAGGATGCTGGTGGAACGTGGATCGCGCAGGCGCGTCATCGCGCCAACAGCGTTCAGGAAGACGCAATGGTGGGCGCGACAGGGATCGAACCTGTGACCCCCACGATGTCAACGTGGTGCTCTCCCGCTGAGCTACGCGCCCTTTGTCCTGACCGAGTCAGAACCAATGCGTTGGGTCCGGCGATATAGACCGGCTCGCGGCTTCGCCGCAAGCACCGGCGGTCGTCAGATCGGCAGTCGGCAGATCGGATCGAATGCCGATTGCCGAAACTAGGCCGCCGCGATCACCCGCTCGATCTCAACGACCAAGTCCTTGAGGTGGAAAGGCTTAGACAGCACCTTCGCATCCTTCGGCGCCTGGCTTTGCGCGGACAGCGCCACCGCCGCGAAGCCCGTAATAAAGACAATCTTCATCGCCGGATCGACCTCCGCGCCGCGGCGCGCCAGCTCGATGCCGTCCAGCCCCGGCATAACGATGTCCGTCAGCAGCAGGTCAAACGAACCGTGCTCAAGCGCTTCCCACGCGGCGTCGCCATCGCCAAAGCCGGTAACGTCATGTCCCGCACGCGACAGGCTCGACACCAGGAAGGCCCGGAGTGAGTCATCGTCTTCGGCTAGTAGAATACGCGCCATTCGCCAGCAGCTCCGGAACTTCCGGCCCCCTTCAACCGGTAACGCCTAGCATAATTCGGGTAAAGGGCGGCTGAACCGTCACACACAGCTCGTAAACAGGCGTAAAGATTGACGCCGTGGCAAGCGGTGCGAACAATACAAAAGCATGGACCCGACAGACCTCGGCTCGAGTACGGCGCCTGCCGCCGCGGATGGCGAAGGCCGAGCCGTTGTCCACAGCGAGCCGCCTTTCGTCCTGATCGAGCCGCTACGGCGCACCACGCCGCTCATTTTCGCCTCCCCTCACAGCGGCCGCCGCTACCCGCCGGAATTGTTGGCCGACGCCCGCGTCAGCCTCATCAGTCTGCGGCGGTCCGAAGACGCCTATGTCGATGAGCTTTTCGCCGGCGCCGCCGCGCACGGCGCCTGCGTGCTTTCGGGCACCGTCGCGCGCGCCTACGTCGACCTCAACCGCGATCCCGCCGAACTCGATCCGGACATGTTCGACGAGCGCCCGCCGCAATCGCCGCAGACCAATTCCGCACGCGTGCAAGCCGGTCTCGGCGCCATTCCGCGCATCAGCGGCGACGGTCAAACCATCTATCGCCGCAAGCTTGCGCTGAGCGAAGCGGAGCGGCGCATCGCCGCCGTTCACCGGCCCTATCACGCGCTGCTGCAAAACCTCGTCGCCGAAACGCGGGAGCAGTTCGGCTGCGCCGTGCTGATTGATTGCCACTCGATGCCAAACAACGCACGCGGCGCGCATGCGCCGGACGTCGTTCTGGGAGATCGCTTCGGCGCATCCTGCCACCCCTCGGTAACGGCGCTCGCTGAGGCCACATTGCGCCGGCTGGGCTATCGCGTCTCCCGCAACACACCCTTTGCCGGCGGCCACACGACGCAAAGCTACGGACGCCCCGCCGCGCACGTGCACGCGCTGCAAATCGAGATCAATCGTGCGCTTTATGTTGATGAGCGATCACTCGAACGCACCAACGGCTACGCCCGCGTGCGTGCCGACATGACACGTCTCGCTGAAGCTCTGAGCGCGGCAAATCTCCACAAGAGCCTGGCTTAATGCGTGCATTCATTGCGATCGCCGCCGCTCTTCTCTGCGCGTGCGCATCAACGCCGCCAGCAGACACGTCGCGCATCACCTATGAAGTGAGCTCTTGGGGCTACGTTCAGGAACGCTGGACAATCGCCGCCGATGGTCAAGCCGCGTTTGAACACACAGAGCCGAGCGCACAACTCGGCTCTCCATTGCTGCCCGCACAAAGGTTCGCGCTCACTCCTGCTGATTTCGAACGCATCCGAGCGACCCTGACGCCAACCGAGCGCTTCATTACGCACGACCTCGTCTGCGAAGTTCAGATGACCGATGCGCCCTACGGAACAGTGACGTGGCAACGCGCGAGCGGCGTAGAACAACACGTCTCATTTTATTCGGCCTGCCGCGAGACACGCGACATCACCCTCTTCTTCACCCGGCTCGACGCTGCCGATCAAATCTTCCACCAGCTGACCAACGCGCCGACGCACTGATCGCGATATCGACGCCGCGCCGGCCCATGATCGTTTCGGCCGGGGCGCCGGATTCCCCCAAGCGCGGCCCACCGGCGTCGGGCCACAAAGAAAAACCGCCGGGCTATGGGGCCCGGCGGTGAAAGGTAAAATAGGGAGGAAACGCCCGAAAAGGGCGGGTGCGGGATCGCGAAACCCCGCAACGAGGAAAAACTATTTCGCACTGCAGCAATTTGCAAGGTGAACCGCGCGTCAACTTTTCGTTGGTTCTCATAAATAGCAGTTTTTATTTGATTTTTTCTGCGCCCATGCCGTATTGCACATGCACACATGCACACTCGGATGGGTTGTGCATAAGGAATCTCCAGGCCTGCCGTTGAAGCAGGCGCCTAACGCGGGCAGAACCCGCCCCTTCCTCTTCCGAAAGCCCGATTTCATGGCCGAGCGCCTCCGTAACCTCGCGATCATCGCCCACGTCGACCACGGCAAGACCACGCTCGTCGACCAGCTGCTCGTCCAAGGCGGCGCCTTCCGCGCCAACGAGGCCCACGCCGAACGTGCGATGGATTCCAACGACCAAGAGCGCGAGCGCGGCATCACCATCCTCGCGAAGTGCACCTCGATCCATTGGGCCAACGCTGGCGAAGAGTATCGCCTCAACATCGTCGACACGCCCGGCCACGCCGACTTCGGCGGCGAAGTCGAGCGCATCCTCGGCATGGTCGATGGTTGCGTGATCCTCGTCGACGCCAGCGAAGGCGTGATGCCGCAAACCAAGTTCGTGCTGTCGAAAGCATTGAAGCGCGGCCTGCGCCCGATGGTTGTGCTCAACAAAGTCGATCGCCCGAGCGCGAACCCTGACCAAGCGCTGAACGAAATCTTCGAGCTCTTCCTCGCCCTCGGCGCCACCGACGAACAAGCCGATTTCCCAATCCTCTACGCCTCCGGCAAAGAAGGCTGGGCGAAGGTCAACATGAGCGATGAGAACAAGGATCTCACGCCGTTGTTCGAATTGATCGTGCGCCACGTGCCCGATCCAGAGCCGATCCAACGCCGCGACGAACCATTCGCGTTCCTCGTCACCATGATCGATTCCGATCCGTTCCTCGGCCGCATGTTGACGGGCCGCGTTGAAGCGGGCCGCGTGAAAGTTGGCGATCCGGTCCGCGCGATCACGCGCGAAGGCAAAGAAATTGAAAAAGGCCGCCTCACCAAGCTGCTCACCTTCCGCGGCTTGAAGCGCGTGCCTGTCGAGACCGCCGAGGCCGGCGACATCATCGCCATCGCGGGCCTCGTGCAAACAACTGTCGCCGACACGATCGGCTCGCCCGATCTTGCCAACGCCATTCCTTCGACGCCGATCGATCCGCCGACGCTCGCGATCACGGTTTCGATCAATGACAGCCCGCTTGCTGGCCGCGCCGGCGATAAGGTGCAAAGCCGCGTCATCCGCGCCCGCCTGCTCGCGGAGGCTGAATCCAACGTCGCCATCCGCGTCACCGAAACCGCGAACCGCGACGCGTACGAAGTCGCCGGCCGCGGCGAACTCCAACTCGGCGTGTTGGTCGAAACCATGCGCCGTGAAGGCTTCGAACTTTCGCTCTCGCGCCCGAAAGTGCTCACACGCAGCGAAAACGGCCAAACGCTCGAGCCCGTCGAAGAAGTCGTCATCGACGTTGACGATGAATACACCGGCGTCGTCATCGAGAAGATGAGCATCCGCAAAGCCGAACTGCAGGACATGCGCCCATCAGGCGGCGGCAAGACCCGCATGGTCATGTACGCGCCGTCGCGCGGCATGGTCGGCTATCACGGCGAATTCCTCACCGACACGCGCGGCTCGGGTGTCATGAACCGCCTCTTCCATTCCTGGGAGCCGTGGAAAGGTGAAATCCCCGGCCGCCGCAACGGCGCGCTGATCTCGAACGATAAGGGCCAGTCCACCGCCTACGCGCTCTGGAATCTGGAAGAGCGCGGCCAGATGTTCATCGCCGACGGCGAAGACGTTTATGAGGGCATGGTCATCGGCGAGAACAGCCGCAGCGACGATCTCGACGTCAATCCGCTCAAGGGCAAGAAGCTCACCAACGTGCGCGCTTCCGGTAAGGATGAATCTATTCGTCTTACGCCGCCGCGCCGTCTCACCCTCGAACAAGCCATGGCTTGGATCGAAGACGACGAGTTGGTGGAAGTCACGCCCGCCGCGATCCGTCTCCGCAAAGCCTATCTCGACCCCAACGAGCGCAAGCGCGCCGCCAAGACGAAGGAAGCCGGTTAATAAATATGGAGCGCCGGCGTCCCGCCGGCCAACGCCCGTGCATGCCGGCGAGACGCCGGCGGTCCATATTGTTCAACGCTCCACCGGCGCAGCCACGCGCACGCCGCGCCGCCACTCTTCGCGATGCTGCGCCACCTGCGCGTTGACATCGACGGGCTCGCGGCACGTATATTCGATCTCGCGCATCTGATCGGCGCCCGTCACTTCCGTGCCGTAGCAACCGAACTGGGTCAGCACCGCGTTCGCCGCCGCGCCCCACCATAGAATACCGAGCGAGCGGTCATTAGCGTAAACGGTCATGTTCTGCGCCATTAACAGCCCCAGAGAACGCGGCTCCCCGCGCAGCACCAACAGCGTTTGATCGCGCTCGTGAAACCAAACCTGGAAGCGCTGCTCGCCAACGTAAACGTCGGCGTCGGGCATTCCGGCATTGTAGCTCAAGGTGCGCTGCGTACTCGCGCACGCGCCGAGCGCGAACAGAGCGACCAATAGGAATGCACGCATCTTCATCTTCGACTCCGCCTTAGACGAATAAGTCCCGCGCGAAGGTGCGCCACAAAGGGCAAGCCCATGACGAAACCGTGGCCCTCGTGCGTTTACCAAAACACGCGGCGCCGAAACGGCGCAGATTTCGCTTCACGCGCCTCCAACAGCGTCAACAAACGCTAACGACGGAACAATTCGCGTCAACAGGACGTGGCACGCGTCCTGCTCTCCTAAGCGCATAAGGCGGGCCCATGGGGGACACCGCCGCGAACAAGGGCGCACACACCATGGCTAACGCCATTGACCTCCATGTCGGCAAGCGGCTCCGCCGCCGTCGCCGTCTCTTGGGCCTCACCCAGCAACAACTGGCTGAGTCCATCGGCATCCGCTTCCAGCAGATCCAGAAGTACGAATGCGGCGCCAACCGCGTGACGGCTTCCCGCCTGTACGAACTCGCCGTCGCGCTGAACGTGCCGGTGAACTACTTCTTTGAAGGCCTCCAGCAAGTCGCGGCTCCGGCGACTCCTGGCGCACCGGCCAACGACCGCGACCTGATCGCGGCTGACGTGCTCTCGCAAAAAGAAACGCTGGAACTCATCCGCGCTTACTACAAGCTGGGTGAACGTCCGCGCCGCCGCCTCCTCGATCTCGCGAAGGCGCTGCAAGACGAATCCACCGACGCGGCCTAAAACACCGCCTCGGTTTGGGGGAAACGGGGATGGGCTCGCTGCGAAGCGAGCCTATTTTCGTTTGTGTCAGGCGACGAAGTTCAAGAAAAAAAGAACAACGAAGGTTATGAACGGTGCAAGCACAAGGCCGAGTGTCGGAATGATCTTTCCTTCACCAAAAGTCGCCACGTCATTCGCATCGGGCTCCGCCCCTCTCATTAGCTCAACCAGCTGCCAGCTAAACGCCACCATCGATAGCGGCCAAACAAAGATCAGCACGGCGAGCAAAAAACTCATAAGAAACGGATTGCGTAGGCCAGGATCGGGTGAACGATTAAGCGTAATCGAGCGACCATAGGCGCCGGCGAAGAGGATACCCAAGGTAAGATAATCTGTCTGCCATTCGGCCAATGGTGGAAATCTCAACAACCCCGCCACGTAATCGAAGAGCAGCCCGAACACAGACGAAATGTGCTCGTCCCAAAAATTGATCAGATAGGCGATCCAGCCGTTCCACCTCACGACTCCTGCGAACAGATCGGCGAGAGCGACCGGTCCGCCGGCAATGCCAATTGGCGTTAGCCACGCGCTGAGCCACCACCAAAAGCCTCGCTTGGTGTCTCCTCTGCTGGAGGCGCTGACGTCGTCGATCATGACCACCTCGGCATAAATGTTACAGGGATGACAAACGTACGCAAGGCGGGCACGTTTCAAACGTGGCTGCGCACAACACCTCCCACTTGCTCGGTTTCGCCGACACCTTGGCCGACGCCGCGCGCGAAGCCATCCTTCCCTATTTCCGCGCGCAGCACAGCATCACCAACAAACTCAATGACGGCCGCTTCGACCCCGTCACCGAAGCCGACCAAGCCGCTGAACGCGCGATGCTCGCGCTGATCGAACGCGAATTTCCCGATCACGGCGCCCTCGGCGAAGAGTACGGCGAACGCGCAAGCAAGAGCGGTTATCAATGGATCCTCGATCCCATCGACGGCACGCGCGCGTTTATCTCGGGCCTGCCGACCTGGGGCGTGCTCATCGGCCTCTATCACGAAGGCCGCCCGCTCATTGGCGTGATGGACCAACCCTTCACACAGGAGCGCTATCGCGGCTGGATGGACGGCGCCAACGCCACCACGCGCAGCGGCACGCACACGCTAAAGACGCGCGCATGCGCTTCGCTCCACGAAGCGACGTTCTCAACCACAAGCCCCGATCTCTTTGAAGATGACGAAGCGGTCGCGTGGGCCGCCATTCGCGGCAACGCCAAGCTCGTGCGTTATGGTTGTGATTGCTACGCCTACGCCATGATCGCCGCGGGGCACATTGACGGCGTACTCGAGAGCAAACTGAAAGCCTTCGACATCGCCGCCCTCATCCCCATCGTCACCGGCGCCGGCGGCGGCGTGTGCGCCTGGAACGGCGGCGACGCCAGCCAAGGTGGGCGGGTGTTGGCGTGGGGAGATGCGCGCGTGCGCGACCAGACGCTTGGCCTCTTGAGGTAGTTCAATACCTGAGCGTATATGCGCTCATGGACCGTCTACCTCAGCTTCTTGAGCAAGTGCTGCCGAAATCGCCGGACAAGGCGATCAAAGGAACCGAACTCGTCCCGTTACTTCGCAACGCTGGGCTACGCGAAGACGAGTGGACGGACGAGTCGCTGAGATCTCGCTTTTCGCAGCTTGTGCGACAAGAAACTTCAGTGATCGCGAAGAGGGTCGGCCAACATGGCTATTATCTGCGCCCCGAAGTTTCCAATCCATCCGAAGCACCAAGTACACAAGAACAGGAAGGCGACACCCCTCGCACGAGAGACGACCAGGGTGAAGAAAAGTTTCGCTCCATCTTCATGGCGTGGTGTGAGCGTGAAGGTGAACTCCCTGTCCACATCGAACACACGAATGCCAATAGGCAAACCGCAGGCCTCAACCTTTGGAAGTTTCCAGATGTCGTCTCCTTGCGTTGGGATGTGCTGAACAATGACGACCGAGGACGACCCATCCTCGATCAAGCAATCCTCGATGTACGAAAGACGCTCGGAGAACAACCTTTTCGCATCAGCAGCACCGAATTGAAGGTCGAACTGACGGCCGGAACACTTCGACAAGTATTTTTTCAGTGCGTCTCAAACTCTCGATGGGCCCACAATGCCAGACTGGTGGTGGCCACGGACATACTCGACGAGGCGTTGGCGAGCGAGATTCAGAGACTTGGCGCCTCGTACGGCGTCTCGGTCACGACTTTCTCGCTCACAAAGGAAGATCTCTCAAGACTTCCACCGGCTAACAAGATTCAGAGCGCTGACCAGGTTGAAGAGAAACTAGGACGAAAGCTAAGCGTGACCACCGTCGTCAGCGCCGCAGAAAAGGACTTCCTCGACTGGGAACATATCAAAGACATGCAAGAGCAGCATGATCACTTCAGGAAGATTTTCCGCTGGATAGCAAAGAGCATAGCCGACTATCGACCACACTCCTTCGACCATTGGCTTGAGCACTACGGCTAAGCTTCTTTCGCCTTGCCGCTGACGACATCGCGGATCACTTGCGCGAACACTTCCGGCGGTTGGCCGCCTTGAATGAGCCAGCGTTGATTGAAGATCGCCGAGGGCACTGCATTGATACCGTTGCTGCGCCAAAATTGTTCAGCGTGGCGCACCTCCGCCGCGAACTCATCGGTGGCGAGGATCGCCTGCGCCCGCGCGACGTCGAGCCCTGCTTCGCGCACCGCATCAATCAACGCGGCATGATCGCTGGTGGAACGCTGGTCGGTGAAGTTCAGCTTGAACAGCGCCTGCTTCAACGCGAGCCCATGTCCCTCAAGCCCAGCCCAATGCAGCAGCCGATGCGCGTCGAACGTATTCCAGATGCGGCTTTCCGATCCGTAGTTGAACGTGAAGCCCAGCGCAGCGCCGTGAGACTTGATCGCTTCCCGAGCAGCAAGTGAGCGCTCAGGCGTCGAGCCGTACTTCTTCGCCACGTGCTCAGCCGTGTTCTCACCTTCCGGCGCCATGTCCGGATTGAGTTCGAACGGCTGCAGGTGGATTTCCGCCTCAACGCCCGTCTCATCCAGGGCATTCAGCAGAGAACGCAATCCGACAACGCACCACGGACACGCGACGTCGGAAACGAAATCGATGCGAAGCTGCATGTCGCCTCCTATCTCTTTTCCATGATCCGCTCCAGCCCATCCCAGGCCTCGAAGCCATCCCAGGACGGTTCAAAGGGCGCAGTGCGTGGATCAATCAAGAGGTTTTCTTCGAGCGTAAACTCCATGCGTCCGAAATTGCAGGGCGCGCATGTTACGACGATGTTGTGCGTGCCGCTCGTTCCGCCACGGCTGTTGGGAAGCACGTGGTCATACTGCATCCACATGCATTGAAAGGCAGCGTGCTGTTCAACATTCCTGCGTCCCCAGGGCAAGGCGGCCGGATACGCTTTGTGCATGTTCAGACGAACCCGCGAGCAAATGACGGGTATGCCGCAGAAGCGGCAATGGCGTCGATCCCGTTGCGCGACGTCAGCCTTGGTGGCGTCTGTCGGCATTCGCGGTCGAGGTCGCTCGGCTATCGGAAGATGCGGCGGCGCATTGCCGATCTGCTGATACCTATGAATCTCCGGATCGCGCTTGCCCCAGATGGATTCCGTCCATGCACGTATTTTGGGATCGTTTGCCACGTGAATCAGCTGCTCCGCCGTGGCGGCGCAATCCGCCAAATGTGCATTCACGGCCTCGTTGAGACGCCGCGCAGCGGCAAATATCTCAGGAATCGGCGGACGAAAGCAACGACGCATGAAGCCGGCTACCGATAGTACTCCGTGCGCCGATCGCGGAAAAATCCCCATGCGGCGCGGTGACGATCGAGGAAATCGAGATCGAACTCGTGCACGAGCACGCCCTCGTCGGTGCGCTCGAACTTCCGCACCAGATCGCCGCGGTGATCAGCGATGAAGCTGGAGCCATAGAATTTCTGGCCGCTCGCTTCCGTGCCAATGCGATTGCTGGCGACGACCGGGATCACGTTTGAAACCGCATGCCCCTGCATCGCGCGTTGCCACGGATCACGCGTGTCGAGCGAGCTGTCATGCGGCTCGCTGCCGATGGCAGTCGGATAGAACAGAACTTGCGCACCCTGCAGCGCCATCGCGCGCGCGGCTTCGGGAAACCACTGGTCCCAGCAAATGCCGACGCCAATGCGCCCAAACGCGGTATCCCAAACTTTGAAGCCGGTATCGCCGGGGCGGAAGTAATACTTCTCCTGATAGCCAGGCCCATCAGGAATATGGCTCTTGCGATAAACGCCGAGCTGCTTGCCATCCGCATCCACGATGACGACGGAATTATAGTATTGCGGGCCATCGCGCTCGTAGATCGAGACCGGGATCACGACACCCAGCTCTTTCGCCAGCGGCGCCATCGCGACAACGCACGGATGCGTCTTCACTTCAAACGCCGTGGCGAACCACTTCTCTTCCTGCGTCGTGCAGAAGTACGGCCCCTGAAACAGCTCTGAAGGCAGAATGACCTGTGCGCCTTTGCCCGCCGCTTCGCGCACGAAACGCTCGGTCTTGGCGATATTGGCCTTCATGTCTTCGCCGTACGACGTCTGGATCGCGGCGACGCGAATGGTTTTTGCCATCAGAGAACACCTTCAACCAAACGCGCGACTCCCCGCCCCCGTGCGGGGCGGGGTTGGGGGTGGGGGTAACGGCGGTGTTGCTTCGAAGCTTCCGCGCTGATGCCCCCATCCGTCGCGCTCCGCGCGACACCTTCCCCGCGAGGGGGAAGGAAATCAGAAGTGCGCAACATCACGCCGGCTCCTGTTGAGTGATGCAATGGAACGAACCACCCCCCGTCAAAATCGCGTTCGACGACAGCCCGACAACCTTGCGGCCTGGAAACAGCGGCCCCAGCGCATTCACCGCATCATCGCCGCTCCCAGAATAGATCGGCACAACCACCGTCGAATTGCCGATGAGAAAGTTCATGTGGCTGGCCGGCACGGGATCGCCGTCTTCATCCTCAAGCAGGCCCACGGAGGGAATGCGGATCACTTCGAGCTTGCGACCCTTCGCATCGCGCATGGCGCCGAGCGACAGCGCGATCTCCTCGAGCACGTCATGGTTCGGATCGTCGCGATTGGCTGGCGCTTGGCAGACGACTTTGCCCGGCGCGACGAAGCGCGCGAGGTTATCTATGTGCCCATCGGTGTGGTCGTTGAGCAGGCCCTCATCGAGCCACAAAATCTTCTCAACTCCGAGCGCCCGCTTCAACGCGACTTCCGCGCCCTCTTCCGTCCAGTGCGCGTTGCGGTTCGGGTTGAGCACGCATTGGCGCGTCGTCAGCAGCGTGCCCTCGCCATCCATCTCGATAGCGCCGCCTTCGAGAATAAATTCATGCCGCCGATAGTCGGCCTTAGACAAAAGCGCGATCCGCGCGCCGACTTCGTCATCGTGCGGCAACTGGTATTTTCCGCCCCAGCCGTTGAACTGAAAACCATGCGCGACACCGGCGCTATCGAAGATCGGGCCCGTGTCACGGAACCAAATGTCGCCGAACGCGCCGGGGATTACTTCGGCCGCTTGCCCAAGCGCCAACTTGGCGCTCGCCTCCGCCTCGCGCCCATGCGCCAGCACGCGCATCTTGTCGCCATTGCCGCCATCCCAAAGCGCGCGGACCATCGCTGAAACCTCGGCGCGCGCGGGATCCAGATCCTCGCCCCAGAGATCGGCCGCCGAGGGCCAACCGGTCCAGATCGCCTTATGCGGGCGCCATTCTGCGGGAATCGTCGTCATGGCGGCTCCTTAGCCCATACAAACGACGCCAGATAGGCACGTTCAACCCCCATACAAGTGCGCGGGCGTCCTGGCGCCCAGGGGGGCCATCAGCTAAGACGCCCGGGGGACAATCCGAGACGCCGATGACCGCAAACCGAGCCGCCTTCGACCGCGCGACGCTCGCCTTTCTGTTCGTGCTTATCGTGGTCACGGCCGCGCGCATCGGCGCGCTCTTTTACGTGCCGCTCGGGCTCTATTTCGACGAAGCGCAATACTGGATGTGGTCGCGCGCGTTCGATTGGGGCTACTTCACCAAACCGCCGCTGATCGCCTGGGTGATCGGCGCGACGACCTTCCTCGCCGGCACCGACGCGGAATGGGCCGTGCGGCTCGGCGCGCCGATCGCGCACATGATCGCCGCAAGCGCGCTCTTCTTGCTTGGCCGCTCGATGTACGGCGCCTGGCCCGGCTTCTGGGCCGGTTTCGGGTGGCTGATGCTGCCCGGCGTTTGGTTCTCGTCCAGTCTCATTTCCACCGATGCGCTGCTCTTGCCGCTCTGGTCGATCGCGCTCCTGGCGATGTGGCGGCTCGTCAACACGCGCGCGTGGGCGTGGGCCGCCGTGCTTGGACTCGCCATCGGCCTGGGCGTGCAAGCCAAGTACGCCATGTTCTACTTCTTCCTCTGCACGACGCTCGCCGCCTGGTGGCTTATGCCCGTGCGCGCGGCGCTGGCGAAAGGCCGGGGCCTGCTTGCGACCTTGATCGCATTGATCGTGATCGCGCCGAACTTGATCTGGAACGTTCAGAACGGCTTCGTCACGGCGCGTCACACCGCATCGAACGCCCACTTCGACGCCGCCAAACTGTTCAATCTGGACGAGCTGTTCGAGTTCATCTTTGGGCAGGCCGGCGTCATCGGGCCGGTGATCTTCGTTGTTCTGATCTGGGCGCTCTGGCGCGCCTGGCGGCGTAGCGAAGGGCTTTCGACCGAGGAAAAGTTTCTCATCGCCTACATCATCCCGCCCTTCATCATCATCAGCGCTATCGCCTTTATCTCGCGCGCCAACGCCAACTGGGCCGCCGTCGCCTATCCGGCCTTGCTATTGCTGGTGACGGGCACGCTGTTTTCCTCGGCGGCGGGGCGCCGGACTCTGGTCATCGCTACGCTAGCCAACATCGCCATCGGCGCCGCATTCGTCGCCGTCATCGCCTCGTATCCCGCCATTGCCAATCAAGCCAAAGGCGTACGCACAGCGCGCGGCTGGCAAGAGACGGCAAACGAGATCGCACGCCGCGCCGCGGTCCAGCCGGGCGAATTGCCGTTCTCCGCAGTCATGGTCGACGACCGCATGACGTATTTCGAGCTGAGCTATTATTGGCGCGAAGCACGGCGCGCCGGCGCGCCGCTGCCGCCGGTCCGCATGTGGCTGCTGCACGGCACAGCCAACAACTCCGCCGAGGCGAGCAACCCGATGCGCCCCGAAGAAGGCGGGCGCGTGCTGGTTGTTCATCTGACGCCGGCTTACCTCCCGCTCGTGGCGACCGACTTCACGACATTCCGTCAGGTTGAGCATCTGACTGTGCCGCTCGGCGGCGGCGTCAATCGCGAGCTGGAGATTTCTGTCGGCGAGGGCTTCGCACCGCAGCCGCGCGATGCGGCGTTCGAGGAGCGTTTCCGCCAGCAAATGGGCATCGACTAGACCGGATCGAAGTCCGGGAACGAAGACCCGCCACGCTCGGCGGAGCAGGCGTTTGCCCGAAAGAGCGAGAACAGTTCGCGCCCCAATCCACGTGAATTCCCGGCGAGGTCGAGCTGCGCCGGCGCGCGCCCGCGCCAATCGGCGGGCGAGACAACATCAAGCACGCCGCTGTCGCCATCGACACGCAACACATCGCCATCACGCACCTTCGCGATCGGCCCGCCTTCCGCCGCCTCGGGCGTAATATGGATCGCCGCCAGGACCTTCCCACTAGCGCCGGACATTCTCCCGTCGGTCGCCAGCGCAACGTGTAAGCCGCGATCCTGCAGCGCGCCCATCAGCGGCATCAATTTGTGCAGTTCCGGCATGCCATTCGCGCGCGGCCCCTGCCCGCGCACAACAATCACACAATCACGATCGAGATCGCCGCGCTTGAAGGCCGCTTGAACCTCCGCTTGCGAATCAAACACCAAAGCTGGCGCTTCAACGATGCGCTTGCCCTCGGCGACGGCGGAAACTTTCACACACGCACGCCCAAGCCCGCCGCTCAGCAAACGAAGGCCTCCATCCGCCGAGAATGGCGCGCGCGCGCCGCGCAGCACGCTTTCATCCGCGCTCGTCCCGGGCGCATCACGCCACGAAAGCGTCTCTCCGACGAGCAACGGCTCCTGTGCGTACGCCGCCAAGCTCTCACCGCCAACGGTCGCAATATCTCCATGCAGCAAACCCGCATCGAGCAATTCGCGCGTGAGAAAGCCCATGCCGCCCGCGTCGTGGAACTGATTCACATCCGCTGAACCATTCGGATAGATGCGCGCCAGCAACGGCGTGACGTGCGAGAGCTCGGCGAAATCATCCCAGGTGATTTCAATGCCCGCCGCCAGTGCAATCGCGGGCAAATGGATGAAATGGTTGGTCGAGCCGCCCGTCGCCATCAGGCCGACGATTGCATTCACAATCGCCTTCTCGTCCACCACGCGTCCGATCGGGCGATAATCATCGCCAAGCCCCGTGATCTGCGCCGCGCGTTGAGCAGCCGCAATGGTCAGCGCTTCACGCAGTGGCGTGTTAGGCGCGACAAACGCCGCGCCCGGCACGTGCAGCCCCATCACCTCCATCATCATCTGATTGGAGTTCGCCGTGCCGTAAAACGTACACGTCCCCGGCGCGTGATAACTTTCGGCTTCGGCCTGCAGCAATTCCGCGCGGCCGATCTTGCCTTCCGCGAACAATTGCCGGCGCGCGGCCTTCTCTTTGTTCGGCAAGCCCGAAGGCATCGGGCCACCCGGCACAAAGATCGCAGGCAACCATGGAAATCTCAAAGCGCCGATCAAAAGTCCCGGCACGATCTTGTCGCAAATCCCAAGCAGCAACGCGGCATCAAACGTCGCGTGCGACAGCGACACGGCGGTGCTGAGCGCAATCACATCGCGCGAAAACAGCGAAAGCTCCATGCCCTCGAAGCCCTGCGTGACGCCGTCGCACATCGCCGGCACGCCGCCCGCGACCTGCGCGACAGCGCCCACTTTGCGGGCCGCGGCGCGAATGATTTCCGGATAGCGCTCATACGGCGCGTGCGCCGAGAGCATGTCGTTATAAGCGGTGACGATACCTATCGACGGCCAATTGCCGCCAAGCAGCTCGATCTTATCCTGCACCGCGCAACCCGCCGCACCATGCGCGCGGTTTGCTTCCGCGATCTTCACCCGCGCCGGTTTGGTGGGATCATACGCATCGATCAAATCCAGATAGCGCCGTCGTCGCGACGCGCTGCGCGAAGCGATACGTTCAGTGACAGCGACAACTGTAGAGTTGAGCATCGGCATATCTACATCTTCTCCCCGCCCCCTTGTGGGGCGGGGCCGGGGGTGGGGGTAACGGCGGCGGTGTTGCGAAACAGCTGAGGTGATACCCCCATCCCCTCCCTTCCCCACAAGGGGGAAGGGAGAACCAGGAGGCTAAGCTCCGCCATCACTCCGGATCCCACCAGGCGCGCCCGTCGCGATCAAGCAGCACGGCCGATTGCGTCGGACCGTTTGAGCCAGCGGCATAGAGATAAGGCTCTGCGCCGCTCGCATCCCACGCGGCGAGCAGAGCGTCGGCCCACGTCCAGGCCGCGTCAACTTCATCGCGCCGCATGAAGAGCGAGAGATTGCCGCGCACGACATCCATCAGCAGCCGCTCATACGCATCGGGGTA
The DNA here is from genome assembly GCA_016791365.1 of Hyphomonadaceae bacterium. GTDB lineage: Bacteria > Pseudomonadota > Alphaproteobacteria > Caulobacterales > Aquidulcibacteraceae > Vitreimonas. The sequence goes on along the minus strand of JAEUMT010000014.1, from coordinate 28,025 downwards.
GCGCACGTTGAATTCTTCCGCGAACGAAAGGTCGAGCGGCGCCGTCTTGATGCGCAAGCCGCCGGGGCCCGGCTCTTTCATATTGAGCCATAGCCGCACGCCCTCATCCGGCTGCAGACGCAACACCAACTTGTTCGGCGCGCCGGCGCCCGCGCCAAATATCGGCACCGGCGTATCCTTGAACTGAATGACGATCTCGGAACGCCGCGCCCCCATGCGCTTTCCCGTGCGCAGATAAAACGGCACACCGGCCCAGCGCCAATTATCGACTTCGGCTTTGATCGCGACGAACGTCTCGGTGCGTGAAGCCTTGCCGACTTCCTCCGCGTACGCCGGCGCCTTCGCGCCGTCCACGAGGCCAGCCTTATATTGCCCGCGCACCGTCTTCGACGCGACGTCGCCCGGCCCGATACGCCGCAACGCTGAAAGCACCTTCAACTTCTCCGTCCGGATCGCGTCCGCGTCCATGGAGTTCGGCGATTCCAGCGCCACCAGGCACAAGAGCTGCAGCATATGGTTCTGCACCATGTCGCGCAGCGCGCCGGATTTATCGTAATAGTCCGCGCGCCCTTCGACGCCGAGTTCTTCCGCCACTGTGATCTGCACATGATCGATGGTCGCGCGCGACCAGATCGGCTCCACCAGCATATTCGCGAAGCGCAGCACGAGAAGGTTCTGCACCGTCTCCTTGCCGAGATAGTGATCGATGCGGAACGTGCGTTGTTCATCGAACACCGCGCCAACGCCATCATTGATCCCGCGTGACGAGGCCAAATCACGCCCGATCGGTTTTTCCAGCACGATCCGTGAAGTCGGCGTCGCGAGCGCGGTTTCGGCCAAACGCTGCGCGATCGTCACGAAGAGCGATGGCGCCGTCGATAGATAGAAGATGCGCACATTGCCATTGCCGTTCGCCAGCGCGTCTTTCAACGCGCCCCACTCGCTAGCCGGCGCTGTCGCATCGACGCGCGCGTACTCAACGTGCTTCAAGAACTCGGCGCATTTGGCTTCGTCGATGTGATCCTTCGGTGCGAACTTCAGATGCGCCTCGTGCACCATCTGCCGGAACGCAGACGTGTCCATTTCACTGCGCGCCACGCCGATGATCCGGGACTGTGGCGGAATTTGACCGTCGACAAAGCGATGCAGCAGCGAAGGAAAGAGCTTTCTGAGCGAGAGATCGCCGGTCGCGCCAAACACGACGAGATCGAACGGCGGGACGGGGATGAACTCAGCCATGTACCCACCAAACTAGTGTTCGCCGCCGCACGCAAAAGGCCCGCGCCCAACCTATCTCGCACCTGCGAGAGTTACTTCCGAGCGACACCTATCGCGTTTCAGACGTCTTTCGCTTGTCAAACCAAGCTTCGCTGATAAGCTTGACTGACACCGGTATCATTCAGGCAAATGACACCGGTGTCAGAAGAATTCCAGGCGGCGGTCGACAAGCCGGGCGCACTCGGGGTCAAGTCGGGGAGGAATACCAATGAGTCGTAAGGGTCACATGCGCCCGAAACTGTCGCTGGCGCTTGGCGCGTCGCTCGCCGCGTTTGCAGCGGGGTTCGCCGGCCAGGCGGCGGCGCAAGACGTCGTCGAGGACGAGGAAATTGTCGTCACCGGCTTCCGCGCCAGTTTGGCGGAGGCGATCGACCTCAAGCGCGAGGAAACCGCCGCCGTCGACGCCATCGTTGCGGAAGACATCGCGGACTTCCCCGATCTCAACCTCTCCGAATCCATCCAACGCATCCCGGGCGTCGCGATCACCCGCTCAAACGGTGAAGGCCGCAACATCTCCGTGCGCGGTCTCGGTCCGCAATTCACGCGCGTGCGCCTCAACGGCATGGAAGCCATGTCGTCCATGGGCTCCACCGACGCGGAAAACGGCACCAACCGCGCGCGTAACTTCGACTTCAACATCTTCGCCTCCGAACTCTTCAGCAACATCACCGTCCGCAAAACGGCCGAAGCTGAAGTGGAAGAAGGCTCGCTCGGCGCGACGGTCGACCTGCGCACGTCGCGGCCGTTCGACTATGACGGCTTCACGCTCGCGACCTCGCTGAACTGGGGCTACAACGATCTTTCCGAGACCTACGACCCGCGTTTCGCCTTCCTGATCAGCGACACATTCGCAAACGATAGTATCGGCGTCCTGCTCTCGGTCGCTTACTCCGATCGCGACTCGCGAGAAGAAGGCGCCAGCACCGTGCGCTGGCAAAATGACGGCACCACCGACATCTCTCTCTCCGGCTGCGCTTCACCTTGTGCTACCAACTCGCGTTTCGGATCTGTTGGCGGCTTGACCTCCGGCGCGAACTTTGACGACGTGAACCAAGCCTTCCACCCGCGTATCCCGCGCTACGATGTGTACGAGCACACTCAAGGACGCTTGGGCGCCACGTTCACGATGCAATTCCGCCCAACGGAATCGACCGATATCACGTTTGACTCGCTCTATGCCGAGCACGAAGCGACCCGCTCCGAATCATTCCTTGAATCGGCCGTGTTCAGCACCACAGGCGGCACAGGCATCAACGATGTCGATGTCACGGCGTGGCAAATTCGCGGAAACACGCTGGTTTACGGTCAATTCGACGATGTCGATATCCGCTCCGAATTTCGCTACGACGAGCTGACGTCGATCCTTCGTCAAACATCCGTCACGGTAGAACATCAGTTCACGGACAACCTCGAAGGCCGCTTGTTTGTTGGCCGCTCTGAATCGGATCACTCGAACCCGATTCAGACGACGCTGCTCTGGGATCGCAATAACGTCGACGGATATGTCTACGACTATCGCGGCGACAGCCGCTTGCCGCTCATCACCTATGGCGGTGTGAACGTAACCGATCCCAGCGTTTGGACGCTCTCGCAAATCCGTCTGCGCCCTCAGTACGTCGATAACCAGTTCGAAACCGCCTATGCCGACCTCGAATTTGACGCCAACGATTGGCTCACGCTCACCGGCGGCGTCAATTTCAAGAATTACGAGTTCGACTCGCGTGAACTGCGCCGCTCAAACGGCACGACCGCGAACCAGGAAAGCTCGATCCCCGGCTTCGCGTCGGGAACGGCAAACGCGCTCTACGCGCAGATCGTGCAGCTGAGCGGCACTGGCCTCAGCTTGCCTGCAGGCCTCATCTCGACCTGGGCCGCGCCGGACGTACAGCGCGCGGCATCGTTGTGGGGGCTCTACAATCCGAGCATCTTCCCGATGGGCATCGGGCCAGCGCTCGGCAACAACTTCACCATCCAGGAAGAAGACCAGGGCGGCTACATCCAGGCCGATTGGGATACCGAAATCGCCGGCATGCCGTTCCGCGGCAATATCGGCGTGCGCTACGTCGAAACCAATCAGACCGCGTCCGGCTGGACCAATTCCGGCGTCGTGCCGGCGCAGCTTCGTGAGGAGCGCAGCTATTCCGATACGCTGCCTGCCATCAACATGGTGTTGGAGCCGACGGATGACGTCCTGATCCGCTTTGGCGCTGCTGATGTGATGTCGCGACCTGGCCTTGCGCAGCTCAATCCCGGCGCCGCCGTCGCGGTGTCTGGTTCGAACCGCACGGTCACGCTCGGCAACCCGGATCTCGAACCCTTCCGCGCACGTTCTTACGATCTCTCGGCTGAATGGTACTTCCACGAAGGCGCGCTGTTCTCGGTCGCGTACTTCTACAAGGACGTCGACAGCTTCATCCAAACACTGCGCCAAGACCTGGCGTTCAACACCAATCCGTTCGGCCTTCCGAACTCGGTGGCGACGGCCGCATGCCCAGGCGGTGTCGACTCCGGCACGTGCAATCCAACTTTGCTGTGGGCGTTCAGCCAGCCGGTGAACACACCCGGCGGTCCGGTGGAAGGCTTCGAGATCAGCGTGCAAACGCCGTTCTTCTTCTTGCCGGGCGTGCTCTCGAATTTCGGCGGCATCGTGAACTACACCAACGTGCAATCCGACATCGACTACCGCAACGCCGCCGGCGGCATCCTCGTCACCGCTCCGCTGAACGGTCTCTCGGATGAATCCTGGAACGCGACGCTCTACTACGAAGATGCCCGCTTCTCGGCGCGCATCTCGGGGGCCTATCGCAGCGACTATCTGACGACCATTCCGGGCCGCAACGGCAACACGTCGGAGAGCACGGCGGCGACACTGAATGTCGACTTCTCCAGCTCCTACGCGTTGACCGATCGCCTTCGTATCTCGTTTGAAGGCCTCAACCTCACCGACGAAGTGAACGACCAGTTCATTTCACCGGACGATCGGTCCTCGTTCTACCACCACTATGGCCGCCAATTCCTGGCGGGCATCCGCTTCACGTACTGAAACACTCCTAGAGCGAACTTGGCTGGGGCGGCGCATCAAGCGCCGCCCCTCTTCTTTTTGGACGCCGCGACTGGCGCCACCGGCTGCAATGTGCTCATAACGTCACTCGACGAAAGAGCAGCGAGCCACCTCAGCGTGAGTTCATCCACTTCAAGCCGCCGTTCCAGCACAAGCGCGTCGCGCGGCGAAAGCAATCGCCGGCCGACAATCAATGACATTGCCCGCCTGGCCGGCGTCTCGAAAAAGACCGTCTCACGCGTACTCAACAATTCGCCGTTCGTGCGCGAGGAAACACGCCTTCGCGTCAACACCCTCATGCAGGAACTCGGCTATACGCCCGATCCGCAAGCGCGCGGTCTCGCTTTCCGCCGCTCGTTCCTCATTGGCATGGTGTTCGATAACCCGAACGCGCAAATGGTTGTGACAATGCAAGAAGGCGTGCTCGCGGGCCTCAAGGGCAGCGGCTTCGAACTTGTGGTTCACGCCTGCGACCGCAACGACACAGACTTCTTGCGCGAGGTCGCGGCTTTCGTTGAGCGCCAAAAACTCTTCGGCGTAATCGTGCTGCCGCCAATCTCCGAAAACAATGCTCTCGTCGATCTGCTGAAAGAACGCGGCTGCCACTACGTCCGCATGGCGTCCGCCGTGATTGACGAACCGGGCAATCTCGTCGCTTCAACCGACAGTCTCGCCACCGCTGAAGCCGCAAAGCATCTCGCCGATCTTGGCCACACACGCATCGGCTTTATCGCCGGCCCGCCTGGCTTCCGCTCACGCGAAGAACGCCGCACCGGTTTTCTCGCAGGGTTGAAGGATCGCGGAATCGAATTGCCAGCGAAGAACATCGTCGACGGCGCTTACACCTATGAGTCCGGCATCGCCGCCGCGGAGAAATTGCTGAAGCTCTCGCCGCGTCCGACGGCTATTTTCGCGAGCAATGACGAAATGGCGGCCGGCGTTTATCACGCGGCGCGCCAACTCGGCCTCTCAATCCCACGCGATCTTTCCGTCGTCGGCTTCGATGACACGCCGGTTTCGCGCCGCTTGTGGCCGCCGCTCACCACAGTGCGCTGGCCTATCCACGACATGGGCCGCGCGGCGGCTCAACACCTGCTGCGCGCGGCAACCGATCAGCCGCCGGACGACGATAGCGCCGTCTTCCCCGCGTTCCTCGTCGAGCGCGAGTCCACAGCCTCCGCACCCAAGTAACGCACGCCGTTGCGCACGACTATGACACCGGTTACCATGTCGAACGAGCAAGACCCTCCAAAGAGGATGACCCCATGAAAATCGCGCTCATCATCGAGAACAGTCAGGCCGCGAAGAGCAGCATCGTGCATGACGCGTTGAAATCGGTGGCCGAACCGCTCGGTCACCAGGTGCATCACTACGGAATGTACAGCGCCGAGGACAAAGCCTCGCTCACCTATGTGATGAATGGCCTGCTCGCTGGCATCCTGATCAACGCGCGAGCGGCGGATTTCGTCGTCACCGGCTGCGGCACCGGCATGGGCTCAATGCTGGCGTGCAATTCCATGCCCGGCGTGTTCTGCGGACTCATCGCCGACCCGACCGACGCCTTCCTGTTCGGTCAGATCAATGACGGCAACGCCATCGCCATGCCCTACGCCAAGGGCTTCGGCTGGGCGGCGGAGCTCAATCTGCAGGATTGCTATCGCAAGCTCTTCGACGGCGAGCGCGGCCTTGGCTATCCGAAAGAGCGCGCCGCCATCATGGCGAAGAACCGCGGCATCCTGAAAGAGCTGAAAGCCGCATCCTGCAAGGATATGCTGACGGTGCTGAAATCGGTCGATCAGGACTTGCTGAAAGCAGCAATCGCCGGTGAACGCTTCGAGGAATTGTTCTTCGCCAACGCGCAAGACACAGCAATCGCTGACTACGTCCGCCGCGTGCGCGCGTCGTAAGAGAGAATGATGAGCGCCAATCCGTTCAGTCTCGATGGCAAAGTCGCGCTCGTCACCGGCGGCAATGTCGGCCTGGGGCAAGCCATCGCGATCGCCCTCGCCGAAGCCGGCGCCGATATCGCCAATGTCAGCCGCCGCGCGGCGCCAGAAACGGCGGAGAAAGTGACCGCCCTCGGCCGCCGCTTCACCGGCATTGAAGCGGATCTGGGCTCCACCAAACCCATCGCCGCCATCGTCGAACAAACCATCGGCGATCTCGACGGTCTCGATATCCTCGTCAACAACGCCGGCATCATCCGCCGCGCCGACTCAATCGATTTCACCGAAGCCGACTGGGATGCGGTGATCGACACGAACCTCAAGTCCGCGTTCTTTCTCGCGCAGGCCGCCGGCCGCCACATGATCGCGCAAGGCCGGGGCAAGATCATCAACGTCGCTTCGATGCTCTCCTTCCAAGGCGGCATCCGCGTGCCCTCCTACACTGCATCGAAGAGCGGCCTCGCCGGTCTCACGCGCCTGCTCGCCAACGAATGGGCCGCCAAGGGCGTGAACGTGAACGCCATCGCGCCCGGCTACATGGTCACGGACAACACCGCGCTGCTGCGCGACGACGCAAAGCGCAGCGCGGAGATTTTGGGCCGCATTCCGGCCGGCCGCTGGGGTGAAGCCGGCGATCTCGGCGGCGCCGCCGTGTTCCTGGCGTCAGGCGCATCGGACTACGTCCACGGCGCCATCCTTCCCGTTGACGGCGGCTGGCTCGCACGATGAGTGCATTGCGTTCCGACGGCGCCGTCGTCTGCTTCGGCGAAGTGCTGCTCCGTCTCTCGTCACCAGGCGCCGAACTTCTCCTGCAATCACCGCAGCTCAACATCTGCGTCGGCGGCGCGGAAGCAAACGTCGCCGTCTCGCTCGCCACACTCGGCCACGACACGGGCGTCTTATCCACGCTCCCCGACAACGCACTCGGTCACGCCGCGCACAATGAGCTCCGCCGCTATGGAGTCGACACGTCGCGGATCGCCTTCACGCCTGGCCGAATGGGCCTCTATTTCCTAAGCCCGGGCGCCGGCGGCCGCGCCGCCGAAGTGATCTATGATCGCGCCGGCTCCGCCTTTGCCGTTGCCCAACATACAAGAACGGACTGGCCCGGCGTTCTGCGCGGCGCCGGTTGGTTTCACGTATCGGGCGTCACTGCCGCACTCGGCCCCACAATCGCCGAAGCCACGATCGCGGCCGCCACGGAAGCGCGCAAACTCGGGCTCACCGTTTCATTCGATTGCAATTACCGCGCGAAACTCTGGCAGGCCTGGAACGGCGACGCGCCTTCCATCCTAAGTCAGTTGCTCGCGCAGTCTGATCTGGTGTTCGGCAACGAGCGCGACATGACGTTGATCCTGGGCGCTTCGTTCACCGACGCTCGCACCGCGGCGCAATCGGCGTTCGCGGCATTTCCAAACCTCAAACTCATGGCCGGCACGAGCCGCACGCAGCATAGCGTCAATCGCCACGCCTTGAGCGCGGCCCTCCACACCCGCAACGGCGTCATCGAAACGCCGCCCGTCGATGTCACCGGCATCGTTGATCGTATCGGCGCCGGGGATGCGTTCGCGGCCGGCCTCATCCACGCGCTGCGCACGAATTTCGAAGACGCCGCCGCGATCCGCTTCGCGCTGGGCGCGGCGTGCATCAAACACACGATACCCGGCGACTTTAGCCTCGCATCCGCCGCCGACATCGAGGCATTCCTCGCCGCCGATCTAAGCGTCCGCCGTTAGCGCCAAAGCGCCGGCAGCGTCAGCGACAGCGCCGGGATGAACGTCACCAACAACAACACAACAAGCGCCGCGAAGAAAAACGGCCAAATCGAACGCATCGCTTCGGTAATCGTAATGCCCCCAATCGCGGAACCCACGAACAACACCGAGCCAATCGGCGGCATCATCAGCCCCAGTCCGCCGGCCAGCACCATCATCACGCCGAAATGCATAGGCTCGATGCCGTAGGCCTTCGCCACGGGCAGAAAGATCGGCGTCACGATAATGATCTTCGGCGCGAGATCGAGGAACGTGCCCATGATAAGAAGTGAAATGAGCATCAGCAACAGCGCTACATTCTTGTCATCCGTCAGCGCGTTGAGCGATTCAACCACCGCGCCGGGAATTTGAAGATAGGCGATGAGCCAGCCGAACGCGCCGGCGGCGCCGATGACAAACAACACCGCCCCCGAAGAGCGCGCCGCATGCGCGGCCGCCCCGGCGAAATCCTTCCAGCCAAGCGCCCGATAGATCAGCAGGCACACCACCAACGCGTAGAGCACCGCGATAGCGCTGCTTTCGACGGCGGTGAAAATGCCCGCGCGGATGCCGCCGAAGATCACAAAGATCATCAACAAGCCAGGTATCGCCGCAACGAGTCGTTTCAGCACTTCCCCGAACCCGGGAAACGTTTCCGTCGGATAGCCGCGCACGCGCGCAAGCCAATACGCGGCGCCCATCACACCGACCGCCAACAACAATGCCGGCACGATCCCCGCTGCAAACAAATCCGCGATCGAAACGCCGCCGCCAGCCACGGCGGAGAACAAAATCAAATTGTGCGAAGGCGGCAACAACAACGCGACCAGTGACGCGGCGACCGTAACATCGACGGCGTAGTCCTTGCTGAAACCACGCTTCGCCATCTGCGGGATAACTGTTGGTCCAATCGCCGAAACATCCGCCAGCGCCGAACCTGACACGCCGCCGAATAAGGTCGACGCCACGACGCTGACCTGCCCCAAGCCGCCACGCAAATGCCCGACAAGTGAAGCGGCCAACGAAATCAGCCGGTCCGAGATGCCGCCGCGCATCATCAATTCGCCGGTGAAGATGAAGAGCGGGATCGCCAACAGCGAGAGCTTGTTGAAGCCCGATGAAACCTGCTGCACCACCACCACCGGTGGCAGTCCCAGATACACAACCGTCGCCAACGACGCCGCCGAGATCGCAAACGCGATCGGCACGCCAACCACAAGCAACAGAGCAAAGACGCCAAAGAGGATCGCGATTTCCATCTATGCGCCCTCGTGCACGGGTTTCGCCGGCGGACCCGTGAGCAGCCGCTCGAACGCGAACAGCGCAATCAGGGCGCCGCCGAACGCGAGCCCTGCATAGCTCAGCCCTTCAGGCGCCGGCGCGCCGGCCATCGGCGTGTCCCAGCTATCGATCATCAGAAAGAAGCCAAACCAGGCGAGCGCCGCCCCGAACAGCACTGCGATGAGCCGCGCCAGGGATCGCAATGCCGCGCGCACGGGCGGCGGTGACGATTCGACCAGTGTCGGAAAACTAAAGTGGGACTCCGCCCGCACGGCGATTGCCGCTCCGAACAAGGCGGAGACGCTCATTAGCGTCAGCGCGACCGGCTCCGTCCAGCTGGGAGAATCGTTCAGCACGTAGCGGCCAATCACCTGCCACGCCAACACCAGCACGAGCGACGCCAGCGCCGTTGCGCCGATCGCAATCGTGACGCCTGCCAGCACGTCGAACGCGGCGGTCAGCGCCGAGCGTTTCGCAGCCATTCGTCCTCCCCGCCTGTTTACTCAGGCTTCGTTTTCTATTCGGCGCATCAGATCGCCGATGATTGGATCGTTCGCGTAGCGCCGCCGCACAGGCTCGACGGCCGCGAGAAATGCGCCGCGCTCCACGGTGTTCGCTTCTACCCCAGCGTCGAGCACGATCTGGCGCGCATGTGTTTGCTTCACATCCCAAAGTCCGCGCATCACGGCAACGGACTCGCGCGCCTTCGCGCGCAGCAAGTCGCGGTCTCGCGGCGTCATGGCGTCGTAACGAATCTTCGAAAACAGCAGCACATCGGGCGAGTGACAATGCTCGGTTTGCGACCAATAGCGCGCCACCTCGTACTGACGGGTGGATTGAAACGTCGACCAATTGTTCTCAGCCGCATCGATCAAGTGCGTTTGCAAACCGGTGAACACTTCACCGAACGGGATCGGCGTCGGATTCGCCCCCATCACTTCCAGCATTTCAAGGAAGATGTCTGACCGCGGCACTCGCACTTTAAGTCCGTGCATGTCGCGCGGCTCGTGCACCGGCCTGCGCGCGCTGTACATCGAACGCGCGCCGCCGTCGTAAAGCGCCAGGCCGATCAAGCCTTTGCGTTCAAAGCTACCGAGAATTTGCTGTCCAACGGCGCCATCAACGCAACGGCGCATATGGTCTTCGCTGTGAAACGTATACGGGATCACCAGCGCCTTCGTCAGCGGAAAGGTGTTGTTCAGCGCCGCCGCCGTCACGCGGCAGAAGTTCAGAACATTGAAATGCGTGAGCGCGACCGTGTCGTTTTCGGTGCCAAGCTGGCCGCCCGGATAGGCGCGGATCGATAATCTGCCGCCTGTTTCACGCTCAAGCTCAGCGCCAATCCACCGCACTGCTTCGACTGTCGGATAATCAGTGGGGTGAACATCGACCGCCGTCAGCACACCTGTATCAATATGCGGCGAGCATGCGCCAAGGCCCAGCGCCGCGCCGCCGACAAGCAATGAACGACGCGTCGTCATGGCGTCCCCCGGACGTGCATTAGACCGCAACACCGGCTGCGGCGGGAGTCTGTTCGCCGCGCGCTGGTACAGCTCTGCAACGAAGCCGGCCAAATTCGCCGAATGAAAATTCCGCCGATTGCCCGGCTTCGATCTGGTGCACGCCTGTTACTGCGCCGCTCGAAATCCAATGACCCTTTCGCAACGGCCGGCCGCGCTCGGCGCAATGAGTCAGCAGGAACGCCAGCGCCGCCAGCGGTCCGCCCGGCAACATCGCAGCGTTGCCCTCACCGACGTCAACCGCATCGATCGACGCCTTCGCGGTCGCCCGCGCCCAATCGATGTCGCGCCAGTCCTTCACTTCCGCGCCGACGACCAGCCCCGAATTATTTCCAAAGTCCGAGATCGTCACCGCGGGCCCGTGATCATTGATGCCCGCGAAGGGGCTGCCGGCTAGCTCAATGCCGATATGCACGGCGCCGATCATCTCCGCCGCATCGATCGTGCTCCACACGCGTTGCGTTGGGTCCTGATCGCGGCCGATGCGCAAAACGAACTCGGCCTCGACCGCGGCAAAACCGCCCCGAAGCACCGCAAGATCGACGCGCTCGTCGCCCGACACCCGGACGACCTGGCGGGCGAAAATCGGGCCAGCGATGCGATCCACACCCAGCTCACCGCGCAGATTGGCAGGCACCATGCCGATTTTCCAACCGGCGATGTCATCGCCCCAAAGCGCGATGGCGGCATCCTGAATGGCGTACGCCGAGCCCAGGTCCGAGGGCATTCGGCCCGGATACTCGCGCAACGACGTGGCGGTCCGGCGCGCGTCGACGAAGTTTTGGGCGATGGCGGCCGCTGAAGCGGCGGAAACCGGCACGATACGACCCTACCCGCTTAATTATTCTAGTTATTTCCGTACGTTACACGGCAAACGCCGTATTCCGCCGACACGGCTCACGCCGTTTCATGCAAAAGATTGCACGCTTAGGAAACCGGTGTCAATTTGCTTTCCAGAACACAGAGCCGGCGCTGAAGACCGGCCCGGGAGGAGCTTTCATGATCCGCACCCTAGCCGCGTGCCTTCTCTTTCTGGCAATCGTCAGCCCAGGCGCGGCGCTGGCCCAGGACGCCGCCGCTCAAGGTCAGCAACTCGCTTTTCCCGGCGCGCTTGGCTGGGCGGCTTACACAGCCGGCGGGCGCGGCGGCCAAATCATCCGCGTCACCAACCTCAACAGCGACGGCCCCGGTTCACTCCGCGCCGCGCTCGAGACTCCCGGCGCACGCATAGTCGTCTTTGAAGTTGGCGGCGTGATCGATCTTCAACGCCGCACGCTCGTCGTTCGCGAACCATTTCTCACCATCGCGGGACAAACCGCGCCATCGCCCGGGATCACGCTCATTCGCGGCGGCATGGATGTCGCCACACATGACGTGATCATGCAGCACATTCGCATACGCCCCGGCTCAGCCGAACAAGCGTTGCACAGCGGCTGGGACGAAGACGCTTTCTCGACGCAGGGCGCCTACAACATCATCGTCGATCACTGCACGCTCACCTGGGCCACGGACGAAAATCTGTCGGCGTCCGGACCACGGTTCACCGGCGAAACACCAGACGAATGGCGCGCGGGCGCGTCGCACCGGATCACCTACTCAAACAACATTATCGCGGAAGGTCTCGCAAACTCGACGCATTCGAAGTTTGAGCATTCCAAAGGCTCATTGATTCATGACAACACCAGCGAAATTCTGATCTACGGAAACCTTTACGCGCACAATCTTGAACGCAGTCCGTTTTTCAAAGGCGGCGTGCGCGGCGCCATCGTCAACAACTTCATCTACAATCCGGGCCAGCGCGCCGTTCACTACAACCTGATGGCGGAGGAATGGGGAGATCACCCTTTCCAGACGGGCCAGATGTCGGTTGTCGGCAACGTCCTTCGCGGCGGCCCCTCCACGCCTGAACACATGGCGTTCATGATGATCGGCGGGCATGGCGACGTTGAATATTTCGGCCGTGACAACATCGCGGTCGATCGTATCGGCGAACCGATCCCCATGTTTGGCCGCTACGCAACCGGCCGCGCGCGCATCATTCAGGTTCGACGCGCGCCCGTTTGGCCGGAAGGCCTCGCACCCATGCCGGCGGCCGACGTTGAACGCCATGTGCTGCGCAATTCCGGCGCCCGCCCGTGGGACCGCGATCGCAACGACACCCGCGTGATTTCAGATTCAGCCGAAGGCCGCGGCCACATCATCGATAGCGAAACAGAAGTCGGCGGTTATCCGGTGCAGCAGATGACGCGCCGGCCATTCAACGCCGCCGATTGGAATCTCGCCGACATGACGCCGACGCGCGAAGGCGTCCTCGATTCCGGCGCCCGCGCGCGCGGCACTTGAACAGCCGCCCGGGCAAGCTCAAACAGAACGCATGACCACGCCCCCAGACGCCACCGAGGTGCTATCGCTGACGCCGGTGATCCCGGTCGTCACCATCGACGACGCGGCGCATGCCGTTCCTCTCGCGCGCGTTCTGCTATCCAGCGGCGTCAACACCATCGAGATCACACTCCGGACCCCAGCCGCGCTCGATGCGATCCGCGCGGTCGCGACCGAAGCGCCCGAAATGGTCGTCGGCGCGGGCACAGTGCTGACCGAGGCCGATCTCAACGCCGCCATCGAAGCCGGCGCCAAGTACGCGCTCTCGCCGGGCGGCACGCCAAGACTCATGAAGGCTGCGCGCAAAGCCGCCATTCCATTCGTGCCTGGCGTCGCCACCTCAAGCGAAATCATGCGCGGCCTGGATCTCGGCTACACCTGCTTCAAATTCTTCCCTGCAGAACAACTTGGCGGCGTCGCGTCCATCAAATCGATCGGCGCACCGCTCGCCGCGGCGCGCTTTTGTCCCACAGGATCAATCACGGCGACCAAGGCGCCGGACTATCTTGCGCTTTCAAACGTTCTCTGCGTCGGCGGATCCTGGATCGCCCCATCCGACAAAATCAGAGCCGGCGATTGGGCGTTCATCGAAGCGGCGGCAAAGCAAGCCGTGGCGCTAAAGCCGGTCGCGTAGCGCATACCAAAGCATGCCGAGCACATAGAGTGGCGAACGCGCAGCGGCGCCACCCGGAAACTCCGGCGGGGCAATCGATGCAAGCACATCAAATCGCTCGGCAGTCCCGGCCATCGCCTCGACCAACACCTTCCCCGTCAGCGCCGGCAACAGCACGCCCTGCCCCGAATAGCCGTGCGCGAAAAAGAGATCACCGACGCGCCCGACATGCGGCAGGCGCGACATGGTGATCGACACCATGCCGCCCCAAGCATACTCAATCGGGGTGTTCGCCAATTGCGGAAACACGCCAACCATATGTTTGCGCGCGAAAGCCGCGATGTCGGAAGGCGGATCAGGCGTGTAGCGCTCGCCGCCACCGAAGATGAGCCGGCCATCGGCGCTCAGGCGGAAATAGTTCACGACAAAGCGGCTGTCGCTGACGGCCAGATCATCGCGAATGACCCGTCCGGGGAGCGGCGCCGTCGCGACAAGATAATTCGCGACCGGCATTATCCGGGCCGCGAGCCGCGGCTCCAAATCGCCAAGCAGCGCATCGCACGCCAACACGCCAAACCGCGCGCGGACGCTCCCGTTCGCCGTGTGCGCGACAACGCCGTTCTCTGCATCGACGCGCACCACGCGCGCATGCTCGAACAAGCGCACGCCAGCCGCACGCGCCGCATCGCCCAGCCCCTGCGCGTAGTTCAGCGGGTGCAAATGCCCCCCGCCCGCGTCCAAGAACCCACCATGAAAGCCAGGCGCATCAACCGCGAGCCGCGCATCGTCGGCGGACAGCACAGACACGCCGTCATAGCCGACGTCCGCAAGCGCGGCCGACTCGGCGTGCATCCAACTCAAGTCGGCGGGCTTCGCCGCGAGCGTAAGATGACCAGCCAAGCGCAAATCGCACGCAATCGCATGGCGCTCTATGCGCCGCACGGTGAGCGAACGCGCTTCCAGCGCCAGATCGAACAATGTCTTTGCGCGCGTCTTGCCGTACTTCGCCGCCAGATCCGCGACGCCTTTACGCCAACCCGGGATCATCTGCCCGCCATTGCGGCCGGATGCGCCCCATCCAATTTGCCCGGCCTCCAACAGCGCAACCGAAAAGCCGCGCTCGGCCGCGTTCAAAGCCGCATGTAATCCGGTGTAACCGCCGCCGATGACCACGACATCCGCCGCGATCTCACCTTCGAGCTTCTCGCCGCGCGCAAACGGGTTAGCGGTCGCGACATAGTACGACCGCTCCATGCCTAAGCCAGAATTGAAACCCACATCAGACCTTGAGCAAGAGGTGATCGCGTTCCCAGGACGAAATCACGCCCTCGAAATTGCCGAGCTCATGATCCTTGATCTGGTGAAACGCGATGCAGAAATGCTCACCGAGCAATTCGCGCACCGGCGCGCATTTCGCAAAGCGATCGAGACCTTCGCGCAATGTACGCGGCAATGTGCGCGGATGCTTGTAAGCGCTGCCTTGAACCATCGCGGCCGGCGAAATCTTGTCGCGGATACCAATGTATCCGCACACCAAGACAGCCGCGATCGCCAAATATGGATTGGCGTCAGCGCCTGGCAGCCGGTTCTCTACACGTCTGTTTGACGTGTGGGCGATCGGCACGCGCAAACCACATGAGCGATTGTCAAAGCCCCACTGCAGATTGATCGGCGCCGAGAAATCCGGAAGCATGCGGCGGAACGAATTCACGTTCGGCGCGAACAGCGGCGTGACCTCGCCAAGATATTTTTGCAGACCGCCAACGAAATGCCGGAACGTATCAGTGATGCCGTCACCCTCATCAGTGCCAAAGAGGTTCGTGCCCTTCTTTGCATCGACCAGTGACACATGCAGATGCATCGCCGAGCCAGGCTGGTTCTCCATCGGCTTAGCCATGAACGTCGCATAGACGCCGTGCTTCAGCGCGACCTGGCGGACGATGCGCTTGAACACCAGCACCTGGTCCGACACGTGCACAGGATCGCCATGGTTGAAGTTGATCTCCAGCTGCGCCGTGCCGCTTTCGTGGATCATCGTATCGAGATGCAGCGACGCCGCTTCCGCGTGCTCGTAGATCGTCTCGATCAAGTCCTCGTATTCGGTGATGGCCTCCAGGCCATAGGGCTGCGGCGAGGTTTCCGAGCGCCCCGAGCGTCCCGCCGGCGGCAATAGCGGCAGGTCCGGATCAGTGTTCACCTGGGTGAGATAAAATTCGAGCTCCGGCGCGACCACGGGCCGTAAGCCCAATTCCTCGTACAATTTCAGCACGCGCTTTAGCACATAGCGCGGCGCGATGTCGTACGGTTCACCATTGGTATTGTAGGTGTCCGCGAACACGAACGCGGTTGGCGTCTTGTAGCCCGGCGCGACACAGATCGTCTCAATATCAGGCCGCAGCACGACATCGGGATCCTGCATCGAGATTGCCTCATCGGCCTCGTCCGCGTACTCGCCGGTGACTGTCAGCAAGTAGATGCTCGACGGAATTCTGAGTGATCCATCGCGTTCACTCTGCAGGAATTTCTGCGCCGGGAAGACTTTCCCGCGAATAACACCGTTCAAATCGGGAATCAGGCACTCGATCTCGCCAATCCCGCGTTCTTTAATCCAGTTCGAAAAACTCATGACACACACATGTTCTCACGCACGCAGCCATGCGTTGCGCCGGGACGACGCGCGAGAACCGCAATCGAAGTTCTTTCAACGAGGCGGCGCGCGATTGAGAAGCTATTGCAGCCGTGAAGAGCCGCTCGCGTACCGCGCCCATTCACCTTCTTTAGAAGGCTGCGGGAGCGCATAAGTCACCTGTAAACGTCACTATCCCGGCTTGTCCCGGGACAAGTCAAGCTGCCACAGGCCGGCCGCGAACGTATCCCGCCTGATGATTTCGCGTGCTTTCATGACCTCGATGAGGTTAAGAGCAAAGTGTCATCTTGAACTTTAAAGGCGGGGACGAAGGCCTCAACGCCACGGTTTACGCTGAACTGCGCAAACGCATCGTCACCGGGCACATTTCGCCTGCCCACGAACTCTCAACACGCGGTCTCGCTGGCGAGCTCGGCGTGAGCCAGACGCCTGTCCGCGACGCGCTTTCGCGGCTGTCCGCCGAGGGCGCCGTATCCATCCGATCGAAACGGCGCGTGCGCGTGCCGGAGATGACCAGCGAACGGTTCGATGATCTTCTGCGATGCCGCCTGCTCCTTGAGCCGGAAGCCGCCGCCCTGGCGCTCCCGCTCCTAAAGCCCGCGGACATGGAGCGTCTGCGTGAGATGGAGGCGAAGCTCTCAGCTGCGATCGCTCAGGGTGACGCAGCGGGATACATGCAATCGAATTACGATTTTCATTTCACGCTCTATCGCGTTCAGCCGCAAAAGACGCTGACGCAGCTCATCGAGACGCTGTGGCTACAGTTCGGCCCGTACATGCGCGTCGTATTCGGCCGCGTCTCGGGCGCCAAGCTCAACGACAGCCATCAGCACGCGCTCGACGCGATCAAAGCCGGCGACGTCGCCGCGCTGCGAAAAGCCATCGCCGATGACATCGCCGACGGCATGGGTCTGCTTGGCCGAACCGGTTTGACGGCAAACGATTCCGCGCCGCGGCCCTAGTCGTCCGCCTTCAACGCCCGCAACACAGGCTCAACCTCGCGCAACGACCGCGCAATGATGTCGATCATACGATCAACCTCGTCGCGCGTGATGATGAGCGGCGGGCACATGACAATGGAATCGCGAATGCCGCGCACCATCAGGCCATTCTTGATACACGCATCACGCACCACCGGCCCTGCTTTGCCTTCCTTGCCGGTGAAGCGCTCGTTCGTGCCAGGCTTCGCCACGATTTCGACCGCACCGATCAGGCCCAATGAACGCACTTCGCCAACCAACGGATCACTCGTCAGCCGCGTCAGCGCTTCCGCGAAGTAAGGCCCGATGTCGTTCTTCACGCGCTGAACCAGGCCCTCGCGCTCGATGATCTCAAGGTTCTTCAGCGCAACCGCCGCCGACACCGGATGACCCGAATACGTGTAGCCGTGAACGAAGTCGCCGCCCTTCTCACGCAGCACTTCCACGATCTTGTGCGAGACGCCCACCGCCGAGATCGGCAGATAGCCGGACGACAATCCCTTCGCCATCGGCACAAGATCAGGCGCCACGCCAAAGTGCTGAAAACCGAACCATTCGCCCAAGCGCCCGAAGCCGCAGATCACTTCATCGATCACAAGCAGGATGCCGTACTTCCTGCAGATCGCATCGACGCGCTGCCAGTACGCCTTAGTCGGAATGATCACGCCGCCAGCGCCCTGCACCGGCTCGCCGATGAAGGCGGCGACATTCTCCGGCCCAACCGCGATGATGCGATCTTCGATCTCTTGCGCGCAGCGCGCATAGAACGTCTCTTCGTCCTCGGCGAAACCTTCGCCGAATTTGTACGGCTGCGCGACGTGTTCAACGCCGGGGATCGGCAGGCCGCCGATCGGATGCATTGCCTTCATCCCACCCAGGCTGGCGCCCGCCATTGTCGAGCCATGATACGCATTGCGACGGCTTATGAAGACCGTGCGCTTGGGCTGTCCCGACACGTTCCAATAGTGACGCACCATACGCATCACCGTGTCGTTGGCTTCCGAGCCTGACGAATTGAAAAACACGTGCTGCAGATCGCCGCCGAGCAGGCCCGCCAGCTTCGCAGCGAGCATCACTGTGGGCGGCGTCGCTGTCTTGAAGAACGTGTTGTAGAACGGCAGTTCCTGCATCTGCTCGGTAGCGGTGCGCACCAATTCATCGCGCCCGTAGCCGACATTCACGCACCACAGCCCGGCCATACCGTCGAGCAATGCGTTGCCTTCGCCGTCATAAATCGTCGAGCCTTCCGCCCGCGTGATGATGCGGCTGCCACCCAGCGCCTGCAGCTCGCCATAATTGGCCTGCGCCGGCAGATGGTGCGCGACGTCCAGTCGACGCAGTTCAGGGATATCGTAATTACGCGCAGCCATTGTCGTTTCCTCGTCCAATCTTATTGCCCTCGTCTCGACCTAGCGGGAGACGAGCGGTTCGCGTCGCAGAGCTCTGCCCAAGAGCTTGAAGAAGGTTTGGCTCTGCGGATTTTCGTGCGCCTTCCATTCCGGGTGCCACTGCACCGCCAGAACTTGCGCGCCATTCACGTCAGCCGAAATCGCTTCAACCACGCCATCGGGCGCCGTCGCTTCGACCTTCAAGCCAGCCCCCAATTTGTCGACGCCCTGATAGTGAACGCTCACCACATCCAGCGACTCTGTCTTGTAGGCCCGCTCCAACACCCCGCCCTCGATCAAATCGACGGGGTGAACGTGCTCGAAATACTCGGCAAACGTCTTCTGGCTCGGCGCATGGTGCGGAATGAAATCGGGGTTCTCGGCCATATCGCGCCGCAAAGTGCCGCCGAACGCAACGTTTAATTCCTGAAAGCCGCGACAAATGCCGAAGATCGGCTTCTGCAACTCGATCATCGCATCAATCAGGTGCGCCGTCGTTTCATCGCGGCCCGGATCAAACGGGCCAGGCGCATCGTCAATAATCTGTCCGTAGCGCTTGGGATCAAGGTTGGACGGCGTGCCGGTCAGCAAAATGCCGTCGAGCCGGGGCGCAATCTCCTTCGCATGCATGAGCTCCGGCATCGCCGGCACCAATAACGCAGCTGCATCGGCGTACTTCAACGCCGAGACGAGATAGCGCGTCATCACTGCTTGCGCCGATTGCCCTTCGACAACGCGATTGCAGGCGATCACGCCAAGTACGGGACGGTCTTGTGTGGTCATGAATCTAAGATAGGAGCACCGCTGGCGAACAGGCGTGCCAGGCCAGCCAAACTGGCTCGTCCCAGGTAAAATCTTCCTGATCGTAACGCGTCAGGTTCGAGCGAAACGTCTTAATGCGCCGGCCGCTCTCAAGTTCCACTTCGTAAATGGTTTCGCTGCCCAGATAGACGATATCTCGAATGACGCCCGCCACCACGTTCGTTCCCTGTGGCGCGTCCTCCATCTTCATCGGCGTCGAGCCTTCCGGCCGCTTGTGCATCTCGATCTTCTCGGGGCGCAACGCCACCCAGACCGTCGAGCCACGCGCCCCCGTCACGCCATGATCGAGATAAACGCCTGCCCCGCCGAGTTCCGGCGCGCGCACCAACGCATGTCCCGGCTCATCGTCCGCCAGCGTGCCTTCGAACATGTTCACGCTGCCGACGAAATCCGCCACGAAACGCGAATTCGGAAACTCATAAAGATCGGACGGCGTCGCCACTTGCGTCAGCACGCCCCGGTTCATCACCGCGCAGCGCGTTGCGATCGCCAGCGCTTCGTCCTGATCGTGCGTCACCATGATGAAGGTAATGCCGACCTTCTCCTGCAAACTCGTCAACTCCGAGCGCATCTGATCACGCAGTTTCGCATCCAGCGCGGACAACGGCTCATCCAATAACAACACCCGCGGCCGCTTCACCAAAGCGCGCGCCAGGGCCACACGCTGCCGCTGACCACCCGAAAGCTGATCCGGCATTCGCTCGCCAAGCCCGCCCAGCTTCACCAGCTCAAGCGCCTCTTCGACCCGCTTCTTGATCTCACCGCCGTCAACGCCGTCCATCCTCAAACCGTACGCGACGTTGTCCGTGACCTTCATGTGCGGAAACACGGCATAGCTTTGAAACACCATGTTCACCGGCCGCTTGTTCGGCGGCAACGCGGCGACGTCCTTGCCATCGATCAGAATCTTGCCTTCGGTCGGCGTTTCAAAGCCCGCCAGCATCCGCAGCAATGTTGTCTTGCCGCAACCCGAAGGTCCGAGCAGCGCAAAAAACTCGCCCTCGCGAATGTCAAGATTCACGTTGTCGACGGCCACCATCTTGCCGAAGCGCTTGGTCACGCCTTGAAACGAGATGATCGCATTCTCTTTCACATGCGGCGTCGGCTTGGCGGACGGAGCGTTTGAGACTTGAGCGTCTGTCATCGGATCAGGCTTTCTTATCCTTCGGCTCATTGTTCTGCATTTGCAGGCCAACCGCCGTCAGGATCACAGTCACAACAATCAGAATGGTCGATGCGGCGTTGACTTCCGGCGTCACCGAGAAACGCAGCATCGAATAGACCTTCACCGGGAACGTGATCGTGTCCGGTCCAGCCGTGAAGAAGGTGATGACGAAATCATCGAGCGACAAGGTAAAGGCCAACAGCGCGCCCGCAATTAAGCCAGGCTGCATATGCGGCACCAACACGTCCCAGAACGTCCGCCACTCGCTCGCGCCCAAATCCTTGGCCGCCTCTTCCAGTTCACGGTTGAACGACGCCAGCCGCGCCCGCACCACCGTCGCGACAAACGGAAAAGCAAACGAGATGTGCGCGATCGTGATGGCGCCAAGGTTCAGCGGCCACGGCATGCCCATCGGCCATGGCATCACACGGGCGAAGAACACCAGCATCGCCACGCCCATGCAAATTTCAGGCACCACGATTGGCAGCGCCATCGAGCCTTCAACAACCGTCTTGCCCGGAAACCGGAAGCGCCACAGCATCACCGCCGACAGCGCGCCGAGGATGACCGAAATCACGGTGCAAAAGAACGCGATCGTCAGCGAGTTGACGAACGCCTGCAGCAACGACTCGTTGTTGAATGCCTTCTCGTACCAGTCGAACGTAAAGCCCTGCCACACGACGTTGCGCCGGCTGGTGTTGAAGCTGAACACCATCAAAGTGATTAGCGGCAAATAGAGAAACACCAGTGTCGCGCCGACAATCACGCGCAACGGCCAGCGGCGCAAATACTCAAGCGGCCCCGGCTTTTCCTTCGGCGGACGCTTGCCGCCGCCGAGGAACGGCACGGAAGTGAGACCCTGATCCGCCATCAGCCCCTCCGCTCGCTCTTACGTTGGACGAACGCCTGCACGGCGATGGCGATGAACGTCAGATACATGAGCAGGAACGAAAGCGCTGCGCCAAACGGCCAATCGTTGGCGCGCTTGAACTGCCGCTCGATGACGTTGGCGATCATCTGACTATCGGTGCCGCCCAACAGGTCCGGCGTCAGATACGCGCCAAGCGCCGGGATGAACGTGATCAGCACCCCCGACGCGATCCCCGGCGCCGCAAGCGGCACAACAACCGACCAGATCGTGCGCAGATGTCCCGCGCCCAAATCCAGGCTCGCTTCCATCAGCGAGCGGTCCATCCGGTCGAGCGCCGAATAGAGCGGCAGCACCATGAACGGCAGGTGCACATATACGAGCCCAATCACCACGGCCGTATTGTTGTAAAGCAAAGTCAGCGGCTCAAAATCGCCCAGCGGCTGCAGGCCAACCATCGTCATGACGCCGCTGCCGTTGTTCCAGAACCATTCGAGGATGGCGTTCACATAACCATTTTCGCGCAACACCGCGATCAGCGCGAATGTGCGAATGAGCAGGTTCGTCCAGAACGGCAGCATGATCAGCAACAGCAGCCATGCCTTCGTCTTCGGCGACGCAAACGCGATCGCCAGCGCCACCGGAAAGCCCACGATCAGGCAAAGCAAGGTCGTGAGCCCCGCGACGATGAGGCTCTTGCCAAAAATCTCGAGATAAAGCGGCTCAACCGCCCGCATGTAGTTCGCGAACGTACCCGTCACATCAATCGTGACGGGGCCGGTGTTCTCGCCCAGCGAATAGCCCCACACCACCGCGAGCGGCACGAGGAAGAACAGGAACAGCCAAGCGATAGGCGGTACAGCAATCGCAGCGAATGCCGCCTTCGCCTGTCGCCATGTCTGTTCCATGTTCGCGCCTCGTTTGGCTTAGGCCGCGCTGATACGCGTGAATATCTCTTCGTATTGGCGCGATTTTTCGTCGCCCTCGAACGCACCGTACTCACTCTTCGCGATCAGATCGGCTGACGGGAAGATCACGGGATTGTTCTTGTAGCTATCCGGCATCAGATCGCGCGCCGCGCGGTTTGGCGTCGGGTAGAGAATTTCCTCGGTGATCTTTTTCCCGGCTTCGCCGTCGAGCAGATAATTGATGAACGCGTGGGCGCCATCGACGTTTGGCGCGCCTACCGGAATGCACAAGCAATCCGAATTAATCAGCGTGCCCTCCTTCGGAACGACAAAGTCGAACTTGTCGCCGCCCTCGGACGCCATCAATTGCGCGATATCGCCATTATATTCGAGCACGATGTCGACTTCGCCGGACGCCAGCAAATCCTGTCCGTTGTCGGAATGGAACTGCTTCACGCGCGGCTTCTGGCGAATGAGCATTTGCTCGATCTGCGTCAGCATCGCCGGCGGAATGCCGTTCACCGAGTGACCGAGATACTTGGCGCTCAAGCGAATGAGGTCCGCCGATTCGGAAAGCAGCGCGATCTTCTGATTGAACGTCGCGTCATCGAAGAGATATTTCCACGAATCCGGGACCGTGATGCCCTTCGCGCGCATCGCGTCCTTGTTGTAGCCGATGCCAAGCACCAGCCACGTGTACGGCATCGAATATCTGCGGCCCGGATCGAACGAGGCGTCCTGGAATTCCGGCAGCAGGTTCGCGATGTTTGGAATCTTCGCGTGATCCAGTTCCTGCAGCATCTGCGCCTGGCTCATACGCGTCACGAACTCGTTCGACGGCACGATCACATCGAAACCCGGATTGCCCGCACGAAGCCGCGCGAACAACTCATCGTTGGTCGCGAACAAGCTCATATTCACGTTGGTGCCGGTCGCTTCCTTGAAGTCATCCAGCGTCGTTGGGCCGATATAAGTGTCCCAGTTGTAGAAATTGACGGTCGGCCCGCCGCCACCGCCGCCACCGCACGCGCTCAGCCCGCCGGCGAACGAAATCCCAACCGCGGCCGCGCCGAATTGCTGGAGAATAGAGCGGCGCGACGCGCCTCCGAGATACTTGCCCTTGGCCATAGTCTGCGCCTTTCGTTCAACTGCTCATGTCCGCGTGCAGCCAGCCGCTAACAAGCACGCAAATACCAGTCATAATCAATATCCGGGATCATGCTTTGAAAGCGATCCTGCTCGACCCGCTTCACAATCGAGTACATCCGCACGAACCGCTCGCCCAGATAATCCTCTAGCAGCGCCGAATCCGCGAACCGGTCGGTCGCCGCGAACCAATTGGTCGGGATCTTCTCGCCCCCCTCGGCCTGCGCGTAGCCGTCGCCGACAATGGCGGGGCCGGGATCGACTTTCTGGGCGATCCCATGGTGCACTGCAGCAAGCAGCGCGGCCAGCGCCAAGGCCGGATGCGCATCAGCGCCGGCGACGCGGTGTTCGATGTGACGCGTGTTCGGCGCCCCGGCCGGCACACGAAAGGAAACGGTGCGGTTGTTGACGCCCCATGTCGGCGCCACCGGCGCGTAAGAGTTCGCCTTAAAGCGCCGATACGAATTCGCGTTCGGCGCATAGATCGCCATCGAATCCCCAAGCAGCTTCTTCATGCCGCCCACAGCGTGCGCGAGCACCGGCTCACCTTCCGGCTTGTCCGACGCGAAGATGTTCTTGCCCGCTTTGTCGTTGACGCTGACATGCAAGTGCATGCCCGAGCCCGCGAGATCGGCAAACGGCTTGGCCATGAACGTCGCTTCGCAACCATGCCGCAACGCCACGCCTTTGGCTGCACGCTTGTAAAGCACGGCATCATCAGCGGCGCGCAGCGCGTCAGCGTGGTGCTTCAAAGTCAGCTCAAGCTGCCCCGGCGCGTATTCGCTGATCGCGCCTTCGAGCGGGATGCCCATCGCATCAGCAGACGCCCAGAGATCGCGCAGGAAGCCGGACGCCTCCTCGACCTCGCGCAGGCCATAAACTTGATGCTGCGTCGCCCGATCGCCGGTGAGCGGCGAAGGCGGCAGCTGAATTTTGCCCGAGGCCGTCCGCCGCGCGTCGACGAGATAATATTCCAGCTCGCACGCCACCACCGGAACGAGCCCATCCGCCGCGAACCGGTCGATCACACGCTGCAACACATGGCGCGGATCGAGATCGTGCGGCTTGCCGTCCAGTTCGTACATCGTCACTGGCACTTGCGCGACATCCGCGCCCAGCCACGGCGCCGGCGTGATCCGACCCGGTATCGGCCGCGCCACACGATCCGCGTCGCCGTCTTCCCAGACCAACCCCGTCGCTTCGACGTCCTGTCCCGTAATATCATTCACCAGGATCGAACCAGGCAGGAAGCGCCCGTTCGCATATACGGCCTCAATCTCATGCCGGCGCAGACGCTTCCCACGCGGCACGCCGGCCATGTTGGTGAAGACGATCTCAAAAAACTGAATCTCAGGATGCTTGTCGAGGAAGGCTTTGACTTCCTTCGGATCGGCGATGGTCATGCTCATTCCTATGGAGCGCCAGCGCCCTCGCCGGCAACCACTTTCGCCGCTTCACCAGAGCTGCCGGCGAGGCGCCGGCGCTCCATAATTAGTCGGCGCTCAATTCACCGGCAAAGCTATCAACCGCCGCGACGAGCCGGTCAATCTGTTGCGTGGTCGTGGCCGGGCAAACCAGCATCATCATGTGAAACGGCGCGATCAGCACACCGCGATTGATCAGATACAGATGCAGCGCATGGTTCAGCTCACTCTGCGCCAAAGCCGGCCGCATCGCCGCCGCATCCTTCGGCGGCGCCGGCGCGAACACAATCTCCGCCCGCGCCCCCACATGCACGACGCACCAAGGCAACGAACGCCCCGCGATTACAGCGCGTAGCTTCGCCACCAAGTCCTCGGCGCCCCTAAGCATCACGTCGTAAGCCGCTGGCGTCGCCACCTCCCGCAACGTCGCGCCAATCGCCGCGATCCCCATCGCGTTGCCGGCAAGCGTAGTGCCGATTCCAGAGCGCCCTCTTGGAGCGCCGGCGCCCTCGCCGGCAACACTGCTAGAACTCGAACCATTGTTTGCCGGCGAGGCGCCGGCGCTCCGTTGTATCTTCTCCGCCAGCTCCGCGCTCACGCCCCACACCGCCGCCGGAAAACCGCCGGCGATCGCCTTGCCGATCACCAGCGCGTCCGGCGCCAAGTCCCACGCCTTCGTGGCGCCACCCGGGCCGCTCGACAGCGTATGCGTCTCATCCAGCACCAGCAGCGCGCCCGCCTTCTTCGCCAGCGCCTGCGCCCGCTTCCAGAAATTCGCCTCCGGCAAGATCATCCCGCAATTGGTCATCGCAGGCTCCGCCAGGATCGCCGCAACATCGCCTTGCGCCAGCGCGGCCTCCAATGCCCCAACATCATTGAACGGCACAGCCCGCGTCGTGCGCGTCATGTCGAACACTTGGCCGATCAGCCCCGCATCCGGCCGCGTCCGCCCATGCCGCAACTCGACAAAACAATCCTCGACCATGCCGTGATAACAGCCGTCGAACACCACGATGACGGACTTCCCCGTCACCGCCCGCGCCCACCGGATCAACGCGCGGTTCGCATCCGAGGCTGACAACGTCGTCTGCCAAAACGGCAACCCAAACCGCTCCGCCAAAAGTGCGCCGACGTCCGCCGCCTCCGCCGTCGGCAACATGAACGTCGCCCCGCGCCGCGCCTGCTCGGCAATCGCGCGCGCAATCTCCGGACGCCCATGCCCAAACATCCCCGGCGTGTCGCCAAGGCAGAAGTCATCGTACGTATTGTCGTCGATATCGGTGAGCACCGCGCCCTCGCCATCCTCCGCGATCATCGCGGACGGCGAAGCCCAATCATTCATCCAATGAAACGGCGCCCCAAACAGCCAATGCTGCTTCAGCCGCGCCGCCTCGGCGGCAGCCTTCGGATGCATATCGAGATAACGCTGCGTTTCACGCGCGATGAGATCAGAAAGAGGCACGGCCCAATATGGACCGCCGGCGTCCCGCCGGCAAACACCGGCGCCGGCCGGCGAGACGCCGGCGATCCATAGCCTTCAAGGCCGATATGTGATCGAGATGCCCTTGAGTTCGGTGTATTTCTCAAGCGCATGCAGCGAGCGATCGCGGCCGAAGCCCGACTGCTTCGCGCCGCCGAACGGCACAGTGATATCGCAAGCATCCCAGCCATTGATCCACACCAGTCCCGTCCGCAGCTTCCGCGCCACGCGATGCGCGCGCGAGATGTTCGCGGTCCACAAGCCGGACGCGAGTCCATAAACTGTGTCGTTTGCAATCTTCACGGCATGGTCTTCATCTGTGAAGCCCAACACACCCAGCACCGGCCCGAATACTTCTTCGCGCGCCAGAGTGTGTGAATTGTCCATACGATGAAACACGGTCGGCTCGACGTAATATCCGCCGGTCTCCTCGCGCACGCGCTTGCCGCCAAGCGCCAGATTGGCGCCTTCCTTGCGCGCGGTCTCGATGTACCCGAGCACGCGTTTCATCTGGCTCTCACTCACCAACGCACCGGCGACGCTCGCCGGGTCGAGCGGGTCACCCGGCGCGTATTGCTTCGAGCGTTTCAGCACACGATCCAGAAAATCGTCCTTGATCGGCGCTTCCACCAGCAAACGCGACGCCGCGTTACAAATCTCGCCCTGATTAAAGAAAATCCCCCATGCCGCCGCCTCCGCCGCCGCGTCGAGATCCTCCGCATCGGCAAACACGATCTGCGGGCTCTTGCCGCCGAGCTCCAACGCCACGCGCTTTAGGTTGCTCTCGGCCGCATAGGTCATCAGCTTGCGGCCAACTTCGCCCGAGCCCGTGAACGCGATGAGATCGACATCCATGTGCCGCGCCAGCGCCTGCCCCGCCGTATCGCCAAATCCGGGCACGACATTGAGCACGCCCGGCGGAATACCCGCCTCCAGCGCCAACTCGCCCAGCTTCAACGCCGTCGACGGCGATTGCTCGGCCGGCTTCAACACGATCGAGTTGCCCGTCGCCAGCGCCGGCGCCACTTTCCAGCACGCCATGTGCAGCGGGAAATTCCACGGCACGATCGCGCCAACAACGCCAAGTGGCTCGCGCACGATAAAGCTCAAACGATCAGACGGCGTCGTCGCCACTTCGCCGTAAACTTTATCGAGCGCCTCCGCGTACCAGCGGATCGAATTGATCGCCGTCGGAATATCGACGCTCAGCGTGTCGCGAACGGGCTTGCCCATATCCAGCGTTTCAAGAAACGCCAGCTCTTCCAGATCACGCTCCATCAGCTCGGCGAGCTTGAACATGATCTTCTTCTTTTCGCGCGGATGCTTGCCCCGCCAGCGCCCATCCTCAAACGCCGCGCGCGC
>JAEUMT010000062.1 GCA_016791365.1 Hyphomonadaceae bacterium | reverse complement strand
AGCGCCTGCCGCGAACGTGTCCGTCGCCTCGAACGCGAAAAGGTCATCTTGAGTTATCATGCCCTAATCAATCCAGCATTTGGTTCCCACGGGTTCGAGGTTTGGGCAAGCATCTCGTTAGCAGAAGCACCAATGTCTGTCGTTTCGAGGCTCGATGACGTGCTGCACCAGTCCAAGGAAGTCGTATCGAGTTACACGCTTACGGGAGCGTTTGATCACGTCATCAGATATATCGCTGCGAACGCGGTGTCCTGGGAGTCGTTCTGCAGAGAACTCGAAGCGATCGGCGTCGGCGGCGATCGGATCAAGTTTGGAATTGTGACCTCGCGCCGGGATATTGCGGGCTGATTGTGTTGGGTGCAGAGCTGCTTGCGTCCAACATTGAAACAGCTTGGAGCAAGATTGCCGCGATTTTCGCGGTCTGGCCATGAATAGCGCGGCAATCGCACTGTTGTGCCGCAATAATCGCGGAGGAGGAATTGCTGCGACTACCTGCGGAGGTCGTCGCTCGTGCCGCGGATTGCTCACATTGCTGTAGTTGGGGGTGCATTGGCGGCCGGCGTGGCCGGCATGGCGTGTGCGACACAGTTTTTGGCCGACACGTTCAATCGTCAGCTCGCACTTGGCGCACCTCTCATCGGAGAAGGCGAGCGAGCGATCTATCCACCGTGGGCGGTGATCAGTTGGTCCGCGCGCTGGAGCGAAACCTACCCTAAGCCGTTTGCTGCGGCCTACCTTATTGTGCTGGTCGGCCTCCTCGCCGGGATTTTCATCGTTGCTATCGCGGCGCGTCGCGGCCTGCATATCAAGCCATTCGGCAAAGATGCTTGGGCCTCGTTTGATGATCTGAAAGCCGCCAACCTGTTCGCGCCCAGCGGTTCGGTGCTCGGCAAGTTCGAGGGCGAGATCGTCGCCTTCGATGGTCCGGAACACCAAATCCTGATCGGTGCGTCGCGCAGCGGCAAAGGCCGCGGCCATGTCGTGCCGACACTGCTGGCGACGCCGCACTCGATGCTGGCCCTCGATGTGAAGGGCGAGCTCGCCGACGGCGATCCGCGCCACGGTTTTACGGGCACGGCGGGTTTCCGCGAGACGCTTGGACCGGTGCTGCGCTTTGCGCCGACGCGGGCGGACTCCATCCGCTTCAATCCGCTGTTCGAGATTCCGCGCGGACCCGATGAAGTGCGGTGGACGCAGAACCTCACCGACGTTCTGTTCGGCGCCAACGAAGACCGCGCGACAAAGGATTTCTGGCTGCGGAGCGCCTCCAACCTCGTCGCGCCGGTCATTCTGCACGTCCTCTACGCGGAGCCCTTGGGACGCAAAACGTTGGCAGTCGTGCGTGAAAAACTGCGCGACATGGCAAAAACCGCTGAAGAGATGCGGCGCACGCTGCACCGGAAGAATCCTACGACTGGCCAGCCGGAAGTGCACCCCGAAGTGTTGCACGCGGCCGAAAGCTTCCTCTCGGCCGAGGAGCGGATGCGCTCCGGCGTGCAGGCGACGGCCGAAAGCATGTTCGGGTTGTTCGCCGATCCGCTTGTTGCGGCCAACACGGCCACATCGGATTTCCGCATCGCCGATCTCATGTGTGGCGAGAAACCCGTCACGCTCTATCTGCAACCGCCGTCTTCGGATGTGCAGCGCCTCATGCCGCTCTTGCGTACGATCATCGATGTGAGCGGGCGCACGCTGATGGAGAGTCAGACGGAAGTCGGCGGCAAGCGCAAGCGGCATCGCCTGGTCATGGTGCTTGACGAATTTCCGATGCTCGGTCGCATGGAGTTCTTTGAGGGCCTGATGGGGGCAATGGCGGGGTATGGCGTCAAGGCGTTCCTCGTCTGCCAGTCGCTCAATCACATCACCCGCGCCTACGGCAGAGACAATGTCATCCTCGACAATTGCGCCATCGTCACCGCGTTCTCCGCATCCGACGGCGACACTGCCAAACGCATCGCCGACATGGCCGGCGAAGTGTGGGAGGTGCGCGAAAGCGAGACGCAGAAGAAGCCGCGGCCGCTGCTAGGCTGGGCGCA
The DNA here is from genome assembly GCA_016791365.1 of Hyphomonadaceae bacterium. GTDB lineage: Bacteria > Pseudomonadota > Alphaproteobacteria > Caulobacterales > Aquidulcibacteraceae > Vitreimonas. The sequence continues at coordinate 6,179 of JAEUMT010000062.1, read as the reverse complement.
AGGCTCCACCACACAGCGCGAAGAGCGGCGTCCGCTGCTGCTGCCGGCGGACGTGCGTGCGCTGCCGCGCGACGAGCAATTGATCTTCGTCGCGGGCCTGAAGCCGATCCGTGCCAAGAAACTCAAGTTCGACGAAGAACGCAGTTTCCGCGAGCGCTTGCGGCCAGAGACGGGCGCGCGCCTCACGCTCACGACCGCGCATGATTGGATCGACGTTCGCCCGCTCGGCTATCTCGAAGCGCCGGCGAAAGCGCAACCCGGCTCCAAACGTCGTCCGCACACGAGCGGGGCCAATCAAGGCGATCTGTTCTCGCCGCCGGGGCCGAAGCTCTCGGACCTCGCGCTTGCCGGCTTCCGCAATCCCGACGGGTCGCGTCAGGTGCCGCCGCCTAATCCGCCTCCTGCGAGCGACGAGAGCGCTGCGCGCAAGCCGCGCTGGACCGGAGTGTAACGCCCATGAACCTCACCGGCATCCGCACCTATCTTGAAGCCGAACTCGCCCGCGAGGTGTCGCGCGCCGCGCGCGCTCAGGGCCGCTCGGAATCCAGTATCATAGCCGAAGTCGTGCGCGCACGTTTCGCGGCGGACTCGGCCGCTGCCGTCAATGAAGCCGGCGAAGTGCAAAAGCGGCAGCTCAATCGGCTAGAGACTCGGATCGACAAGCTCCAGCGCAACCAGGCGCAGATGCGGGAAACTCTGTTGGTGTTCGTGCGCGTATGGCTCGAACACAATCCGCCGATCGATGACAATCTCGTAGAGAGCGCTGCGGCCAGCGCCGAATCCCGCTTTGCACGTTTTCTCGATCTCGTCGCACAAGGTCTGCAACCGGGGCGCTCGATCGCCAGTGCAGACGCTGCGATCGACGCAAACGGCCATGCCGAGCCGGTGAACGCGGAGGCCGGCCCATGACCGCCGCACACGTCATTGGCTCGTCGCGGCGCCGTTCGGCTCTGGCGCGGGCGCTCGGCATCAACATCGCCGAAGCGCTCGCCGCGCCCGACGTGGTGGAAGTGCTCATCAACGCTGACGGCCGCGTCTGGATCGATCGCGCCGGCGTCGGGCTCTTGCTCACGGAGCATCGCCTGGTCGCCAATGACCGCGAAACTGCAATCCGTCTGCTGGCGCATGAGGCCGGCGAGACGGTTGGCGAGGATCGTCCAGCGCTGGCGACCATTCTCCCGGATTCCGCCGCGCGGGTGCAGGCGCTGTTGCCGCCGCTGGTGGAAGCGCCCGTGCTGGCGATCCGCAAACGGCCTTCGATCATCTTCACGCTCGATGATTATGTGGGCGACGGCATCGCCACGCCCGCGCAAGCTGCGCTGCTGCGTGACGCGGTAGCGTCAAAGCAAAACATCGTCGTCGCGGGCGGCACAGGTAGCGGCAAGACCACATTGCTCAACGCGCTGTTGGCGGAACCGGCGTTCGCGGATTCCCGCGTCGTCATTCTCGAAGATACCGCTGAGCTGCAAATCTCCAGCGCTAACGCGGTGCAGCTTCTGACCAAGCGCAGCGATCCGCCCGTCACCATGCGCGAGCTGGTGCAAATGACGCTGCGCCTTCGGCCTGACCGGATCGTGGTTGGCGAAGTCAGAGACGCGGCAGCGATGGAAGTCCTCAAAGCGTGGAATACGGGCCATCCCGGCGGATTGCTCACATTGCACAGCAATTCCGCGGACGACGCGCTCGCGCGTCTCGAAGACCTTTGCATGGAGGCCGTGAGCGCACCGCCCAAGAGGCTGATCGCGTCCGCCGTCGATCTCGTTGTCTTCATCGCGCGCGCCGGGGGCAAGCGCGCGATCCAGCACATTGTCAGCCCCAAGAAACAAGGAGAGCAAATATGAGAAAGACCAATCTTGCCCAGCTCGCGGGGCTGACGCTCGCCGCGCTGGCGTTCGCGGCGCCGGCCTATGCGTCGGGTTCGGGGATGCCGTGGGAAGGACCGCTGCAACAGATCCTCGATTCCATCACCGGCCCGGTTGCGCGCGCCGTCGGCGTCATCGCCATCGTCTCGGCCGGCTTCATGATCGCGTTCAGCGACGGCGGCTCGGGCGTTCGCAAACTCGCATGGGCTGGTCTTGGTCTCGCGTGCGTGTTCGCCGCCGCGACCTGGGGGCTTGAACTGTTCGGCTTCGCCGGCGGCGCGGTCATCTGAGCATGGACGAGCTGCCCGAAGGCTATAGCGCGCCGCTGCGCACGTCGCTCACGAGGCCCATACTCATGGGCGGCGTGCCGCGCGGCTTCGCCATCCTCAACGCGACGACCTGCGCGGCGATCGCACTTGGCCTTCAACAGCCATTCCTCGGCATTCCGCTCTGGATCGTCCTGCAGGGCGCCGCCGCTTGGGCGGCGTCACGCGATCCCTGGTTCCTCGACACATGGCGGCGCCATCTCGCCAAGCCTCATTATTTCGCGGTGTAAGTGATGCTCGATCTTCGACCGTACAAACCAAGCGGCCCCAAGCTCACCGACTATCTGCCGTGGGCGGCGCTGATCGCGCCGGGAACCATCTTGAACAAGGACGGCGCGTTTCAGCGCACGCTACAATTCCGTGGGCCGGACTTGGACTCTGCGACGCCATCGGAAATGATGGGCGTCGCCGCGCGTCTCAATAACGCGCTGCGCCGCTTCGGCAGCAATTGGTGCCTGCATGTCGAAGCGCGGCGCGGGCCTGCGCCCGGTTATCCTGACAGTTGCTGGCCCGATGCGGTCTCCTGGCTGATCGACGAAGAACGCCGCCAAGTGTTCGAGACGGCCGGCGCACGCTTTGAGTCGCGCTATTTCTTGACGCTCACCTGGCTCCCGCCAGCAGAGCGCCAAGGCAAACTCGAAAATATGCTGTTCGAGGGCGGGGAAAGCGCCAAAGGCGGCGTCGATTATCGCCTCCACCTTGAAAGCTATGTCGAGCGCACCGATCAGCTCATGGCGCTGCTCGAAGTGATGATGCCGCTCGCACGCTGGCTCTCGGACGAAGAGACGCTGACCTATCTGCACGATTGCATATCCGACCGCGAACACAGGGTCGCCGTCCCATCGACGCCGTTCTATCTCGACGCGCTCTTGCCGGATGCGCCGCTCGTGGGCGGGCTCGCGCCAAAGCTGGGCGCGAAGCATCTGCGCGTAATCTCGATTCGCAGCTTCGTCACCGATACAGAACCCGGTCTGTTGGACATGCTCAACCGGCTGCCGATCGCTTATCGCTGGGTGACGCGCTATCTGCCGCTCGACCGCGAGGACGCGCGCAAAGAGCTTGAGAAAATCAGAAAGCGCTGGTTCTCGCAGCGCGTGGGCCTCGGCGCAATGCTGCGCGCGGCGCTCTTCAAGGAAGAGCCGGTGCTGCATGACAACGCCGCGGCCAACCATGCCGCCGACGCCGACATGGCGTTGCAGGAATTGGGCGCCGACGCCATTGGCGCGGGCTATGCGACGCTGACCATCACGGTTGCGGAAGAAGACGAAAACGTCGCCGACGAGACTGTGCGGCAGATTCAACAAGTGGCCGACGGCTTGGGCTTCGTCAGCCAAGTCGAAACCGTCAACGCAATTGAAGCCTGGCTGGGCTCGCTTCCGGGCTCTGCTTACGCCGATGTGCGCCGGCCAATCCTGCTGACGCCCAGCCTCGCGCACCTTCTGCCGACGAGCGCGGTATGGGCCGGGCCGGAGCGCAACGCCCATCTTGACGGCCCGCCGCTCATGCTGACGGCGACGGATGGCGCCACGCCATTCCGCTTCGACCTGCACGCCGGCGATGTTGGGCATTGCATGATTGTGGGACCAACGGGTGCGGGCAAATCGGTGTTGCTCTCCACGCTCGCCGCGCAATGGCGCCGTTACGATGGCGCGCAAATCTATCTCTTCGACAAGGGACGTTCCGCACGCGCGACGATCCTCGGCATGGGCGGCGATTTCTTCGACTTGGGAGAAGACGACGCGCTCGGTCTCCAGCCTCTTGAATGGATAGACGATCCAGACGAGCGCGCCTGGGCGCTCGATTGGATCGCGGGCCTGATCGCCAGCGCGAATGTCGCGGTCACGCCCGAGCTGCGCGCCGAACTCTGGCGTACGCTCGAAGTGCTGGGTCAGCGCCCGCAGGAAGATCGCACTCTCACTTTATATATGGCGCTGGTGCAGGACGCCTCCGTCCGCGCGGCGCTCCAGCCGTTCACGCACGCTGGTCCGCACGGCCGTTTGCTCGATCACGACCGCAGCTCGCTCGGCTATGGCGCCGTCCAAGCTTTCGAGATGGACGATCTCATGCGCCGGCCGCTGGCGGCGAGCGCTGTGCTGTCGGCGCTCTTCCATGTGCTCGAACGCCGCTTCACCGGCGCCCCGACTTTGCTGGTGCTGGACGAAGCTTGGCTCTTCCTCAAGGACGCCTTCTTCGCCGCGCAGGTGCAAGATTGGCTGAAGACGCTGCGCAAGAAGAACGTCGCCGTGGTCTTCGCCAGCCAAGAGCTGGCCGATGTCGAAGCTAGCCCGATCGCGTCGACCATCATTGAAGCGTGCCTGACGCGGGTGTTCTTGCCGAACGACCGCGCCCGCGAACCACGTTCGCGCAGCTTCTATGAGAGGCTGGGGCTCAATGGGCGTCAAATTGCGCTGATCGGCAACGCGACGCCGAAGCGTGACTACTACCTCGTTGCTCGCGACGGCTGCCGCCTGTTCGAGCTGGGGCTTGGCCCGGCGACGCTCGCTTTCGTCGGCGCGTCGCGGCCGGAGGATCACGCGCTCATCGATCGCGTACTCGCCAGCGCTGGCGCGCAAGGCTTCGCCGCCGCTTGGCTTGACGCGCGGGGGCTCGGAGATGCCGCGAACGCCGTGCGGCGCTTCAACGCCCAATCACAAACCATCATCGCGCGGCCGCTCACCGTGGCCGCTGAATAAGGAGGACTGCAATGAAACTCGCAAAGATCATGGCGACCGCCGCGCTCGCGGCCGTACTGGTGGCGACCGCACCGCCAGCGCGGGCGCAATGGGTCGTCATCGATCCGGGCAACCTCGCGCAATCGATCATTCAGGTCGGGCACATGGTCGAACAGATTTCCAACCAGGTGCAACAGATCGAGCAAGCCGCGGCGATGCTGCAACAGAATCCGTTGCAGCTTTCGCCCGAGCTATCGCAATCCATTGGCGAAGCCCGCGCGCTGTTCGACGCCGCGCAAGGCTTGGCGTTTCAGGCCCAGAGCATCGGCGAGGACATCCGCGCGCTTTACCCCGAGACCTATGAGAATTTCGATCTCGATCAGGTGTTGGGCCAATCCGATCAATGGTTGCGGCAAAGCCGCGCCAGTGTTGAACGGGCGATGGAGGCGGAAGCCCGCGCCGTCCGCGCCATCGAGCAAACGCAAGGCCGCATCGACCGTGCGCTTTCGTCGTCGTCCAGCGCCGAAGGGCAAACGAGCGCAATCCAGGCCGGCAACCAATTGCTCGGCATCCAGGCTTCGCAACTCGCGGAGATACAGACGCTGCTCGTGGCGCAGGGCCGCGCGCTGCAAACCGAACGCATGGAGCGGATCGCGCGTGAAGAGCGCGCCCGCGAAGTGCAGCGCCGCGCCTTCCCGACGGAGCGCACCAATACGCCCGCGCCGGCGCAATCGGCGTTTGAGAACTGAGGCCGGCCGTCATGGACACGTCCAGCGTCAATTCGTTCCTGAGCCAGTTTCTGGCCGTCGCCTCATCCGGCTTCGGTCTGATCCAGGGCGACGTGAATTTCGTCTTGAACACGCTGATCGTCATTTCGATCGTGCTGACGGGCGCGCAATGGGCGCTGGGCCATGACAACCCGGTCGCGCCGATGTTTCGGAAAGTTTTGTTCATCGGCTTGTTTGCGTGGTTGGTGAACAATTGGGACATGCTCTCGACAGTGATCCATCGCTCGGGCGCGATGCTGGGCCTGCAAGCCGGCGGCGGCGGTCTCACGATGGCGGACCTGCACAATCCCGCACGCATCGGCGGCATCGGCATCGAACTTTTCGGCCGCACGGTCGCGCTCGCCGAAGGCATGAACCTTCTGTTCGACACAATCTCGCTCTTGACCATCTTCTTCGCGGCCGTGTTCGTGATGCTGGGCTTCTTCGTCCTCGCCCTGCAAATCTTCGTGGCGCTGATCGCGTTCAAGCTCGGTTCGCTCGCGGCGTTCGTCGCCCTGCCGTGGGGAGTCTTCCAGGGCACCGCCTGGGTCG